>JBOHCT010000194.1:0-8095 GCA_050699055.1 Streptosporangiaceae bacterium | reverse complement strand
GTCGTCGGCGTGCGCCACCGAATCGCCGCCGCCGCCGGAACCGCTCGTCGTTGCGCGTTACGCCGTGTTCGCCAAGGCGAGTGCGTACGCCGCCGCGGTCGTCGCCGGGGCGTTCGGCGGCATCCTCGTCGACCTCCTGGGCACGCTCATCAGCCCCACGCAGCGTTCGGACGCATGGGTCGCCGGGGGGTGCCTGGCGTCCGCCGTAGCCCTCTGTGTCGCGGCGCTGCTGCTCGAGCACGCCTGCCGCGTCCCGAAACCACCCGAGGAACGCACCGAAGGCGCCCATCGCCGCTGAACTTCGCGGTACAGTCACCAAGAATCCAGCGATGTTTACTCTTCGAGCGGCGTGGCGGCGGGCATTGACCTGCCATGCCCAATAGCCTCGTGGCATGCTTCGGCGTACCCATCGACGGCGACCGCCCGTACCCGCGGGGGTTATGGTCGCGTTGCTGGTTGCCGCCGTCGTGGCCGCGGCTGTCGCCGCCGTCGCGCGTGACCCGACGGTCGCCCGCGGGGGCATCGTCGCGGTCGTGGCCGTCGTCGGGGTCGAGGCAGCACTCGTGTTCTGGCTCCGCCGTCGGCTGCGCCGTGGTGACCTGCGCTTCGCCCAGGTCAGCAGCGCGGTCGCCCGCGCCGAGCGGCTCGGCGTCCGCGAGGTGCTTCGCCGCGAGCGGCGCATCGCCCAGCTCTGCCTCCGTGTAGACACGCTGCAAACACGCCTCGACGAGGCGACCTCCGCGAGCCTGTACGTCGCCACCGTGCTGGCGACACTCGACCGGGCGAACCGGGCAGCGATCGAGGCGGAGCCCGACGGCGAAGCCGAGGCCGTCGCTGACGCCGGTGGCAATGCTGCCGAGCGGGCCTCCGCCGACGAGGTCGCGGAGCCCGACGCGGGCGAGCAGCTCGATACCAAGAACGTCGCGGCCATCGCCATCGCACCGGCGAGCGGGCCGATGGTGCAGATCTGGCCGAGCTTGGACGACGCGCCCACCGTGGTCGACCTGCTCCGCTACGAGGACGTCCGGCGGGCGGTCGACGAGGGGGACGCCGCCGCTTCTGGACGGTCGGCCTAGAGGGGGAGGAACCCGTGCGACCTCATCCACACCTACGCCATCCACTCGCACCGTCACGTTCCAGTTCCGTTCAAGGGGGCAAGCCGTGAGGCACTTCGCAGGGGTACTGGTCGGCATCCTGCTGCTACCCGCGTTCTTCGCCCTCAACTGGGCGGTCAACTTCGTCGGCGACCATGTCGGCGGCGCCCAGGAGCGGTGGTGGCTGTTGCTGCTGCTCGTGGTGTACGCGGTCGTGGGCGCCCTCGCCGGCGTCCTGCTCGCCTGGCGTTCGGTCTCCCCGACCGCACTGCTGCTCGGCGGGGTGCTGCTCATCGCCGCCGAGGTGCTGCTGGCACTGCCGGTGCTGGCCGGCATGAAGCTGAACTTCGCGGCCCTGTACGCACACCCGAACATCACCGACGGGAAGCTGCTGGTCGCCATCGGCGTCGCCCTGCTGTTCGGCGGCTTCCTGCCCACCCGATGGCACCGCCCGGCTCCCAAGGCGACGGAGGCAACGGAGGCGGAGGACGACGACCGGTACGCCGGCGCGGAGATACTCCCCGGCGGCGCGCCCGCGGACGAGGCAGCGACCAGGCAGATGCCGTCGAACGACCGCTACGACGCGTCCTGGGGCACCGGGCGCAACGACTACGTCGACGAGCCCGAACAGCCGTACTCGACGCAGACGCCCCGCCAGCAGGGCGCCAACCGCGACTACAACACGCCGAACGACAGCTACGCCACGGCGGAGCAGCCCTCGCACATCGAACCCGTGTACGAGCAGACCCAGTACGAGCAGCCGGCGTACTACTCGTCGGACTACCAATCGTCCGGGTACGACGGCGACTCCTGGAGCTACCCCGAGGAGGGGCAGGGCGAGCGGGACACGAGCTACGAGCACGGCCCGGCGACGGAGCGGTTCCCCGGCTCCCGCAGCTAACCACCGCGCGGGCGCGCCGCACCAACACTTCCGGCTCCGGGCCGTCTTCCTCGGTATGGGAACGACGACAGTACTGGTGCAGGCACCCGGCGCACCACGCAGCACACACTCGAGCAGACAGTGTCGACCGCCGCGCCAGCCCACGACCAGCCGGAAACCCGTGCTGAGACCGGCGAACGGATGGACGAGGTCGCCTCGGCGATCCGCGCGCTTCCCGAGGAGCTACGGGTGGTTCTGACCATGCACACCGTCGGCGAGCTGACGAGCGCGCAGATCGGCGCCGCGCTCGACCAGCCCGCGGGCACCGTTCGGTACAAGCTCGCGCTCGCCCGCAAGCAGCTGGCCACGATCCTGGAGGCATGACCATGGAACCCTCCGACGACCTCGACACGCTCCTTTCGGCGTGGGCGCGAACGGTACGGATCGACGACGCCGAGGCCACCGTCATCCGACGGTCCATCACGCGTACGCCGGCCGCACCCAGCCCGACGTGGTGGCGGGACTTCGGCGCGCAGATCGGCGACGTCGTGGCCCGCGCCAACCGCGCCGGCCGGCTCGTTTCCCCTCCGGGCGCGCTTTCGCGCGCGACTTGATCAGCTCAAGCACGAGCCCACCACGGCACGCACGCGGGATGGCACGATAGCCCCCGTGACGCCGTACGCACCGTACTCAGGCCAGCCGGCCGCACCGGCCTCCGTCGACCCGCGCGAGCTGCGCCCGCGGCGGATCTGGTACGTCATCGGCCCCAGCGTCTTCGTCCTGTGCTGCCTGATCGCCGTCGGCATCTTCGTCTGGACGTTGGCCAAACCGTTCAGTGGCTTTACCGAGCTCGACAACGGGAGCACCACCGTCCAGCTCACCCCGAACGAAGACAAGAGCTTGTACGCGTCCAGGCCGAGCGCGCTGGCGTTGCCCGGGAAGGTCCCTTGCCAGGTGACCGGGCCCGGCCAGTCCAGGTTCAAGCCGGTCTTCGGCAGCGAAACCCTGACGAAGAACGGCACCAAGTGGTACGCCATCGCGCATGTCCACGTCACCAGCGAAGGCGGCTACAGGTTCTCGTGCACCAGCCCTGCGGGCGTGCGGTTCGCCGTTGGCAGCAAGTTCTCCGTCGGGGGCCTGCTGAGCGGCATCTTCGCGATCATCGCCATCCCGCTAGTCGGGTTCCTGATCTGCGGGGCCATCCTGCTGGTCACCGCACTGCGCCGCAACGCGCACAAGAAGCGACTTCTCGCCGCCGTCGCCGGTCCAGCGCCTGCAGGACCCCCCGGGCCATGGGCCGGTGGTCCCGGACCACCGCCGCCCGGCTACCCGCCACCAGGTCCCGGGCCACGCGGGCCGTACGGGCCCGGCTGATCAGCTCGACTTCTTGCTGGTGCTCTTCTTGGCCGCGGTCTTCTTGCTCGCGGTCTTCTTGGCCGCCGGCTTCTTGCTGGCGGCCTTCTTGGCGCCGGCCTTCTTGGCCGTCGTCTTTTTGGTGGTCTTCTTGGTCGCGCGCTTGCGCGGAGCCGGCCCCTTCGCACGCTTTTCCGCGAGCAGCTCGTACGCGCGATCCGTGGTGACGTCGTCCGGCGTCTCGGACCGCGGCACCGTCACGTTGGTCTCGCCGTCGGTGATGTACGGGCCGAACCTGCCGTCCTTGATCACGACGGGCTTGCCCGTGGCAGGGTCGGAGCCCAGCTCACGCAACGGCGGGGCGGCGGCGCGGCGGCCGCGCCGCTTCGGCTGGGCGAACAGCCGCATCGCCTCGTCCAAGGTGACGGTGAACAGCTGCTCCTCGCTGTCGAGCGAGCGGGAGTCGGTGCCCTTGCGCAGGTACGGACCGTACCTGCCGTTGCGCGCCAGGACCTCCTCGCCGTCCTCGGCAGTGCCGACGACTCGCGGCAGCGAGAGCAACCGCAGGGCGTCGTCGAGGGTCACCGTGTCGGGGGTCATCGAACGGAACAGTGACGCGGTACGCGGCTTGCCCTCCGCGTCCTCCGGCAGCAGCTCGGTGACGTACGGGCCGTACCTGCCGCTCTTCACCACGATCTCGTGCCCGGTCTCGGGATCCTCACCGAGCTCGCGGCCGCCGTTGCCGGCCTCGAGCAGCTCCTCGGCCCGCTCGACGGTCAGCTCGTCCGGCGGCAGGTCGTCGGGGATGTTCGCCCGCTGCCCGTCGCGGTCGAGGTAGGCCCCATACCGCCCGACCCGTACGACGATGTCGCTGTCCGGCAGCGGGAACGAGCTGATCTCGCGGGCGTCGATCTCCCCGAGGTCGGAGACCAGCTCCTTCAGGCCCTCACCCGTGCCGTCGCCGTCGCTTCCTACGTCTACTCCGCCACCCCCGCCATGGCCGTTGGTGCCGCCGAAGTAGAACCTGGTCAGCCACTCGACCATCCCGGCGTCGCCGCGGGCGATGTCGTCGAGCACGCCCTCCATCCTCGCGGTGAACTCGTAGTCGACGAGGTGGCCGAAGTGCTCCTCGAGCAGCCGCACGACCGCGAACGCCAGCCACGTCGGTACGAGCGCCGTGCCCTTCTTGAACACGTAGTCGCGGGCGAGGATGGTCGCGATTATCGCCGCGTACGTCGACGGCCGGCCGATCTCACGCTCCTCGAGCTCGCGCACGAGCGTCGCCTCGGTGTAGCGGGCCGGCGGCCGGGTCTGGTGTCCCTCAGGCGAGAGCTCCAGCGCGGCGAGCGCGTCGCCCTCGGTGACGTCAGGCAGCCTGCGCTCGCTGGAGTCGAGCTCGGCCTCGGGGTCGTCGGACCCCTCCACGTACGCGCGCAGGAAGCCGTGGAAGGTGAGCACCTTGCCGGATGCGGTGAACTGGCACCGCTCCCCCGCGCTGCTCGTGCCCGCGACCCGCACGGACACGGAGTGGCCGGTCGCGTCCTTCATCTGGGAGGCGACGGTGCGCTTCCAGACCAGCTCGTAGAGCCGGAACTCGTCACCGGAGAGGCCCGTCTCGGCGGGCGTACGGAAGGTGTCGCCCGCAGGGCGCACCGCCTCGTGCGCCTCCTGGGCGTTCTTCACCTTCGATGAGTACTTGCGCGGCTTGTCCGGCACGTACTCCGACCCGTACAGCTGCGCCGCCTGGCGCCGCGCCGCCGTGATCGCCTGGTCGGCGAGCGTCACCGAGTCGGTGCGCATATAGGTGATGTAGCCGTTCTCGTACAGCCGCTGGGCAACCTGCATCGTGCGCGCCGGGCTGAAGCCGAGCTTGCGCGCGGACTCCTGCTGCAGGGTCGTCGTACGGAACGGGGCGTACGGGGAGCGCCGGTACGGCTTGCGCTCGACGCTGTCGACCGCGAACCGCGCGTCGGAGAGCCGCTCGGCGAGCGCGCCCGCCGCGGCCTCGTCGAGGTGCACGACATTCTCGCTCTTCAACCGCCCGCGGTTGTCGAAGTCGCGGCCTTGCGCCACCTTGTGCCCGTCGATCGTGCCGAGCGTCGCGCCGAAGGACTGGGGGTCGGTATCCGTACGAGTGTCGAAGGTCGCAGACAGGCCCCAGTACGAGGCCTCCCGGAACGCGATGCGTTCCCGCTCGCGCTCCACCACGAGCCGAGTCGCGACCGACTGCACACGCCCGGCGGAGAGCCTGGGCATGACCTTGCGCCAGAGCACGGGCGAAACCTCGTAGCCGTACAACCGGTCGAGTATTCGCCGCGCCTCCTGGGCGTCGACGAGCTGCTGGTCGATGTCTCGCGGGTGCTCGATCGCGTCCCGGATCGCGTGCTGCGTGATCTCGTGAAACACCATCCGCCGAACCGGCACCTTGGGGTTCAGCACCTCTGACAGGTGCCAGGCGATCGCCTCACCCTCGCGGTCCTCGTCTGTCGCGAGGTAGAGCTCGTCAGCGTCCGAAAGAGCCTGCTTCAGCCGGGTGACCTGCTGTTTCTTCGCGCTGCCCACCACGTACAGGGGGGCGAAGTCGTTCTCGACGTTGACGCCGAGGCGGGCCCACGGCTCCTTCTTGTACTTGGCCGGGATCTCGGCGGCGGTGCCCGGCAGGTCGCGGATGTGCCCGACGCTGGACTCGACGACGTACCCGTTGCCGAGGTACCCGGCGATCGTGCGCGCCTTGGCAGGCGACTCCACGATCACCAGCGATCGGCCGGAGCCGTCGGTCTTTCCCTTGCGTGCCACGCATGCTCCTGTTCGTCGGCGGCCACGGTCGTCGGCTCGATCCGCCGTACCGTGACACCTGCCACACCTCATCCCACCGCGCGTGAACCCCCGTGACCGTACAACTCCACGGGACCCACTCCACACTGCGGGTATACCTACCCGAAACGTCGAGCACCACCACGTGTGTTCCGGCGATGGACGACGCGTGTCCGCCGGCCCACCGTTCGCAGGTCGATAGGGTTGCGCCGGACGCGGTTCGACAGCCCGTTCCCCGGACGAGATACGCGCCGTACCCGGTCCGCCAAGACGACGCGTGTTGGAGGGGCCTGTGGACCAGATCGTCCAGATCATCGGAGCGCTGCTGGTGCTCGCCGGGTTCGTCCTCGCGCAGCTCGACGTGCTCGACCAGACATCGTACCTGTATCTCGTCCCGAACCTCGTCGGCTCCGGCGCCCTGACGGCGACCGCCGTGCTGTCGCAGGACTGGGGTTTCGTCTTCCTCGAGGGAGTTTGGGCCCTGGTGTCACTTGCCGGGGTCGTGCAGCGGTTGCGCGGAGCGCGCCCCGAGAAGGCCGCTTCATGACCGCGGTCCTGGCGCTGGAGTTCGTCGGCGCACTCGGGATCCTGGTGCCGTTCGCGCTCTTCCAGCTGAACAGGACCTCCCAGCACTCGCGGCTCTACCTGTGGCTCAACCTGTTCGGCTCCGGCCTGCTCACAGTGGTCGGGTGGCTGCACCACCAGTGGGGGTTCGTCATCCTGCAGGGGGTGTGGACGCTCGTCACGGCGTGGAGCATCGCAAAGCTGCTGCACCGCCGGGAAGCGACGTCGTCACCCGAATGATCGACGGTGCGCAGGTCAGCGGGCGGCGCGCAGCACGAAGGTGAACTCGGTGGCGTCGGGAGCTACGGGCTGACCGCCTGAGACGGACGCTTCAAGATCGGCTGCCGTCGCGAGCCGGCGGAACCCGGTTGGCGTGTACCAATGCAGGATCCAGGGCCGATCCACCACGGTGCTCTCGCCGGCCGCATGCCTCTCGTAGCGGAGAATCGCCCGCTGGGTCCGTTGCGAGTCGTCCCGACCCTCCGAACGAACCGACACCCGGATTGTCGCTCCATCGGCTGCCTGAGCCTCCTTGGCTCGACCAAGCTGGTGGTCCGGTGTCGGCGAGGGTACGAAGAGCGGCACGAGCGCGGAAGGTCCAACCGCTCCATGCGCTGGTGGTGCACGACGACGTCGATGCCTTTACGGGCCGCCTCGTGGCGGCAACGGGCAAGCATGTCGGCCGACGAGTCGACCCCCTCGACGTCGAGGCCGCGGCGGCGCAGGTCGAGCATCGGCTCACCGTCGCCGCAGCCGAGTTCCAAGGCGGGCTCACCCGATTCCGCGATGAACCGCGCGTACGGCTCCCCATCCTGGCTGCTGGACTTCAGCGGCTCGTAAAGGTCGGCGACTATGCCTGTATAGAACTCGCCCGGATCCACCACCCGGACATCCTGGCAGGGGCGGTGGGTTCATCAGCAACCGTTGTCATCTTGTGACCTGCGAAAACCCTCGTTGGCGGCGTCTTCTGTCGGTACCCGAATGTATGTTCGAATACATGGACAGGGACCAGGACACCGGGCCACCCGCGACCGATGAGGCGGTGTGGGAGGCGGTGCTGACCGCGCGGGAGCGGGTCGCCGTGGTGGCCGGGGCTGGGCCGTTGTCGTGGCTGTCGGACGAGGCGGTCGACGGGGTGTTGCTGGCGACCGAGGAGGTCGCGCGGCTGGTGCCGGTGGTCCAGCAGCAGCTGGTGGCCCAGGTCGCCGAGCGTGGCCTGGATACCGCCAGGGGCTACTCCTCGACCGCGGCGTATCTGGGTGACGTGCTGCACCTCCGGTACGGGGAGGCGGCCGGAAGGGTCAAGCACGCGGGGCTGCTGCAGCCCCGCACCAGCATGACCGGCCAGCGGCTCGACCCGCTCTACCCACACCTCGCCGCGGTCCAGGCC
>JBOHCT010000193.1:0-8118 GCA_050699055.1 Streptosporangiaceae bacterium | reverse complement strand
CGCCGGTGGACCCGTCGCGCGACATCCCCAACGCGGCCGGACCAGGGCCTCGCCTCAGGTCGGGGAACAGCCGACCCCGTACCTCCTCGGCCCAACGGTCATCGGCGTCCCTTGGGAAGCCCAACGCCTGCCGCACCCGCCACCGCGGCCCCAACAACCTGTAGGCGTCGAATCGCTCGCCCCTCGAGAGCGCCCGTCGCCCACCGGAGGTGAAACACGCGATCGCTCGACGCGGGTCGCCGGCGAGTTCGAACGCCTCGCCGACGATCTCGTACGTGTGCCAGTCGTCCGGATGTGCCCGACGCGCGACCCGGTGCTCCGCGAGGCCTTCCTCGCTGTGCCCGGCGCCGATGAGGATCTTCGCCAGCCACGTGCGCGGGTCCAGCACCTCCTGCTCGCGACCCACCTCCACCGCACGGCGCGCCAGCTCGATGGCCTCGTCGTGGCGATCGAAGCGCGCCAGCGTCTCACAGGCCGTGATCAGAGCCTGGGCCGGGGTGACATCGTCCAGGCGCTCGGGATGCTCGGCCGCGTCGACCAGGGCCTGCACGACAGCGTCGGGCGAGCCGTCGTCCGTCGCCTTCCACAGCGCGACCTCGAGATCGTACTCGCCAATGCGATCAGCCACGAACCGACCGTAGTATGCGGCCGGGGCGCGCGTGGAGCCGGTCCTGCTGGCGAGGCTACTGCACGAACTCGTACGCCGCCCGTACCAGGCTCGGGTCGTCGCAGGCGAAGCTCTGGCCGCTGGCGACGGCGATGTCCCATCCGTGCACGATGACCTCGTCGAGCGCCACTATGCACGCGACCTCGCCGGGCAGGTCGACACCGCCCGCCTGGGTCATCCCGGTCCACGCGGCATCGTCGCGCCATGCCTCCGCCAGCTTGGCCAGGCGCTGCGGGATCCGCGCACGCCAGTCTGCGACTCGTCACTCACGGGATCCCTCCGGCGTGGTCTGCGCTAACGGGTCTGCCGCGTCCTCAGCGCACGGCAACGCAACCCGAGTGCTCATCTCCCGTATCGCTCTGCACGCCCGACTCGTCACTGTGCGTGAGGACGGTGTCTTTCAGAGGGTTCCTGACGCCCCACCGAAGTGCGATGCGGCGGAACCCTCGGGCCCGAGGTGCACTGGGGACGCAGTGGACGGTGCTGACTACCAGCAAGGGGCGCAAACGCTTCCCTGGCGGGGAGATCCCCGCCGGTCACGCTCGCGCTCGCGCACCGCGGTCGAGGTAGGCCTGGCGGGTACGGAAGGGGTCGCGCGCGATCTCCGACAGCTCGTGTCGGACGAGGCTCGCGTCTGCTGGCGGCAGCTCCAACAGCGGGCGGCGCAGCCGGATCCCCCAGCCGTGACCGTCGGGGAACGCCTCCAGCCGCGGTACGAGAGGGGCGAGTTCGACGCCCTCCCGCAGCGGAGCGAGGCGACGTGCCGCGATGTCGCAGCCCCGAGTGAACTCCCGGCCCGCGATCTCCACCGGCTTGTCGTACACGGTCACCGGACTCGTGACGTCGGCGACGCCGATGACGCGGCCGCGGTCCGGGCTCGGGTTGTGCCAGCAGCCACGCGTCGTGAAGATCAGCGGCTCGTCGCCGACCACCAGCCGGCCGACCACCAGCCGGCCGACCTCGGCGCGCCTGGTCGGCGGGAACGCCATCCGCGACTCCCGCAGCACCCACGCGACCGCGGCGCCTTCGCCGAGGATCAGCAGCTACGACCGGTGCTCGCCCATAGGGGCAGGGTAGCCGCATCGGCATCGCCGACAGCCGGGCGACCCGCGCGTCCTGAGTGATCGCGAGCCGATACCGTGCTGCCTCCACTCGCGGAGATGGAGGCTGTCTCCGCGCTCTGCGCCGTCCTGACATCCGGCAGTTCACAGCTCGGCCACTGTCAGTAACGAACCGAGGACGGGTTCCGATGTTCCAAAGGGGTTCTAATAACCCCAAGCATCCGGGATCACGCGATCCGCGACCGTGTCCGAGGCGACGCGTAACCAGTTGGTGGACGGGATCCGGGAGATTGCGGCCGTGGAGGGACCGATGCTGGGTGACCGGCTGTACGGCGTGTACGTACGGGCGTCCGGTGGCCAGCGAGCGGGCAAGCAGATCGCCAAGATACTGAACTCGGCGGTCAATAGTGCCGTGCGGCGCGGTGTACTGGTGGCAGATGACCCGCTCGGGCACGCCGGCGTGAAACCGTGTACGTACCGCCTGCCCGATCAGCCCGTCGTGTGTGCCCGCCAGCTCGGCCCCCGGACGCTGGACCAGGTGCCGCCCTCAGAACTCGCGGCGCTCATGGCGCTCGTCTCGCGGGACTACGGCTGGGAAGAGCGAGGCGATTCTGCGGGCCACGCTCGACATGCTGGACCTGCGACGATTCACGAAGCAAGCTCAGGAACGTCTCGAGCCTGTCCTGGCCCTCGCGCGTAGCCAATACCGATCGTGACCTGCCCAACGAGCTCTACGCCACCAAGTGTGGACGGGTCCGACCCGGCGGGTCATCTCCACCAGCGGCTCCAGCTCTCCGCCGTACTCAACGGCGACCGCCTGATCGCCATGCGCGACGGGATCGCTCGCCTCGCGAAGCAGCATCTCGATGTAGATAGGTACCTGTGTTAGGGTTGGTACATGTCCATGAAGAGGACCAACGTCTACGCTGACCCGGAAGACCTCGCCCTGATCAAGGAAGCAGCCGAGCGCCGTGGTGTCCCCGAAGCGGAGATTCTGCGCGAGGCTGTCAAGCTTGCCGCCTTGGGCGCACGGCTATGGGACGAACCGCTGCTCCGCGACGACGAAACCGTCGATCTCGGCGGACCGATGACCAGCGAGGACGTCCACCACGCCATCGAGCAGGCCGCCCAGGCGAAAGGGGAGCGTACTGAGGCGAACCGGTGATCGCCGTCGCCGACACCTCCGGTCTCCTCGCCCTCTTCAACCGCGCCGATCCCGAACACAAGCAGACAGCCACCGCGGCCGGCACCTGCGGTCTACTGGTCGTCAGCCCCCTGACGCTTACCGAGGTCCACCAGGTCGCCAGCATCCGGGCAGATCGGCGCACCGCGGATGCCATCCTGGGCACTCTCGTCGCTCGGGCCGAGACGACCCGAGTCGCCATCGCCGAGACCACCCCGCGGCTGCTGAGCGCCGCACTGGCCGTCCGGCGCCACTACGCTGACCTGGATCTCGATCTGGCCGACGCCGTCACCGTCGTGTTGGCCGCCGAGTACCGCACCAACGCGGTGCTCACGCTGGACCGCCGCGACTTCCGCGCCATGCGACCGTTGACCGGCCATGATGCCTTCCAGCTTCTGCCCGACGATCTATAGGACCGACGCGCACCGTCACCCGTCCAGTAGCGGAACGCGCCGCGCGCTCACAGGGGATGACGCGCAACAAACTCGAGCGCGAGGGCGTCACCGAGGGAGTTGCCCGCCACGTGCGGGCATTGCAGACCGAGCCCCGCTGAACCGCGCACCGCGCACCCGAGCTACACCGATCCATGGCGACGCGATGGCTAAGGCGTCCGGCGCCCGGTGCGAGCTGGGCGATGATCCGCCGCGACGTGGCGGCCGGGCAACTGTTCTGTGCGTGTCACCGCGCAGGCCGCCCTGGTTACCCGGAGCTGTCGGCGCGGGTCCGACGTGGAGGGCGGCGGTGATCTCTTCCCGCAGCTCCGCGTGCCTGCGCAGCGTCTCCTGCCAGAAGCGGACGCCGAGATGGGGGTCTGCCAGGATGGTGTCGCTGTGTGCGGCCAGCCAGGCTAGGCTGGTGACGAGGGCGAGTCCGGTACGGGCCCCCTTCGGCCGCGCTGTCTTACCAACCTTGCCGCGGCCGGCGTCTTCCCATCCGTGCGCCCAGGACAGCAGCCCATCCATATTCGATGTCCGCGCATCGGTGTCGGGCAGGTAGTTCAGTTCTGTCAGGCAGCGGCGCAGTAGCGCCTTGCATCGACGGCACCAGATCGGCTCGCCGCGAACCGGGTAGGATTCGGGATGCTTGGGAGGGGCGGCGGTGCGCCCCGGTGATCAGGGTCCGCGTTGAGCCATGCCGTGGCCCGTTTGCAGGCTTCAACGGCGGCGAGGTGTGCGCCAAGGGCGTCTCGCCACGCCGCGTTGCAGGGGCCGGGGCACACGCCCACGGGCACCAGCCTTCCCTGGGACGCCAAGTTCAACGCCGTATGCCGGGAGTGGTCGCCACAGTGACAGAGCGAGGTGCACGAGGACAACGACCGCACGCTTAGAGCGCCCGGCAATAGGGCGTCGGAAGAGGGCGCGTCATCCGCGCGCGAGCGGCAAGCGGAGGAGGGAGTCGCAGCGGGCCTGCGTCGACTGACGACAACGAAGCCGGTCGCGTTACGGGGACGGGCGACCCCGGCAGGCCTATTGCCTGACGCTCTAAGACCGTGCTCGCTGATCGCCGGTCTCGGGGGCGTCGTGCGCGGGTGGCGTCCGCCTATTCGATCTCCGTCTGGAGGAGCAGGTCGGCGGTGCGGGCGGGGTCGTCGGACATCGGGACGTGGCCGCAGCCCGGTAGCCAGACGTGGTTGGCGTGTGGGAGCAGCGCGCGGGCACGGCGGGCCTGGCGAGGGACGAGCAGCAGGTCGCGGGTACCCCACGCGACGGTGACCGGCGCCTTCGGCTGTGGGTCGGCGGGGAACCGATAGTCGCGGGTACGCGGCAAGGTCGCCGGCAACCCTGGGGAGGTGGCGAAGGCCTGGAGCGCGGCGATCGCGCCGGCGTCGCCGAGTGGGGACAGCGGCTCGGCGACCCGATGCTCGCCGCCGCCCTCCTGGACCGGCTGCTCCATCGCGGCGTGATCTGCGCCGTCGACGGGCCGTCGTACCGGATGCACGCCCACCAGCAGCGCACCGACGCCCTGCGCCGCGCTCTTCACCCCGAGGGGAGCCGTCGATGACGACGAACACCACCACCCGGCCGTGCGCCACCTGCGGCGCCCCGTTCACCGTCCCGGGCGGGCACCCGAACAAGCGGTACTGCACCCCCCCGCTGCCGCGTCGCCGACTGGCACCGCCGCAACGACAGGCCCCGCCGGCGCGCCGACCCCGGCGCCCGTGACGTTCCGAACGACGTTCCAGACGACCAGACGAACGCCGCGAACGGCGTGCAACGCTGCCCCACTGCCGGCAGCCGCTCGCCGTCATCGCAGTGGTCGTCCCACCCACCGCAGCACACGTCCGCACCCCGGAAGTGATTCCCATGACACCCGCCTGAGCGCTAACCTGGCGGTCGCCCCTACGGAAGATGATCTAGCAACGCTGAGGAAGATCATCAAGCGGCGTCAGTAGTCGTTGCGGTCGACTTGACGGACGGTCAAAGTGGGCTACGTCGTCGACCCCAAGGCCTTCGCGTGGGCCCAAGTGCTCCTCAGCGCCGGGAAGCATAAGGCAAGCTCACCTGCATCTGGGCTTTTGCCCTGGTCAAGGCTCCCTTCGGCCAGTCGGGACGGCCGGATTTGAACCGGCGACCCCTTGACCCCCAGGACGTGAGGGCAGGGCGTTTCCCCAGCCCAGAAGCTGTACATCCGGTCGCGCTTACGTTCAGCCACGCGCCGCCCATGCGGCCGCGTCCGTGACGTGTGGTCCCCGGATGGTCGGCGAGCTGGAGGTGATCGCCGCGGCGATGCGGGGCGCCGGGCTCCCTGACGGCTTCCACCGGGCTGCAGCCGAGATCTGCCGCGCCTGGCCGCAGTGATACAGCGGTGCCTCGTCATGGCGTGGGTTGGCGGGCAGCAGACCATCGCGGCGTGCGGGTGTGTCCGCGGTGGCGGATCCGCCGATCCCCAATCGAATCACTTCGATCATGGGCGTTGGTCAGGGCCTCATCGTGGTGTGTCACGTGCCCGATCACGCTTACAGAGTCGTTTACAGGCACGTATACTGATGTCGTGTTGCGTGTGAGTGAGGAGACCCGTGAGCGTGTGCAGTGCCTCGCCCGCGAGGAGTTCGGTGGCGCCTCGGCGGACGAGGCGATCCGTCGGCTGCTGGATGAGCACTGGGAGGCCGCTGCGGTCGCCGCCGTCGAGCGGTACCGCGCGGCGGATCCGCAGGGCTGGGCTGACTACCTGGCCGGGGCCGGCGAGTTGGCGGCAGCGGACACCCCGGTCGCCGACGACTGGCACGCCGCGTGAGCAGGCCGACGATCGAGCCGGGCGCGGTGTGGTTCGTCGACTTCGACCCGGTCCGTGGCCGCGAATAGGGTAAGGACCGGCCGGCGCTGGTCGTCTCCTCGCGGCTCCACCTGAGCCTGACCGGCGGTGCGCTCGTGTCCGTGCTGCCGTTGACTTCGGTGGAACGGCCGGGCTGGTTGCACCGCATTCACGTCGCTGCCGGGAACGGTTGGGTGATCACCGAGCAGGTACGCACCGTGGCCGCGGGGCGTTTCCGCCGCCCCGCCCCCGAGATCACCCTGTCCGGCGACGAACTCACCGAAGTGCAACGCGTACTCGCGAAGATGCTCTTCCTCTAGGGTTGGGGTCCGCGTCGATGTTGATGTCAGCGATCGATGTTACCTGCGGCCAACGGTTCGCCCGCCGCTACTGTCGTCGCGAGCGGCGCATCACGTCGACACGGGACGCGAACTCGCGGGGTCGTAGGACCGGGATGCCTCGCCATGCAGACATGGAGGTGAGGCCGGTTGTCGCTGATGATGAGGACGGCGTCGCTGGCGTAGGCCGGCTCAAGCACGCGGTTGTCGTCGTCGGGGCGGTCCCCGACCGTGCAGTCCGGTTCGACGACTTCCCCCGCCGGAGGCTTCGGCGATCTCCATCAACACATCCAGGTGCGCCTCGGTGTGCGCGGGCCCACTGGTAGCCCTCGATGAGAGCCCGGGCGGTTTGCGCAGTACGTGCGGCGACAACCACAGTCCGAACTCGACCGCGACGTTGACGATGCCGAGGCAATGTCGCGGGCCGGGTTGTCGCTGACGGGCGTGGCGACGGCCACGACCAGAAGTCCGTGTCCCCGCCAGCAACCGCGGCGATCAACAGGTTGACGTCGAAGACCACTCCGCCGACCCTGGGCTGGCTCACGTAGCGTGGTCGAGGACATCAGAGACGATCGCGTGGACGTCGGCGAGGCGTCGACCAGCGGCGGCCGCGCGTTTGCGCGCGGGGACAGCAACAACTATCGCATTCCCCAACCAGCCCTGGCCCTCGGTCCGTTCTGGGGACCACTTGGGGACCACACGTGGTACGCGAGGCCGAACAACCCCGCACGTCAGCCGAGGCTGCGCACGAGTCGTCACCCTCTCCGACCAGCGCAGACGACTACCCACCCGTCTGACGGTCAAGTGCGCTCCCCCGCTCGGTTACCGCTGGTCAAGCGGCCCTCACACAAACCCACCTGGCGGTCTTGCGGTCCCCAACTACGGGCAGCGCAAGGACAGGCTCGTCCGCGGAATGGCAACAAGAAGAACGGTTTGACCTGGGCTTTTGACGCGACGGCCGGGTGCGCTTGTCGCCTGGTCGGGACGACCGGATTTGAACCGGCGACCCCTTGACCTCCAGGACATGAGGGTAGGGCGTTTCCCCAGTTCAGAAGGCGTATGTCGGTCGGGTTCACGTTCAGCCGCGTGCCGCCCATGCGGCTGCGTGCGTAGCGTGTGGTCCCCACGTGGTCCCCAAGGCGGACGCGGCGGCGAGCTTACCGGCGGGCTGAACATGAGGGCGGTCTCCCCCACTGACCGTTCCCAGACCGTCTGCGACGCCTTCGCGTCCTACGGCAGGTCCGCGAGGCGCCTACTTCACTCTTCTCGTGATCCGGGGAGCTCGCTCACCTTGGCGGCCCGCTGCTGGTCGGTGTCGCAGGGGAACGCGAAGGTGCCGAAGCGCGGCCTCCTCCACGCTGGGCCCCCGGCGTTGCCCCGCAGTCGGGTGCTCGTGGTCGGGGCCATACGCGCCCACACGACCGCGAGCCCCACGCATGCTTACAGAAGCCACCACCCCAACCCCCACGGGGCACACGAAACAGCGACCGGCCAGCTCGTCGCCGTCGAGCACGAGTGTTAGCCGCCACGGTGTCTGTCGCTGTGGCAGGGTGATCACGACGGTTTGAGCGTCATCGACGCTGAGTGATCGACGCCGATGTCGTGGCGGTCCGGGGG
>JBOHCT010000192.1:0-8141 GCA_050699055.1 Streptosporangiaceae bacterium | reverse complement strand
CCGCCTTTCGTATGGGCGGTTCGTGGCGCTCGGACACGTACAAGTCAGATCTCGGTTCGTGGTCGGAAGCGGAAGAATGCTGGGTTCTCCGGACCACAGAGAAGGATCATCTGGGGGCGCTCACCCGGACCTCGGCACGGCCCCGAAATACTCCCTGGACGGGCGAAGCCACAGCAACACCAGCACCGCGATCTCGATGAGGAGCTGGATGAGATAGAGAAGGGCGACCGGGCCGCCGCCCCCGAGCCCGGACAACGCGCTGATGATGCCGAGTGCGAGCAGCACCGTCGAGGTAATCCGCGCCCAGTTCCGTCCCTTGCGCGTCATGATCGCGAGCCAGAGGAAAAGCCCTCCGAGGATGATCGCGACCAACACGATGCCAACCACCGCCCCGGCCTGCTCCGACGCGGGCGCTTCGCTCGGGACTCCGCCGAAGGACCCGATCCCGGTGAGGGCGGCCACGATGATCGTGAGGACGAACACCCCGTCGAGCACGAAGAGCAGGTTCGTCGCCCACTTGGTCATCTCGGGCATCGGAGGCCGGGACAGCATCCCGTACTGGGCCCACCCCCGCTGGGGGCCGTACTGCTGCTGGCCGTACTGCGACCAGCCGGACTGGCCCGCCTGCGGTGCCGGCTGTGACCAGCCGGTCTGCCCGTGCCCCCCCTGCCCGTACTGGCCACCGTAGTACGGAGGCGGATCGTGCTGACCCCGCCACTGCTGCTCCGGTGGAGGAGGAGGCCGCTGCCACGGACTTCCCGGTCCAGCGGAGTACGGCTGCTCAGGCTGAGGCGAATGTCCTGGATCGCCGGCGTCCCCCCGTGCCTCGGATGGGGAGCTCGGCTGATCGCGCCACGGCTCGCGGGGGTCGCGCGCGTCCTCCCCAGGCGGTGGCTGCTGGTCGCTCATTCCGTGGTCCTTTCGGTGCATTTCTCAGGTGGCGCCAAAGCATCCCATAAGAGGGATATCCTGTGCGAGTCCAGAGGTGCGCGCCACTGTGCGGTTCTCGGCGGCCGTCCGAGTGGGGATCGCGGGCCGGAAGCGGAAAGGCCGGCGAGCCCTAGCACCCAGCCTGCGCCGTCGCTCAGCTCGGCAGCGCGTATGAGCCGTCCGCGAACGGTTCGACGAGCCCGTCAGCGATCAACGCGCCGAGGGCACGTTCGCGCTGTATCGGCTCTGTCCAGGCGTTGATCAGCCGTTCGGTGGACACCGGGCCCTCGGCCTCTCGCAGTACCCCGAGCAGCCGACCGCGCGCCTGCCGGTCGGTACCGGCGTAGCGCTGCCGGGGCGGCGGTTCGCCGCTCGACGGCCGGCCCGCGGCCTGCCACACGCACCGGTCCGTGAGCGGGCACACGTCGCAGCGGGGCGCACGCGATGTGCACACGAGGGCCCCGAGCTCCATGACAGCAACCGACCAGCGCGCGGCCATCCGAGAATCCTCAGGCAGCATAGACTCCGCGAGCCTCCGCTCGTCCGCGGTCGGGGCACGCGAGGGGTAGGCGGCCCCGCATACCACACGGGCGAGAACACGACGCACGTTCGTGTCGAGCACCGCGTGCCGGTCGAGGTAGGCGAAGACCGCCACCGCGGCCGCGGTGTACGCGCCGACGCCAGGCAGCGCCCGAAGCTCGTCATACGCTCGGGGGACGGTGCCGCCGTGCCTTTCTGTAATGGCACGCGCGGCGGCGTGCAGCCGCAGCGCACGCCGCGGGTAGCCGAGCCGCCCCCACTGCCGTACCGCCTCTCCCGGAGGCTCGGCCGCCAGGTCTGCCGGGGTGGGCCATCGCGCCAGCCACGCACGGTAAGCGGGAAGGACCCTGGCGACCGGGGTCTGCTGAAGCATCACCTCGCTGACGAGCACGCCCCAAGGGGAGGCGTACGGTCGCCGCCAGGGCAGGTCTCGAGCGTGGCGCGCATACCACGTCAGCACGCGGGCGACGACACGATCCATAAGAATCCGATCCTCGCACGGCGGGTCGCCACGGATCGTAGCCGCATGTCCACCATACTGACCACATGTGGACGGACGCAGCATGCAGGACCCGATAGGTCCGCTGCCGCCGCGGACGTACTGGCGCCGCCGGGCGCTCATCCTGTGCGTCGTGCTGGCCGTCGTCGGCCTCGCGGCGTGGGCCTGCACGGCAACGGGAGACGCCCACCGAAACGGGCGGGCGCCAGCGGACGCGCGGGCGGCTCTCCCTACCGCCCTGCCCACGGTGACCACCACCGTCACAGTCACCGCGACACCGAGATCCTCCCCCAGTTCGAGCGCATCTCCCTCAGCACGCGCGGGGCCCTCAGCACGCGCCGCGGGGCCGGCGCCGTGCGGCGAAGATGACCTCGCCGTCTCCGCCGAGGCCGGAGAGGATTCGTACGCACCAAAGCAGAGGCCGGCCTTCACCGTGCATGTCGAGAACTCCGGCGACGGGCCGTGCCGGGTCGACGTCGGTTCCAAGAGCCTCTCGCTTGTGATCACCTCAGGGCACGACCACATCTGGTCCACCGACGACTGCGCGAAGCACGCCAAGAGCGCGACACGGACCTTGAAGCCGGGTAAGAGCTACGAGACCACGATCACCTGGAAGCGCCGGCGGTCGAGCCCCGAGGAGTGCAAGGGCGAGGGCGAGACCGCGAAGCCCGGCTGGTACGTGGCGACCCCGCGCGTGGGCGACATCGAGGGGGACAAGGCGGTCTTTCGCCTGCGGTGAGCCGGGACGCACCGCGTGGCTACCCGAGCCGGCGCCTCATGATCCGGGCTTGTGGTCCAGAACGGCGGTATTCATCGCTTCCGGACCACAGAAGCGGATCACAGCGAGGATGGCCGCCGACCGAGCGCTCCCCTACACGTAGCGTTCGAGGATCGACGACTCGGCGAGTCGCGAGAGCCCTTCCCGTACGCTGCGGGCGCGGGACTCGCCGACGCCCTCGACGGTCTGCAGGTCGTCGATACTCGCCGCGAGGAGCTTCTGGAGGTTGGCGAAGTGGTCGACGAGCCGGTCGACGACGAGGCTGGGCAGCCTCGGCACCTTCGCGAGCAGGCGGTACCCGCGCGGGCTCACCGCCGCGTCGAGCTTGTCGCCGCCGGAATGTCCGAGGATCTCGGCGACTGTCGGTACGTCGAGCAGCTCGGTCGCGGACAGCTGGTCGAGGGCGCCCAGCACGCCGTCGACGGTGCGGCCGTAGCGGCCCGGAGGGACCGGCATGTAGTCGCGCACGGTCAGCGAACGGTCAGGGTCGACGCCTGCGACGAGCTCGTCGAGCTGCAGGGCGAGGAGGCGGCCGTCGGTGCCCAGCTCGACGACGTACGCGGCGATCTCACCGGCGATACGGCGCACCATCTCGAGCCGCTGGACGACCGCGGTGACGTCGCGCACGGTGACAAGGTCCTCGATCTCTAGGGCTGAGAGCGTGCCGGAGACCTCGTCGAGGCGAAGCTTGTAGCGCTCCAGCGTCGCCAGCGCCTGGTTGGCCTTCGACAACAGGGTCGCGGAGTCTTCGAGTACGTAGCGGATGCCGCCGAGGTACAGCGCGATGATGCGCATCGACTGGCTGACGGAAACGACCGGGAAGTCCGTCTGTTTGGCGACCCGTTCGGCGGTGCGGTGGCGGGTGCCCGACTCGTCGGTCGGAATGCCCGGGTCGGGCACGAGGTGGACGGCTGCGCGTACGACGCGCGAGCACAACCCGTCGAGCACGATCGCGCCGTCCATCTTGGCCAGCTCGCGCAGTCGTGTCGCGGAGAACTCCACGTCGAGCTCGAAACCGCCCGTGCAGAGCGCCTCGACCATGTCATTCCAGCCCAGCACGATGAGGCCGCCGGTCCGGCCGCGTAGGATACGCTCCAAGCCGTCCCGGAGCGGCGTGCCGGGCGCGAGCGCGGCAAGGGTGGATCGGAACCGCTCGTCCGACCCCTTGTCGTTTGCTGGCACGTGACCCCCGGAGGACGCTGGACGGCGCCAGTCTAGTGGTCTGTCAGAGGGGTCCGTTGAGTGAACGGCGGTCCAGGCGGATGCATCGCCAGGCGGAGGAAGGAGGCGCAGTGGGCCTGCCGTCGACTGACGCGACCCCCGGGGCCCCGCGGAAACGCGGCAGCGTTTTCGTGGGGATGGAGCGTAGCGAGGCGCCGCCTGGGCGTCGTGCAGCCAACATGAGACTCCTCTGACAGACCACTAGCGATGAGCCGCGTCGGCGACCGCACGCAACCGGCACCTGTCGACGTCCCGTATCGCGGACGAGAGGTCGTCGACTTCGACGACGGAGACTCCGGCGGGAACGTTACCAGGGTCGCGGGGCACGAGCGCGTGCTTGAAGCCGAGACGGGCCGCTTCCGCCAGCCGGCGCCGTACGGCGCTCACCGTGCGTACCTCGCCGGCCAGGCCGACCTCACCCACGGCAATCAGGTCGGGCGGGAGGGGCTGGCCGCACACCGCGCTGGCGATCGCGAGCGCGACAGCCAGATCGACGGAGGGCTCGACGAGACGTACGCCACCGACCGTCGCGGCGTAGACGTCGGACATGCCGATCGGCACATTGGCCCGACGCTGGAGCACAGCCAGCACCATCGCCATGCGGGACGACTCCAGCCCGGATGTGGTTCGGCGAGGGGTCGAGAGGGTGGAAGGAACGACGAGCGCTTGTACCTCCGCGACGAGTGGACGGGTGCCCTCGACGGTCACCGTCACACAGGTGCCCGGCACGGGGACCGCGCGGCGGGTGAGGAAGAGTCCGCTCGGGTCGGGCAGGCTCGCGATGCCGCCGTCGCCGAGATCGAAGCAGCCGACCTCGTCGGTCGGGCCGAAGCGGTTCTTGACGGCGCGGGCGAGCCGCAACCGCGAATGGCGGTCGCCCTCGATGTGCAGAACAACGTCGACGAGGTGCTCCAGCGCGCGCGGGCCGGCGACCGAACCGTCCTTCGTCACATGACCGACCAGAATCGTCGTCATGCCGCGAGCCTTCGCCTCGTGGATGAGGGCGCCGGTCACGGCCCTGACCTGGGTGATGCCGCCTGGGGCACCGTCGATCTCGGCGGAGGCGACAGTCTGCACTGAGTCGACGACGAGAAGTGACGGCCGCACGGCGTCGATGTGGCCAAGGGCGGCGGCGAGGTCGGTCTCCGCCGCGAGGTAGAGCGAGGGCGCCAGAGCACCGATGCGGTCGGCACGCAGGCGAACCTGCGCGGCACTCTCCTCGCCGGTGACGACGAGGGCTCGCGAGGAACCGTCGGCGCACCGGGAGGCGACGTCGAGCAGGAGGGTGGACTTGCCCACCCCGGGCTCACCGACGAGAAGGACGACGGCGCCGGGGACCATGCCGCCACCCAGGACCCGGTCGAGCTCGTCGAGGCCGGTGGGCCGTGCGCGGGCCGCCTCTACGTCGACCTCGCGGATCGGCCGGGCCGGCGCGCTGACCGGGCCCGGCCCGAGCGGCCTGGACCTCGATATCCCGATCTCCTCGATCGTGCCCCACCCCTGACACTCTCCGCACCGGCCGACCCACTTGGCCGTCTGCCAGCCGCACTCGCCGCAGCGGTACGCCGGGCCCCTGGATGCTCTTCCCATGGGTCCGGAGAGTACGGGCGGGCGCCGACAGTTTCCCCGCGCGAGCCGCCGGCGCCATTCGCCGCCATGATCGTCGGGGCACCGGTCGGGGTCATCACCGGGGGACGGCACCGAGGCACAAGCCGCAGGTCACCACCGCCGGATGTCCCCGCTGATCTACCCGCGCACTTCTCTGGTTCACGCTGCGGTGCGTGCGAGAGGGGTGTCCGCGCGGCATAGGCTGTGCGGGTGAGCGAGCGAGGAGCGGGCGACCAGTGAGCAGCAAGGCCGTGCAGGTACCCGATGCACGGGTAGTCATGTCGACCGCGTCGGTCTATCCGGAGACGACTCCGGTCGGTTTCGAGATCGCGGCGCGGCTGGGCTACGACGGAGTCGAGGTCATGGTTTCTGGCGACCCCGTCAGCCAGGATCTCGCGGTTCTCCGTCAGCTCGCCCACTACCACAGCGTTCCGATCGTCGCCATCCACGCGCCCTGCTTGCTCCTCACCCAGCGCGTGTGGGGCCGTGATCCCTGGGCCAAGCTCCAACGCGCCCGCGAGGTGGCCGAGTCGGTGGGTGCTCGCATGGTGGTTGTGCATCCGCCCTTTCGTTGGCAACGCGACTACGCCCGCGACTTCGTCGCCGGACTCGAGCGGATGCAGGAGGAGACCGACGTCGTCTTCGCGGTCGAGAACATGTTTCCGCTGCGCGCCGGCGGACGTGAGGTCGTGCCGTACGCGCCGGGCTGGTCCCCGCTCGACGAGGACTACCCGCACGTGACGCTCGACGTCTCGCACGCCGCGGTCGCGGGCTCCGACGCGCTCGAGCTGGCCAAGGCCCTCGGTGATCGACTCGCTCACGTCCACATGGCCGACGGTGTCGGCATCCCCAACAAGGACGAACACCTCGTCCCCGGGCGCGGTACCCAGCCGTGCACCGAGGTGCTCGAGTACCTCGCTTCCCAGAACTACGACCGCCTGGTTGTCCTGGAGATCAACACCCACCGGGCGCTGACCCGCGACGAGCGAGAGGGCGACCTCGCCGAGGCCCTGGCCTTCACCAGGCTGAACCTCGCCACTCCCGTCGACGACGGGCTCGCGCGGGAGCGGCCGTGACGGCCGGCACGTCGTCGGTCGTCGAGCGCTTCGGCACTGTCGCCGAGCCCTACGATCGTGGCCGCCCCCCGTACCCTGACGAGCTCTACGCGGCGTTGGAGTGCCTCACGGGCATCCGGCTCGCCGGCGCGATGGTGGCAGACGTCGGGGCGGGAACCGGGATCGCCACGCGCGGGCTGCTCGCTCGAGGGGCACGTGTCGTCGCGGTCGAGCCAGGTGCGCGCATGGTGAAGCTGCTGCGGGCCCACGATCCCTCGACCGCCGCCATCCGGGGCAACGGCAACGCGCTGCCGCTCCGCGACTCCGCCGTCGACATCGTCGCCTACGCCCAGGCCTGGCACTGGGTCGACCCTTACCAGGGGCTGCTGGAGGCCCGCCGCGTACTCAAGGGCGGCGGTGCCCTCGCCGCGTGGTGGAACGTTCCAGACCGATCCGCGACCTGGTTGGCCGAGCACGAACGACGCGTGGCGGCAAGCTGCCCCGAACGCGCGGCCCGCCGATCGGCGCCGCTGGAGAAGATGGCGCCGGCTCACGGCTTCCAAGTCCGTACGGCCAGGACCCGGTGGTCGCGCACCATTCCGCTGGCGGTATTCCTCGCCTCCGTGCGCTCGACGTCGTACGTCGCGGCGCTCAGGCCGCGCGAGGCCGACGCTCTGATCGCCGAGGAGCGCGACCGGCTGGAAGCGGTCTTCCCCGGCGGAGAGGTGACCGAGCCGCTCGTCACCGGCGTCGTCGTGGCCCGCAAGGTCGGCTGATCCCGGCGTTCACCGCCTGCCCTTCGCCCGCGGACTGTCGTCGTCTCTAGCCTTGAGGGACGGCGGGACGACGAGGTCCCGCCGAGGAGGTGAGCTCTCGTGTTCCGTCAGACGCTGCTCGCGGCCTCCCGCAGCGACTGGCTCAGAAGCGTAACGAGCAGCGTCCCGCTGGCCCGTGATGTGGTGGCGAGGTTCGTCGCGGGCGAGTCGACCGACGACGCGGTACGCGCGAGCCGCGGGCTCCGGGACGACGGCCTGTTCGCGAGCCTCGACCATCTCGGTGAGGACACCCACGACGAGGGCCAGGCGGAGGCCGCGACGAAGGAGTACCTCACGCTACTGGACCGGCTGTTCGACGCCGGGCTGACGGAGCACGTCGAGGTGTCGTTGAAGCTGTCGGCGGTCGGCCAGGCGCTCGACGGCGACGGGGACAAGATCGCGTACGCCAACGCCGCGCGGGTCTGCGAGGCGGCGCGGGCGGTGGGAACGACCGTGACCCTCGACATGGAAGACCACACCACCGTCGACGCCACGCTCGGGGTGCTGCGCGACCTGCGCCGCGACTTCCCTGACGTCGGCGCGGTCATTCAGGCGTACCTGAGGCGCTCCGAGGCGGACTGCCGTGATCTGGCGGTGGCCGGCTCGCGGGTACGGCTGTGCAAGGGTGCCTACGCCGCCCCCGGGGGCGTCGGCTTCGGCTCGCCGCGCGCGGTCGACAGGTCGTACGTCCGGTG
>JBOHCT010000191.1:0-8272 GCA_050699055.1 Streptosporangiaceae bacterium | reverse complement strand
CCGCTGCGCAGGACCGCGGGGATGAAGACGCCGACGACAGTGCCGAAGATCGTGCCGATGCCGCCGAACAGGCTGGTTCCGCCGAGGACGACCGCCGCGATCGTGTCGAGGTTGTCCGTCGTGTGACCGGTGAGCGTCGTGGTGGCGAACCTCGCCAGGGAGAGATCGCCGGCCAGGCCGGCCAGCAGGCCGGTGACCGCGTAGACCGTGAGCAGGTGACGGGTCACCCTGATCCCCGAACGACGCGCGGCCTCGGCGTTCGACCCGATGGCGTAGGTGTATCTGCCGAACTTCGTGAACCACAGCACCATGCCCCCGATCACTGTGACGATCGCCGCGATCACGACGATCCACGGCAGGACACCGAAGACCTTCCCGATGCCGATCGTCGACGTGAGGCGGGCCGGGACGTCCCGCACGTCAGTGCCGCCGGTGATGATCTGAGCGAAGCCGAGCGCCATCCCGAACGAGCCGAGGGTCACGATCAGCGCTGGGACCCGTGCCTTGGCCACGAGGAAGCCGTTGAAGAGCCCCCACGCCAGCCCGCCGCCCAGGCCGGCGACGAGGCCTACCAGGATGGCGCCCCAGCCCGCGTCGGGCCCACCGACGGCGAGCATCACCTTCGCGGCGACGACCCCGGAGAAGACAAGAACGGAGCCGACGGACAGGTCAATCCCCGCCGTGATGATGACGAACGTCATCCCCATGCTCATCACCAGCAGCGTCGCGGCGTCGGTCGCGATGCTCTCGGCGTTGAACGGCGTCGGGAACGCGTCGGGGCGCGCGATCGAGAAGCCGATGACCAGGATGACAAGCACCCCGAAGATCCAGAAGGTACTCGCGGCATAGACGCGCCGGGTGAGCTCCGCGACCCTGCGGACGGCCCCTTCGCGAGTCGAAGGCGGCCGCGGGGTGCCGGGCGGCTCCTCGTGGGCCGTCCGCGGCGTCTTCTCGGAGCCGGTCCGCTGGGTCACGCCCGATCCCCCGTCTCATCGCCTGAGCCTTCCTCCTCATGAATCAAGGCCCCGGTCATCGCCCCGACGAGATCGTCTGTCGTGGCCTCGGCGGCGCGAAACCTCGCCACCCGCCGCCCCAGCCGCATCACCTCGATCCGGTCCGCGACCGCGAGCACCTCCGGCATGTTGTGGCTGATCAGCACGACACCGACCCCCTGGTCCCGCACACGGCGGATCACGTCGAGGACCCGTTCGCGCTGAACCACCCCGAGCGCGGCGGTGGGCTCGTCCATGAACACCACCTTCGAAGCCCACGCCACGGAACGCGCGACCGCCACACTCTGTCGCTGACCGCCAGACAGCGAGCCCACTGGGACGTCGGAATCCTGCAGTGCGATGCCCAGCCGGCCGAAAGCCCCCGCGGCCTCCGCGCGCATCGCCTTCCTGTCCAGGACCCCGAACCACCCGAGGATCCCGCCGCGGAGCATCTCGCGGCCGAGATAGAGGTTCGCCGCCGGGTCGAGGTCGAAGGCCAGCGAGAGGTCCTGGTACACGGTCTCGATGCCCAGTCGTTGCGCGGTCGTGGGCGAGTCGAGGATGACTCGCCGCCCCTCGAGCTGGACGTCCCCCCTGTCCGGACGCTCCACCCCGGACAGGCACTTCACCAGGGTGCTCTTGCCGGCCCCGTTATCCCCTACCAAGGCGTTCACCTGGCCGGCGTAGGCGGTGAAACTGGCGCCGCGCAGCGCCTGCACACTGCCGTACTGCTTGACGACGCCGCTTGCCTCGAGCAAGGCGTCAGGCATCTCGTGTCCCCTTACGGCTACTCTTACACCTCTTACACCTGCACCTACATCTGCGCTGACACATGCCTGCTCCGCGTCATGGCGACATCTCGCCGGAGCCACGGACGACCAACCGGGTCTCCAGCGTGACGTGTTGGGTCGGGCGGTCGTCCCCGGACAGCCGTGCGAAGAGCAGCTCGGCAGCGTGCCGCCCGAGCGCCGGCGGGTCCTGAGCGATGACAGTGACAGGCGGCTGGACGGCGTCCGCGAGCTCGAAGTCATCGAACCCTACGATCGCCGGTCTCCGGTCCACGGGACGGGAACCGCAGGCGCGTACGACACCGACGGACATGCGGTTGTTGCTCGTGACGATCGCGGTCGGTGGGGAGGGCTGGCTCAGCAGTTTCGCGCAGGCATCCGCCGCCTCCGACACCGTGTGCAGACCGATGCGTACGACCGCGGGATCGTAGACCAGTTCGTGAGCCGCGAGAGCCTGTCGATAGGCGGCGAAGCGGACGCCGCCGGTCCACACCGTCTCCGCGACGCCGATCCAGCCGATGCGACGGTGCCCGTGCGCGGCGAGGTGGGCGACGGCCGACCTGACACCGCTCGGGTTGTCAGACAGGACGGTGTCCGCGTCGAGGCCTCGGGGCGGGCGGTCGAGGAACACGGCAGCGGTCCCCATCTGGATCTCTGGGACGATGTAGCGGTGATCGCGGGCGGTCGGAACAATGAGCAGTCCATCGACACGTCGAGAACAGAAGTCCTCCACCAGCTCGCGCTCGCGCTCCGGGTCCTCCTCCGAGCTGCCGACGAGGACGAGGTACCCGCGTACCCGGGCGACCGCTTCCACCGCGTGGGTGATCGCCGAGTAGAAGGGATCGGAGATGTTCTCGATCACCAGGCCCACGCTCGCCGTGGACAGACCCTGCCGGAGGGTGCGCGCGACATCGTTACGCCGGAAGCCGAGGCGACTCACCGCGGTCAGCACACGCGAGGCCGTCTCCTCGCCCACGCCAGGTTCCCGGTTGACGACCCGCGAGACCGTCTTGAGGCTGACCCCCGCCTCACGGGCCACGTCCTTCATCGTCGGGCGACCGCGCGGCGAGACGTTGTCGTCTGGGTCTGACAACGTTGTCACATACCGCAGGCAACACGTCCTGAGGAACCTCTGTCAAGACGCTGGTCGGGAGGCGTCACCAGATCGTGACCTCGGGCGAAGCTCCCGCCCGCGAAGGTTGAGACACGCGGGGCGGGGCGAGAAAGCCACAGGGGGCGGAGGCTGTTATTCTGAAAGCCCGTGGATAGGGCGGCGAGTCCGCCGAAGGACGACCACGGGAGCCCTCCTTGTCAGCGGCCGTGACAACCAAGCATCTGTTCGTGACGGGCGGCGTCGCCTCGAGCCTCGGTAAGGGTCTCACTGCCTCGAGCCTCGGGCGCCTCCTCTCGCTCCGCGGTCTGCGGGTCACGATGCAAAAGCTGGATCCGTACCTCAACGTCGATCCAGGGACGATGAACCCCTTCCAGCACGGAGAGGTTTTCGTCACCGACGACGGCGCGGAGACCGATCTCGACATTGGTCACTACGAACGTTTCCTGGACACCGATCTCGACGGCTCGGCCAACGTGACCACCGGCCAGATTTACTCCAGCGTCATCGCCAAGGAGCGCCGGGGGGCCTATCTTGGCGACACCGTCCAGGTCATCCCGCACATCACCGATGAGATCAAGGACCGGATCCTCCGTCTGGGCGGTCCGGGCGTCGACGTCGTCATCACCGAGGTCGGCGGGACCGTCGGGGACATCGAGTCGCAACCGTTCCTCGAGGCCGTACGCCAGATCCGGCACGAGATCGGCAGAGAGCGCTGTTTCTTCCTCCACGTCTCGCTGCTGCCGTACATCGGGCCTTCCGGGGAGCTCAAGACCAAACCCACCCAGCACTCCGTGGCGGCGCTTCGCTCGATCGGGCTGCAGCCCGACGCGATCGTGTGCCGCTCCGACCGGCCGATCAGCCAGAGCCTGAAGCACAAGGTGAGCCTCATGTGCGACGTCGACGAGGAGGGTGTGGTCTCCGCCGTCGACGCCGCGTCGATCTACGACATCCCCAAGGTGCTGCACGCCGAGGGACTCGACGCCTATGTCGTCCGCCGGCTTGGCCTGCCTTTCCGCGATGTCGACTGGACCGAGTGGGACGAGCTGCTGCGCCGGGTGCACCGGCCGGCCCACGAGGTCACGGTCGCCCTCGTCGGCAAGTACCTCGAGCTCCCCGACGCCTATCTGTCGGTGACAGAAGCGCTGCGCGCGGGCGGTTTCGCGCACGACGCCCGCGTCAACATCCGGTGGGTCACCAGTGACGATTGCGCGACTTCCGAGGGAGCCGCACGGGAGCTCGACGGTGTCGACGGCGTCGTCATCCCAGGAGGCTTCGGTATCCGCGGCATCGAGGGCAAGGTCGGCGCGATCCAGCACGCGCGCGTCCACGGCCTTCCCACCCTTGGTCTGTGTCTCGGGCTGCAGTGCCAGGTGATCGAGGTCGCCCGCGACCTCGCCTCTCTCCCCGGCGCGGACAGCGCGGAGTTCGAACCCGACACGCCGCATCCCGTGATCGCGACCATGGTCGACCAGGTCGACGTCGTGGCGGGAGAGCGTGACATGGGCGGGACGATGCGGCTCGGCTCGTACCCCGCGACGCTCGTCGACGGCACGATCGTCCGCGAGCTCTACGGCACGCCGCACGCCGACGAGCGGCATCGGCACCGCTACGAGGTCAATAACACCTACCGCGAGCGCCTGGAAGCCGCGGGGATGATCTTTTCCGGCACCTCCCCCGACGGCAGGCTTGTCGAGTACGCGGAGCTGCGCCGCGACCTTCACCCCTTCTTCGTCGGCACCCAGGCGCATCCCGAGCTGCGCTCCCGCCCGACTCGTGCCCACCCGCTCTTCGCTGGGCTCGTCGCGGCCGCGCTCGACTACGCGGAGACGCGCGGCGGCGTCGCCGCGGGCGTCGTCGGCGACGGCCTCGCGGATGAACGCGCGGTGACGCGCGCATGAGCGGGCCCCGCGACGCGGCGCCCGCGGGCGTCGCCGAGATCCATGACCGGCCCGAGTGGTGGGAGGTCACGCGTACCCGGTCCCGGTTCGAGGGCGCCGTCTTCTCCGTCCGCACTGACACTGTCCGCATGCCCGACGGCGAGGCCGTCGAACGCGACCTCGTCGAGCATCCCGGGGCGGTAGGGGTGGTCGCCCTCGACGATGACGACCGTGTGCTGCTCGTGCGGCAGTACCGCCACCCGCCGGGGCTGATGATGTGGGAGGTGCCCGCGGGCCTGCGCGACGTCGATGGCGAGCAATCATGGGCTACGGCGCGCCGCGAGTTGTACGAAGAGGCGGGCTGCGAGGCGCGGGAGTGGCTCACCCTCGTGGACTACCGCTCCTCACCAGGCATGTCCGACGAACGGATGCGCGTGTTCCTCGCCCGCGGCATCGTCGAGGTCGCAGACGAGGACCGTTTCGTCGGCGAGCATGAGGAGAAGGATATGCCGGTCGTGTGGATGCCGCTCGCGGACGCGGTGACCAAGGTGCTGGCGGGAGACATCCACAACCCGACGGCCGTCACGGGTATCCTCGCCGCGTACACCGTCCGTGCGGACGGGTTCCGTGATCTTCGTCCGGCCGACGCTCCCGAGAGTTGAGAAGACGCTGACGACGTCGAAGGGTCGGGTGAACGGACCCTGCGACCCGCGTCGGGTACGGTCACGTGCGGCAATGGGGCCGCGCGGCCCGCGCGGGGAGAGGTGGAGACGGTGAAGATCGGTGTTCCCCGCGAGCTGAAGAACAATGAGTATCGCGTCGCGATTACCCCGGCCGGGGTTCATGAGTTGGTGCGTGCCGGGCATGAGGTGGTCGTCGAGACCGACGCTGGCGTCGGGTCGGCGATCCCCGACGATGGCTATGTGGCCGCGGGCGGCAGTGTGGTGGACTCGCCCGACGAGGTGTGGGGCGAGGGTGAGCTGATCCTGAAGGTCAAGGAGCCGGTGGCCGAGGAGTACCACCGGCTGCGTAAGGATCAGACGCTGTTCACCTACCTGCATCTGGCGGCCTCGCGAGAGTGTACGCAGGCCCTGGTCGACAGCGGGGTGACGGCGCTCGCGTACGAGACCGTGCAGGCGGCGGGCGGCGGGCTGCCGCTGTTGGCCCCGATGTCGGAGGTCGCGGGTCGGATGGCGGCCCAGGTGGGCGCGCACTGTCTACAACGCGACGCGGGCGGTCGCGGGGTGCTGATGGGCGGCGTGTCCGGGGTCTACGCGGCCAAGGTGGTGGTGCTGGGCGCCGGGGTATCGGGCATGAACGCCGCGGTCATCGCGCTCGGCATGCAGGCCGAGGTGTTGCTGCTGGACAAGAACATCGACAAGCTACGCGAGGCCGACCGCATCTACCAGGGCCACTGCCAGACTGTCGCGTCGAACGCCTACGAGGTGGAGAAGGCCGTCTGTGACGCCGACCTGGTGATCGGGGCGGTCCTCATGCCGGGTGCCAAGGCCCCGACACTCGTGTCCGACGCTCTCGTGGCCCGGATGAAGCCCGGCTCGGTACTCGTCGACATCGCCATCGACCAGGGTGGCTGCTTCGAGTCCAGCCACCCCACCACCCATGACAACCCCACCTTCACGGTCGGTGACTCGATCTTCTACTGCGTCGCCAACATGCCGGGCGCGGTCCCGCACACCTCGACCTACGCCCTGACCAACGTCACCCTGCCCTACATCGTGGCCATCGCCGAGCACGGATGGCGCGAGGCCTGCCGCCGCGACCACACGCTCGCCCTCGGCCTCAACACCTACGAGGGCCAGATCGTCTACGGCCCGGTGGCGGACGCCCACGCCATGCCGTCCACCCACCTGGACGAGGTGCTGCGCTGACCGAGACGACGAAGGCCGCCCCATCGCCGTCGCCACGGCTGGAGGCCGTGGTTCGCGGCTATCTCGACCACCTCGCCGTCGAGCGGGGGCTCGCCGCCAACACCCTCGCGTCGTACGGCCGCGACCTGCGGCGGTATCTCACAGTTCTGACAGGGCGGGGCCGCGCGACACTCGACGCCGTGACCGAGGAGGACGTCGCGTCGTTCGTCGTCGCCCTTCGCGAAGGGGATGCCGAGCACCAGCCGCTCGGCGCGGGGTCCGCGGCCCGTGCGGTCGTGGCCGTGCGAGGGCTGCACCGTTTCGCGACGCGCGAGGGGATCGCCTCCAGCGACCCGTCGCGGGCCGTGCGTCCTCCCACACCCCCGCGCCGCCTGCCGAAGGCACTCTCGGTCGACGAGGTGGAGCGACTGCTGACCGCGGCCGGCCCGGGCGACACCGCCCGGTCGCTCCGCGATCGCGCGCTCCTCGAAGTGCTGTACGGCACGGGCGCCCGCATCTCCGAGGCGGTGGGGCTGGCGGTCGACGACGTGGACCTCGACGAGGGGATCGTGCGGCTCGCGGGCAAGGGCGGCAAGCAACGCCTCGTCCCGATGGGGCGCTACGCCAGCGAGTCATTGGCGGCCTACCTCGTACGGGCCCGCCCGACGCTCGCGGCATCCGGGCAGGGCGGGGGAGGACTCTTCCTGAACGCCCGCGGTGGCCAGCTCTCCCGACAGGGCGCCTGGGCTGTCCTGCGCGCCGCGGCGAGACGGGCGAGGCTCGCCGCCGTCTCCCCGCACACGCTGAGGCATTCCTTCGCCACCCACCTCCTCGACGGCGGCGCCGACGTCCGCGTGGTGCAGGAGCTGCTCGGCCATGCCTCGGTCACGACCACCCAGGTGTACACGCTGGTGACGGTCGAGCACCTGCGCGAGGTGTACGCCTCCGCTCACCCCCGAGCCCTCGGCTGAGCGGTGGGGGCGTGAGGGGTGGTCCGTGAGGTCACGGCTCGAACTTGTAGCCGAGCCCCCGGACGGTCACGAGGTGCCTTGGACGGCCCGGATCCGCCTCGGTTTTCGTCCGGAGCCGCCTGACGTGCACGTCGAGGGTCTTGGTGTCGCCGACATAGTCCGCACCCCACACCATCTCGATCAGCTGGCCCCGGGTCAGCACCCGTCCGGCGTGCGAAAGGAGCGCCTCCAGCAGCTCGAACTCCTTCAGAGGCAAGCTCACGTCGCGCCCGCGCACCCGCACGGTGTGGCGCTCGACGTCCATCCGCACCGGGCCGGCCACCAACGGAACCGGAGGTGCTGCTGATGGATGAGCTGTGCTCGGCGCTCGACCCCGTCTCGACGTCAGCGATCGAGGAGCTCGTCCGGGAGCTCAAGAGGAAGTACACCATCGTGATCGTCACGCACAACATGCAGCAGGCCGCGCGCGTGAGCGAGACGACCGCGTTCCTGACCGTGCCGGGGCCGGGCCGGCCTGGACGGCTGGTGGAGGCCGGCTCCACCTCGCGACTGTTCGCGGCTCCGACGCAGCGGGCCACGGCGGACTACCTCGCCGGTCGCTTCGGCTAGAGCTAGAGGTCGCGCGGATAGGTCGCTGGGGCGGGGTCCCAGCAGTCCCATCC
>JBOHCT010000190.1:0-8342 GCA_050699055.1 Streptosporangiaceae bacterium | reverse complement strand
GGATGGCGGCCCGCGGCCCGACGGCGCCCGAGGCCTGCGGCGAACGACCGCACCGCGCCGGTCACGGCCCCCCGCCGCCTCGCGGGCCCCGTGGGTCGACGACCGTGACGACCTCCGCGCGCGAGCCGTGCGGCCCGCTCGCGGTCGGCCACCTCGATCATCGTGGCGACCCGCTCCTGCACGATCTTCTCCGACATGTACGGATGCATTCGCGCTCTCCTTGTGGTGTGGTCCGGCACCACAAGGCTCGTCCTGAGGCCCCGCCTCCCACATCGGGCAAACTCATCGTCCCTGGCGCCCGGGGGCCTTAGATCGCGCGGCGGGGGGCCTTAGAGGCCTGACGGGAAGGCTGCTCTAGCCCCCTGAGACCTCGTCAAGATCCCTCCTTGCGGTCCGGAAGCGCACCATTCTCCGCGCTCAGACCACCGAAGTGGATCTTTGCCTCCAGGCTCGGTCGACCGGCCCGCCCCCCCCACAGCGGAACCCCCCGCCGCGACGCGTCAGAGGAACGCACGCCCCTCTCCGCGATAGGTGGGTGCCGGGGCGTCGCCGCCTCCCGCATCGACGAGGTGCAGGGCGCCCACGTGCTCGCACAACTCCCCCGCCTTGGCGTGCCGGAACCACACGCGATCACCGACGGCCAGTCGGTCCGCGGCGGCGCCGACGACCGGGGTCTGGACCTCCCCCGCGCCTTCCGCGCCGGTCAGCCGCAGGCCGGAAGGATGGACGGGCACCGGCAGCCGGTCGCGGCCGGCCGGGCCCGAGGCGACCCATCCGCCTCCCGCGACAGTCACCATGCCCGGTGCGGGCCGGCGGACGACCGGCAGCGCGAACACCCCCGCCGGGCGCGGCGAGAACGACCGGTAGCCGTCGAACAGGGCGGGCCCGTACAACCCCGACCCGGCCGCGATCTCGGTCACCGCGTCGTCGCGGGCGGTACGGTCCAGGCTTCCCGTGCCGCCGCCGTTGACGAACTCCAGCGGCGCCACCGCACGGACGGCGGCCACCGCCGCCCCGCGTCGCTCACGCAGCTCCGCCAGCGACCACCGCTGCAGCCCGCTCACCAGCACCCCGCGTACGGGCCGGCCCGGCGGGCGGTCGGGAACCCCGGCCACTTGCGCCTCGTACGACATCACACCCGCGAGCCGGTAGCCGGGGCGGGAGGCTATCTGACGGGCAAGGACGGCGGCGCGCTCGGGCTCGTGCACCGGCGAGCGGCGCGCGCCGACGTGGATCCCAAACGCCCGCAGCGAGGCGTCGAGATCGAGGCACACCCGCAGCGTCGGCCGCCGGCCAGGCGGAGCGACGCTGTCGACCAGGTCGAGGTGGTCGATCGAGTCGACCATGAGCGCGACGCGGGAGGCGGCACGCTCATCGGTGGCGAGTTCCCGCAGCGCGGCCCGGTCGGCGGTGGGGTAGGCGACGACCACATCGTGGACCTCCTCGGCCAGCCACATGGCCTCCGCGAGCGTGTAGGCGAGGACGCCGTGGAAGCCGTCGACCGCGAGCACACGGCGCAGCAGCTCACGGCACCGTACGGACTTGGTGGCGAGCCGGACCGGCTTCCCCGCCGCGCGCTGCAGCAGGTCGGCCGCGTTGGCGTCGAACGCGGTCAGGTCGACCGCCGCGAACGGCGGCTCAACCGGGGCAGTGGCCGCCTCGATCCTCGGCCAGTCGGGCGCGTGACCGGTCTCAGCCCGTACCGTGACGCGCCGCTGCGACACCGCCATCCTCACCTCACTCCCTTCAGCGCCGATCTTGAAGTTATCGGGCACTTACCCGCGGGTAACCCACCGATATCCTCAAGATCGGCGGAGGTGGGGCCCTCGGGACCTGTGTCCCCCGGCGTACGGCCGGCATGGACGCGGGTCAGGGCCGGCGTCCGCGACACGACCGTCGTCGCGCCCGCGACGACGGCCAACAGGACGAACGCCGCTGTGGGACGGTTGACCAGCGTCTGTACCAGCAGGGCGACGACAAGGCCGCCCGCGTTTCCGAACAGCCACATCAGGGCGGCGCCGGTCGCGGCGGCGGGCCCGGCCCTGCGTTCCACCAGCTCGAGCACCACCGGCAGGGTCGCAAGCAGCAGCAGCCCGACGAGCGCCAACACGATCACTCCCGAGACGAGCCCGGGTGCGACCGCGAGAACGCCGCAGCCCGCCACCGTGACCAACGCGGCGACGGAGATGAACGCGGCCTCGCGGCGCCTGGCCGCCATCAGGCCGGGCAGCACGGACGAGCCCACGACACCGGCGACGACCAGCACCGCGAGCAGGGTGCCGGCACCTGTCGGCGTGACGCCGGCAGGGCGCAGCAGCGGCTGCAGCCAGGTCGTCACCGCGATGAACACCCCGAAACCGAGGAAGACGAGCACGCACAGCACGCGGACGGGCGGATCGCCGACGAGCGAACGGAGCGCGCGTACCCCCGCCGCCACCGGCGGCGCCGGGTACGCGCCGGGGCGGCGGAGCGCGACGAGCAGCCAGAGCACGGCGGCGGGCGCGGCCAGGCCCTCCACGAGAAGCAGGAGCGGCAGCCGATCACCGAGGCCCGCGCCGAGGACGAGGGCGACCACCATGCCCGCGAAGAGCCCTGCCGAGCCGAGGGCGATCCCCTGCGGGCGGTGGCGCTCGGCCAGGTACGTGCCCGCCACCTTCGTGACCGCGTTGAGGACGAGCGGCTGGGCCACCGCGACGAGGATCTGGCCCGCGAATACCCAGCCGACCCCGCCGGCCAGGCGCAGCAGGCCGCCGGCAGCGGTCAGCGCCCCACCCGCCGCGAGCCCCGGGCGGAACCAGCGGTCGAGGACCGCGCCCGCGGGCAGCGCGAGGAGGACGTACAGCAGCGGGAAGATCTCGGACAGCCACCCGATGGCCTCGACAGAAACCCCGTAACGCCGGGCGGCCACGGTCGTCACGGGAGCGAAGGTGAGCCAGAGCATCTGGGTGGCCGCGGCGACGGCAGCGTACGCGATCAGCAGCGGCCAGCGGTTCCCCCGTGGGTCCGATGCGGGCCGGATACTGCCAGCCACGGACACCGTCCTCTCCCGGGTCGACCGCGGGTGGGGGTCGCGTTGGAAGGTCGCCTCGCACCCGCGCTCCGCCGGCGCGGATGAGACGAGGATGAACCGGTACGCACGACTGGGTCAAGTGACCAAGTAAGGTTGGCGCCAAGAGCGACCCGCGGGGTGATCGATGGCTCGGATACCGGCCGCCGAACGCCGCCGTGCGCTGGTCGAGGCGGCGCTGCGGGTCATGGTGCGCGACGGGGTGGCCGCCGCGACGACACGAGCGATCGTCGCCGAGGCCGACATGCCGCTGGCCTCGTTCCACTACTGCTTTCGCGCCAAGGAAGAGCTGCTCGGCGAGGTCGTCGTCGCCAGTGTCGAGCGGATACTCGACGCCGTGGAGGTCACGCTGCGGCCCGGCGAGGACGTCCGCTCCGCGATCCGCGAGGGCACCCGTGCCTACTGGTCTCTGGTGGAGGCCGAGCCGGGACGCCACCAGATCACCTATGAGCTCACCCAATACGCGCTGCGGACCCCCGGGCTCGAACACCTCGCGGCGTACCAGTACGAGCGGTACCTCGCCGCGGCGACCGCGTTCCTCACCGACCTCGGCGAGCATGCGGGCGTGACCTGGTCGGTACCGCTGCCGGTGGTGGCGCGCATGGTGATCACAGTGCTGGACGGGCTGACGCTCAGCTGGCTCGCCGACCACGACAGCGAGCAGGTGACAGGAACCCTCGACGCCTTCGGCGCCGCGATCGCCACACTGGCCGCGCCGGGCCGCTCACGCCGTACGGCCTGACCCGAGAGCCTGATACGAGAGGAGCACGAGCCGGTGGACGAACCCGTGTGGCGCAACTGGGCGAGGACCCAGGAGGCCAGACCGGTGCGGGTCGAGTGGTCGACGAGGGGCGAGGACGTTGCCGGCACGGTCAAGCGTGCGGCCCGCGACGGGCTACCGGTCAAGCCCGCCGGGTCCGGTCACTCGTTCACCGGCGCCTCGGTGACCGACGGCGTCATGCTGCGGCTCGACCGGATGAACCGGATCGTCCGCGCCGACCGCGACTCCGGGCTCGTCACCGTCGAGGCCGGGATGCCGCTGCACCGGCTCGCGCCGCTCCTCGACGCCCACGGCCTCGCGATGGAGAACCTCGGCGACATCGACAGGCAGACCATCGCCGGCGCCATCTCGACCGGCACCCACGGCACGGGGACGCGGCTCGGCGGGCTGGCCACCCAGGTCCACGGGCTGGAGATCGTGCTGGCCGACGGGTCGCTCGTGCGGTGCTCCGCGGACGAGCGGCCCGACCTGTTCGCCGCGGCACGGATCGGGCTCGGCGCCCTCGGCGTGATCACCGCGGTGACACTGCGGTGTGTGCCCGCGTTCGTGCTGCACGCGGCCGAGCGGCCGATGCCGCTCGAGGAGGTGCTCGAACGCGCCGATGAGCTGGCCGACGCGGCCGACCACTTCGAGTTCTACTGGTTCCCTTACAGCTCGTCGGTACTGACCAAGCGCAACGACCGCGTCCCGCCCGGCGAGCCGCTGCGTCCAGTGCCCCGCTGGCGGTACTGGCTCGACGACGAGATCGTCTCCAACGGCGCGCTCGGGCTGGCCTGTCGCGTCGGCACCCGCGCACCGAGCGTCGTGCCGCGCGTCAACCGGCTCGCCACCCGGCTGCTCGGGGCCCGCGAGTACTCAGACGTGTCGTACCGAGTCTTCGCCTCGCCGCGGCGGGTCGTCTTCCGCGAGAGCGAGTGGGCGGTCCCGCGAGACGTCGTCGTCGATGTCGTTCGCGAGATCCGCCGCTGGACGGCACGCAGCGAGCACCGCATCCCCTTCCCCGTCGAGGTGCGGTGGGCGGCCGCCGACGACATCTGGCTGTCCACCGCCTACCGACGAGACACGGCGTACGTCGCTGTGCACCAGTACCACCGGCTGCCGTACGAGCCGTACCTGCGCGCGGTTCAGGACATCGCGGCGAGTGCTGGGGGCCGGCCGCACTGGGGCAAGCTGCACTGGCTCGACGCGGAAGCACTGCGGGCCCGCTACCCGCGGTTCGCCGACTTCGCGGCGCTACGGCGCCGGGTCGACCCGGAGGGCATATTCGCCAACCCGTACCTCGACCGCGTCCTCGGCGCGGCGGAGCCGTAGCCCTTCGAAAGGTCAGACCATGACAATCGGGGCGGTTTCGTCCAACCGGACCATGTCGTCAGGATCACTGGTGACAATGCGGTGGCCGCGCCGACGCGCGCAGAGGACGACCGACGCATCGACCACGTCCCGTGGTCATCTCCCCCCGGGCACGAACAGCCCGCAGCGGAGCACCTGCGGTATCGCCACCGCCGGCGTTGCGCCCGCCGCCGGTCAGCCCCGCGAGGACGGCGCCGGTAGAGGGCCGCGCAGACGCTCGTACGCGTTCCCGGCCCGCAGCACGGTCGCGTCGTCGAACCGCCGGCCGACCAGCATCATGCCGACCGGCAGGCCCTCGGACACCGCGCACGGCACGCTGATCGCGGGGTGCCCGGTGACGTCGAACGGCGTGGTGTTGTGCAGGTTGGTGCCGATGGCGACCTGGATGATCTCCTCGAGCGCCGGGTTCTCCGGGCGCGGGAGGGCCTTCATCGCGGTCGTCGGCAGGAGCAGCGCGTCGACCTGCTCGAGCGCCTCGTCGTAGCGCTGGGCGAGGACGCGGCCGAGGTTCTGGGCCTTCGCGTAGTAGTGGTGGTTGTAGCGGTCGGACAGGTACGCGCCGAGCAGCACCGTCGCGATGACGGTCGGACCGAGGTCGTGGGCCCGCGCGCGGCGCGCCGGACCGTACGCGTCGACCAGCGCCGTCGAGTAGTGACCCTTCCAGTTGGTGCCGAGCCCGTCGCCGCGCACCATCAGCTCGGTCGGTCCCTCCACCCCGATGGCGGTCCAGATCGCGAGCCCGTCTCTGTGCATGGGCACGGAGACCTCCTCGACCGTGGCACCGCCCTTGGCCAGGGTCTCCGCGGCGTCACGCACCGCCGCGTCGACATCGGGCTCGGAGAAGCCGTCGATGCCGAACCCCTCGCGTAGCACGCCGACGACCGTCCCTTCGAGCCCGGTGTCGAGCCCCTCGGTGTAGCGCTGCGTCCGCACGTCGACCTGCCGCGGGTCGAGTCCATCCGGGCCGGCCAGTACCTCCAGCAGCAGCGCGCAGTCCGCGACCGTACGCGCCATCGGGCCGAGGTGGTCGAGGGTCTGCTCGATCGGGAACGCCCCCGTGTACGGCACGAGTCCGTGGGTCGGCTTGTGCCCGACGCAGCCGCTCCAGGACGCCGGCAGGCGTACCGAGCCGCCCTGGTCCCCGCCGATCGCGATGTCTGCCTGGCCGGTGACGAGCACGACGGCGTTGCCCGCGGACGAGGCACCGGGCAGGTACGCGGGGTCGTAGGGGTTCGCCGGCTGCGGTTCCGGGTAGCAGGTGACCCCGGCGCCGTCGAAGCAGAGCGACGGCACGGCCGTCTTGCCGACGATCGCCCCGCCCGCGTCGAGGACCCGGGTCACGACCGTGGCATCCTCCCCAGGCGCGAACCCCTCGAGCACCGACGTGCCGTTGAGCATCGGCATCCCGGCCACGGCGATGTTGTCCTTGATCGCGACCCGCTTGCCCGCGAGGGGTCCCTCGCCGGAGCCGTCGATCTGGCAGCGCCAGACCCACCCGTGGTGCGGGTTGTCCTCGGCCGCCGGCCGGTGACCGGGCACGCGCGGGTACGCGACCGGCAGCGGCGTGTCGGCGAGCTCGTCCAGGCGGCGGTGATGGTCCAGGAACGCCGGCAGCAGCGCGGCGTACCGGTCGCGCTCGTCGTCGCTCAGGTCGAGCCCGAACGCTCGCGCGATCCGGGTGATCTCTCGTGGGCCTGGCGGCTCGATTGGCATGACGCCTCCCCTCGGACCGGACGGACACCGCTCACCATCCGCCCGGCACCCCGTGGCGTCAAGGCCGCTACAGCGAGGCCGGTCCCGGTGCGGCCCCGGTGCGGTCCCGGTGCGGCCCAGCCCCCAGGACTCCGGCCTACGAGCCGGAACCTCGCCTCCTACCAGGAGGTCGGCTTACCCGGCTGGTAGAGCCAGACGTCGAAGAAGTGGTCGAGGTCCTGCCCCGACGCCTTCTCGGCGAGCGCGACGAAGTCGGCGATGTTCGCGTTGCCGTACGCGTGCTGGCTGGCCCAGGCGTGGAGGATCTGGAAGAACGCATCGTCGCCGACCTCGTCACGCAAGGCCTGCAGGGTCATCGCACCCCGCTGGTAGACCGAGCCGGAGAAGAGCTTCGCCGGGCCGCCCGGGTCGCCGGACGGTGGGTTCCAGAAGTCGGAGTCGCTCGCGGGCGTGGCGTAGAGGCGGTCGAACCGCTGCCGCGTCGTCGACCCCCCGACGTGCTCCCCGTACAGCCATGCGGCGTACTCGGCGAAGCCCTCGTTGAGCCAGATGTCCTGCCACCGCTCCAGCGAGACGCTGTCGCCGTACCACTGGTGGGCCAGCTCGTGCGCCAGCGTGCCGACGCTCGGCGCACGGTCGAACACCGGCTTGGTCTGGGTCTCCAGCGCGTAGCCGACGAAGTGCGCGTGGTCGACGATCGCCCCCGCCGACTCGAACGGGTAAGGGCCGAAGACAGAGTCGAAATAGTCGATCATGTCTGGAATCTTCGCCACCACGTCCTCGGACTTCGCCGCCTCTCGGGGGTCGAGCGCGACGTAGACCGGCAGTCCGTCCGGTGTCAGCGACCGCTCGATCTGGAAATCGCCGAGGGCCACGGTGGCGAGGTACGTCGCCATGGGATGGCCTTCGTTCCAGACGAAAGTCTCGTGGCCGTGCGTGGTCCGGTGCGAGACGAGCAGGCCGTTGCCGACCACCTCTTTCCCCGCAGGGACCTGACACGGGTGGTGAACGTCGCCTTGTCCGTCGGGTGATCGCTGCAGGGGAACCAGGATGGCGAGCCCTGCGGCTCCCCCACCACGAACGCCCCGTCGTCGGTGGGGATCCAGCCCTCGGACGACCCATCGGGATCGGTGACGGACTCGGCCTTGCCCGCGTACGACACCCTGACCGCGAACGGGCGTCCCGCGTGCAGCTTCGGGCGCGGGGTGATGACCAGCTCCTGTCGCCCGCTGCGCGCGTACCGCGCCCGGTGGCCGTTGACCGTCACCCGCGAGACGGCCATGTCCCGACGCAGGTCGAGATCGAACCGGTCGAGGTTCTCGGTCGCGACCGCGCAAACGACGGCGGTGCCGGCGAGGTGGTGGGTGGAGGGTTTGTACGAGAGGTTCAGCGCGTAGTGCCGCACGTCGAAGCCCCCGTTGCCGGCGTACG
>JBOHCT010000189.1:0-8379 GCA_050699055.1 Streptosporangiaceae bacterium | reverse complement strand
GCCCACTACTACTCGACGGCGTTCGGCATGCGGTGTGTCGCCTACGCCGGCCCCGAGACGGGACACAGGGACGAGGCCGCGTACGTCCTCGAGTCGGGGAACGCGCGGTTCGTGTTCCGGGGGCCGGTCACGGCCGGAACCGACCTCGGCCGCCACGTGGCCGACCACGGCGACGGTGTCGTCGACCTGGCGCTGCGGGTGCCGGACGTGGAGCGGGCGTACCGGTACGCCGTCTCGCGCGGCGCGGAGGGTCTCGAGGAACCGCACATCGTGGACGACGACCGCGGCAAGGTCGTGCGCGCGGCGATCAAGACGTACGGCGAGACACGCCACTCGCTGATCGACAGGACCGCGTACGAGGGGGCGTACCTGCCCGGGTTCGTCGCCCGCGACCCGATCGTGCCGCCGCCTGAGCGGCCCTACTTCCTGGCGGTCGACCACTGCGTGGGCAACGTCGAGCTCGGCACGATGGACGAGTGGGTCGGCTTCTACAACCGGGTCATGGGCTTCACGAACATGAAGGAGTTCGTCGGCGACGACATCGCCACGGAGTACTCCGCGCTGATGTCGAAGGTGGTCGCGGACGGCTCGCGCAAGGTCAAGTTCCCGATCAACGAGCCGGCGCCCGGCAAGAAGAAGTCACAGATCGACGAGTACCTCGAGTTCTACGGCAGCGCCGGTGTCCAGCACATCGCGCTGCAGGTCGACGACATCGTCGAGACGGTCCGCGCGATGCGGGAGTCCGGTGTGACGTTCCTCGGGGCACCCGACACCTACTACGACACGCTCGGTGACTGGGTCGGTGAAACGCGGGTCCCGCTGGACACGCTGCGGGAGCAGCGGATCCTCGCCGACCGAGACGAGGACGGGTACCTGCTGCAGATCTTCACCACGCCCGTACAGGACAGGCCGACTGTGTTCTTCGAGCTCATCGAGCGGCACGGGTCCATGGGCTTCGGTAAGGGCAACTTCAAGGCGCTGTTCGAGGCGATCGAGCGCGCGCAGGCGGAACGCGGCAACCTCTGAGCGGCCCCCTGACCGGACCTTGCCCGCCGATCTTGAAGTTATCGGGCCCTTACCCGGGAGTAACCCACCGATAACCTCAAGATCGGCGCGGGGCGGGGCGGGTGGGGGTACGAGCGCGGTGTCGCGGGGTCAACGGCGACTCCTGCGGCACCGTTTCCGCTGAGCCGTGGTCCACAGGCTCGCTCCGTGATCACGGACCGTCCACAACTCTGTCGCGCGGCGTTGATCCCGCACGCCGAGCTTCGGGAGGATCGGGGCATGCCTCGCCCACGGCGTCCCCGTCTTCGCCTGCTCGGGACGATCATCGCGGTGCTGTCCGTCTGCCTGATCGCATCCGCGCCGGCTTCCGCCCGCCCCGGCGGCCGGTTCTCCGTGGGCGCACCCGGTGTCGGCGATCCGTACCTGCCGCTCGCTGGCAACGGCGGCTACGATGTGCGCCACTACGACATCACCTTGCGCTACGACCCTCCGTCCCCCCGCCTCGACGCCGTGACCCGCATCCGCGCGGTCGCGTCCCAGGACCTCTCCCGGCTCGACCTCGACTACCGCGGACCGCCCATCAGCAGCCTGACGGTCGACGGCGAGCCCGCTCGCTTCTCCCGCCACGGTCAGGAGCTCGCGGTCAGGCCCGCTCGAGGGATCCAGGAGGGCGCGTCGTTTCTGGTGACCGTCGCCTACGCCGGCACCCCACACGCGATCAAGGGTCCGTTCGGGGCGCCGTTCGGCTGGCACGCCACCGACGACGGGACGTTCGTCGCCGACGAGCCGAACGCCGCGCCTACCTGGTATCCGTGTGACGACCACCCGACAGACAAGGCGAGCTACCGGTTCCGCGTCACCGTTCCAGCGGGGAAGACCGCGGTCGCGAACGGGAGGCTGGCCGCCAAGCGCACGCGGCACGGTGAGAGGACGTTCGTCTGGGTGGAGTCGGCGCCGATGTCGACGTACCTCTCGACCGTGACCATCGGGAAGTTCGCCGTCCAGCGTGGCCGTACCGACGGCGGTGTCCCCGTCTACGTCGCCGTCGACTCCGACGTCGCAGAAGAGTCCACGAGTGTCTACGACACGACCCGCGCGGTCGTCGACTACTTCGCCACGCTCTTTGGCCCGTACCCGTTCCGGACCACCGGGGCGATCGTCGATGACGCCAATCTCGGCTACGCCATGGAGACGCAGACCCGGCCGGCCTACTCTGGCCCGCCGAGCAGCGGCATGATCGCCCATGAGCTCGGCCATCAATGGTTCGGCGATGCGGTGACGCCCGCAACGTGGCGGGACGCGTGGCTCAACGAAGGCTTCGCGACCTACGCCTCATGGCTGTGGACCGCGCACACCGGCGGGCCGTCCCCCGCCGAGATCTTCCACAAGCTGTACGCCCAGGGGAAGGACGCGGCGTTCTGGGGCCCGCCGCCGGGCGACCCGGGGCAGCTCGACCTCTTCGGCCCCTCTGTCTACGCCCGCGGCGCGATGACGTTGCAGGCTCTCCGTGAGCGGGTCGGCGGACACGCGTTCTTCCGCATCCTGCGCTCGTGGGTTCGTGAGCACCGCTACGGGACCGCCACGACCGACGACTTCATCGCGCTCGCCGAGCGGGTGTCGGGGAAGAACCTCGATCACCTCTTCGACGTGTGGCTCTACCACCACGGGAAGCCGCGGTCCTGGTAAGGGATGGGCGCAGCCGTCCGAGCCACCGTGAGGCCCGCCCCTCGACCCGCGTGATCCGTGTCCGAGGTCCGAATGCGCGCGATACCGCGACTTCGGACCGCACGAGCGGATCAGGTGCCCCCTCGCTCGACCCCGGCACCGGCCCGGTCCTCCGCCTCAGCCGAGGACCAACGAGTAACCCTTCTCGCGCAGGCGGGTCAGCACGTCCTCGCAGTGCCCCGGACCCCTGCTCTCCAGCTGCAGGAACACCTCGACCTCGTCGACGTGCAGCCGTGCCGCCGTACGTTCGTGCAGCACGTCGAGGACGTTCACCCCCATCTCGGCGAGCTCCCCGAGCAGCCGCGCGAGCGCTCCGGGCCGGTCGGGGATCTTGCAACGCAGCGACAGGTACCGCCCCGCCGCCGCGAGACCGTGCCGCAATACCCGGAGGAGCAGCACCGGGTCGATGTTCCCCCCGGACAGCACGGCGACGAGCGGGGGCTCGAAGGCGCGAGGTTGATCAAGGAGCCCGGCGACCGCCGCCGCGCCGGCCGGCTCGACGATGAGCTTCGAACGTTCCAGGCACAGCAACAGCGCCCGGGACAGCGACTCCTCCGAGACCGTGACGACGTCGTCGAGCAGCCGCGAGACGATCTCGAACGTCGTGTCGCCGGGGCGCGCGACGGCGACACCATCGGCCATCGTCGACATGGAGGGCAGCCCGACCGGGTGACCGGCCTTGAGCGACACAGGGTAGGCGGCGGCGCCCTCGGCCTGTACCCCGATGACCCGTACGTCGGGGCGCAGTGCCTTCACGGCGACCGCGATGCCGGCGGCAAGACCGCCCCCGCCCACGGCGACGAGGACCGTACGGACGTCCGGGCACTGCTCCAGGATCTCGAGGCCGATCGTTCCCTGCCCGGCCACGATGTCGGGATGGTCGAAGGGGTGGATGAGGACCGCGCTGCGGTCAGCCACGTACTCCCCCGCCGCGGTCAGGGTCTCGTCCACCGACGTGCCCTGGAAGACGACCTCCGCGCCGTACGACCTGGTGGCCGCGATCTTCGGCAGTGCGGCGCCCTCGGGCATGAAGACCGCGGCCTTCGTGCCGAGGAGGCTGGCCGCCAGGGCGACACCCTGGGCGTGGTTACCCGCGCTCGCGGCCACCACACCATGGGCCCGGTCCTCGTCCGAGAGGCGGGCGATACGAACGTACGCCCCGCGGATCTTGAACGACCCCGCGCGCTGGATGTTCTCACACTTGAGATGCACCGGCCCGCCCACACGGTCGCTCAGCGCGCGCGAACCGACCAGTGGCGTGACGCGTACGACGCCGCGCAGCATCGAGCGGGCGGCGCGTACGCCCTCGAGACCCACCGGGAGTAGCGCCATGCCGGCAGTCTGCCATCTCCTTGTCCCCCTCCCATCTCCCTCGCCGATCTTGAGCTTATCGGGGGGTTACTCGTGAGTTAGTGCCCGATAACTTCAAGATCGCCGGAGGCAGCGGGGTCAGTCGCCGTTCCAGTAGCGGTCGCCGGCGAGCACCAGCGCGGCCGCCCCCATGAGGCCGGCGTCCTGGCCGAGCGCGGCGGGTACGACGCGTACGCCCCGGGCGAAGTGCATCGCCAGGTGCTCGCGCAGCGCGTCTTCCAGTGAGTCGAACAACAGGGGGCCGGCCCGGGACAGCCCGCCACCGACGGAAACCACCTCGAGGTCGCAGAGGTGGGTCGCTGACGCGATCGCGACGCCGATCGCGTGCCCTGCCCTGCGCAATGCCCTGATCGCGATCGGATGTCCCCGGGCGGCGTCCGCGGCCAGGTCCTGCCCACCCACCCAACGCGCTTCCTTGCGCCAGCCCTGTTTCTGGGCCCACGCGGCGATGCCGGGTCCACGCGCGACGGCCTCGAGGCAGCCGCGCCCGCCGCACGGGCAGGCGGGACCATCGGGCTCCACCACGATGTGGCCGACGTGGCCGGCGTTGCCGCTCACCCCGTCGACCAGGCGGCCGCCCAGGACTAGCCCGCCCCCGACGCCGGTCGAGACGACCATCCCCAACATGTTGGCGCACCCGCGTCCGGCGCCCCGCCAGTGCTCGCCGACCGCCATGCAGACCGCGTCGTTGTGCAGGCGAACGGGGACATCGGGGACGTGCTTGTGGACCCGCTCGCGCAGCGGGAAGTCGCGCCACGCAGGGATGTTGAGCGGCGACACCGTCCCCTCCGGCCAGCGCATCGGCCCGCTACAGCCGACCCCCACGCCGGCTGGCCCGCCCGACCCCGCCTCGGCGACGGTCGAGTCGACCAGCGCCTCGACCGTGCGCCACAGCGTCTCGGCGTCGACACCCTGGCCCTGCGGGGTACGGACCCGGTCGGAGGCGGCGATCCGGCCGCCCGGCTCCACCAGACCCACCGCGAGCTTCGTACCGCCGATGTCGACAGCCAGGACCGGGCGCCTGCTCCTCCGCGGCCGCGCTCGTCTGCTCGTCTCCCCCGAGGGCGACTCCCCGCGGCCGCCGGCCACTCCGACACGCCTGCCGGCTCGCCGCTCGGCGTTCACTGAGCCCGCTCCTGCGGGCCGAAGGCGAGGATCGAGGCGGTGAACCCGTGGACGTGGTTCCGCCCTGCGACCGGGCCGATCTCACCGCCCGCGAAGAAGCCGCCCACCCCCTCGATCCCGAGGACGCGGCGTACGGCGAGCACGTCGTGGTCGGGGCTCGGGAACAGTGCCGCGCCACGGCCGTTGCAGGAGAACAGCAAGGCCCCCTCGACGGGGCCGAACTCCTTGTCGTCGCGACACGCCGCCAGCAACCCGCGCAGGTCGTCATCGGCCGCGGCGGCGTCGCGTACCTGGAAGCGTACGGTTCGTCCGACCTCGACGACGTCGCCGACCGCGACGCCCTCGCGTTCGTGATCGACCCCTACGACCCCGCGGATCAGGAAGTCGCCGCGTTCGTGCTCCTCGGCGTACTCGTTCATGGCGATGCCGACCTGCGGTCCCGTGGCGAACAGCTCACGGTCGGTCTCGGGGAGGGCGGCCACGATCTCCTCGAGCTTGGTCACAGCGGGCGCTCCCGCGAGCTCGAGGAGGATGTTCGCCTCGGACTTGGTGACGACCATCGAGGGCCCCACCGGCCTGCACCCCTGGCTCACGACCGGACGGGCCGCGACCGAGCCGCCCAGCACGACGCCGACCGCGCCGTGGTTCACGGTCCGCCCGTCGACGAACAGCCGCGCCTCGCCCTCCCCGAGCGACCCCGTCGCGATGCCGCCGATCAGTGGAAGCCCGCGCATGACCTCGTTGGAGCGCTCCACGAACGCGTCGACGGGAAACGTGTACGGGTCGGCGAGCAGCACCGCGACGGCGTCGTCCGCCCGCAGCTCGGGCATGCCCGTCACGACCACGCTCCGATCCGTACGCCGCGACTCGAGGTGGAAGGGCTTGAGCTGAACATCGGGCAGCACGGCCGCGAAGGCGCTCACCCCGCTCGTGCCCTCGATCCCACGGCTACCGCCGATCACCCCGCCCGCGCCACAGCCGAGGGTGGTGCGCGCACCCGCCACATCCATCGCGACGAGCCCGGCGACCTCGACCGTGTCGAGGTCCTCTCCGCAGATGAAGACACACACGAGGTCGGGCCGCCGCCCGTGGAGAGGCGCCATGGCCTGGCGGACGGCAGACTCCGCCGCGTAGACCAGGTCAGGGCCGACGGCCAAACCGTCACCGAATCGGGCCAAGACGCCTCCTTTAGACGTGCGTTACGAGGCCATTGTCCCGCTGTGGCCCGGCGACGCCCAGTGTCACCCGGCGGCCTCATCCGTTCCGCTCCTCGCTACGCTGCGATGCTCGCTTCGTCGGCCGCCTCAAGGGACCAGAACCGGGCGCCGAGCCGTGGGCGTTCCAACGACCGTCGATCCGGACATAGTGTCGAACGGTGCGCTCTTCGACACCACCCGAGTCAACACTGCGAGAGCTGCGTGCCAGCGGGCACGTCCAGCGAAACGTCAAGGCGGAGATCCGCGACAACCTCCTCGCACGCATGCGCGCGGGCGAGGATCGTTTCCCCGGCATCGTGGGCTTCGACGAGACAGTCCTCCCGCATCTGGAGCGGGCGCTGCTCGCCGGCCACGACATCGTCCTGCTCGGCGAGCGCGGGCAGGGCAAGACCAGGCTGATCCGTACCCTCAGCCGGCTGCTCGACGAGTGGACGCCGGTCGTCACCGGGTGCGAGATCAACGACCACCCGTACACGCCCGCCTGCGCCCGCTGCCGGCGGATGCTCGACGAGACGGGCGACGGCCTGCCGATCTCGTGGCGGCACCGCGACGACAGGTACGGCGAGAAGCTCGCCACCCCCGACACGAGCGTCGGCGACCTCATCGGGGACGTCGACCCGATCAAGGTCGCGGAGGGGCGTACCCTCGGCGACCCGGAGACCGTCCATTACGGCCTCGTGCCCCGCACCAACCGCGGCATCTTCAGCGTCAACGAGCTGCCCGACCTCGCCGAGCGGATCCAGGTCGCGCTCCTCAACGTGCTGGAGGAGCGCGATATCCAGGTTCGCGGGTACGCCCTGCGGCTGCCGCTCGACGTCATGCTCATCGCGAGCGCCAACCCCGAGGACTACACCAACCGCGGCCGGATCATCACTCCGCTGAAGGACAGGTTCGGGGCGGAGATCCGTACGCACTACCCCCTCGACCTCGACGACGAGCTGGCGCTCGTCCGCCAGGAGGCCATGCTGCGCTGGGGCGCCGACGCCGTCTCCGCCGCGCTCCCCGACCACCTCGTCGAGGTGATCACCCGCTTCACCCGCCTCGTCCGGGAGTCGCCGGCGGTCGACGCCCGCTCCGGCGTGTCGGCGCGGTTCCCGATCGCCGCCGCGGAGACGGTCGCGGCGTCGGCTGTGCGCCGAGCAGCCCTCGACGGCGAGGACCCGCCCGTCGCACGGGTCTGCGACCTGCAGTCGATCGTGCCCACGCTGCTCGGCAAGGTCGAGTTCGAGGTCAGCGAGGAAGGTCGCGAGATGGACGTCCTCGCGCACCTGCTGCGGCGGGCGACCGCGGAGACGTACCGCCGCCGGCTGGGCGGCGCCGACCTGTCCGGGCTGCTGGTCCGCTTCGAGGAGGGCGAGTCCGTGGAGTCCGGCGAGCTCGTGTCCGCCGCTGAGCTGCTGCGCAGGGTCGGTCAGGTCCGGGGCCTCGCGACGATCATGTCGCGGCTCGGCATGGACGACGGCGGTGAGACACCCGGCTACGCCGCCGCGGCCATGGAGTTCGCCCTGGAAGGGCTGTACCTCACCAGGCGGATCTCGAAGGACGCGGTCGCCGGCAAGAACGTCTACCGGAGCGCGCAATGAGGCCACACACCACCCGGTTCCATGATCACGAACAGTTTTCCGCCCTGTAGCCGGGAACAAGGTTCGTGATCATGGAAGGAGGCCATCCGGAGGGCGAAGAATGAGCCGTTATCTCTACGGGCCGTACCACGAGGGGCCCGACCCCCTTGCTCCTCCGTACGACGTACGCGAGGCGCTCGACGAGATGGGCGACGACATCCTCGAGGGATCGAGTCCCCGCGACGCCATGCGCGACCTGCTGCAGCGCGGCGCCCGCGACGCGCGCGGCCTCGACGACATGCTGCGCCAGATCCGGCAGCGTCGCCGGGACCTGCGGCGCAGCGGGCGGCTCGACGGCACCCTCGAGCAGGCAC
>JBOHCT010000188.1:0-8386 GCA_050699055.1 Streptosporangiaceae bacterium | reverse complement strand
AGATCGTACTCCTGCGGTGCCATGATTCCCGGGTGCTCGGCGGTCTCGCCGCCGATGAGCGCGCACCCGGCGATCCGGCATCCCTCGGCGATGCCGCCGACGACCGTCGAGATGCGCTCCGGTAGCACTTGGCCACAGGCGATGTAGTCGGTCAGGTAGAGGGGCTCCGCGCCGCACACCACGATGTCGTCGGCGACCATGCCGACCAGGTCCTGACCGACGGTCTCGTGCCGGTCCATCGCCTGGGCGACGACCAGCTTGGTGCCGACCCCGTCGGTGGACGTCGCGAGCACCGGGGAGCGGTAGCCGGTAATGTCCAGCCGGAACAGCCCGGCGAACCCGCCGAAGTCGCCGATGACCTCCGGACGGTTCGCCGCGCGGACCCTCTCCTCCATGAGCGCCACGGCGCGGTCACCTGCCCCGACATCCACACCCGCCGCGGCGTACGTACTCCCGGCAGCCGGCTGATCCCGCCCCTGTTCCTGTTCCTGTTCCTGGTCCGCCGTCATCGTTGCCCCGCCTGCTCCTGCTCTGACGCCACGGCGCTCGCCCCGTCCTCGACCAGGCGCTGCTCGAGCAGCGCTTCCGCGGGCAGCGGGATCGGATACTCACCGTCGAAGCATGCCTTGCACAACCGATCCTCCGGGATCGTCGTCGCCTGCACCAGGCCGTCGAGCGAGATGTACCCGAGCGAGTCGGCACCGAGCGAGGTGCCGATCTCCGGGGCGGTGAGGTTCGCGGCCGCCAGTTCGGCACGGGAGGCGAAGTCGATGCCGTAGAAGCAGGGCCAGCGCACCGGCGGGCTGGCGATGCGTATGTGCACCTCGCGGGCGCCCGCCTCCCGCAGCATCGAGACGATCGCCCGCTGGGTGTTGCCGCGGACGATCGAGTCGTCCACGACGACGAGGCGCTTGCCGGAGATCACCTCGCGCAGCGGGTTTAGCTTCAGCCGGATGCCGAGCTGTCTGATCGTCTGGCTGGGCTGGATGAACGTGCGTCCAACGTAGGAGTTCTTGGTGAGACCCTGGCCGTACGGGATGCCGCTGCGCTCGGCGAATCCGATCGCAGCGGGCGTCCCCGACTCGGGAGTGGGGATGATCAGGTCCGCGTCCACCGGCGCCTCGTCGGCGAGCCGGCGACCGATCTCGACCCTGCTCGCGTGCACGCTGCGCCCGGCGATCGTCGTATCCGGCCTGGCGAGGTAGACGTACTCGAAGACGCAACCCTTGGGGCGCGGCTCGGCAAACCGCCGCGAGCGCAGGCCGTGCTCGTCGGCGGCGATGAGCTCGCCGGGCTCGACCTCCCGTACGAACGCCGCCCCCACGATGTCCAGCGCGCACGTCTCGCTCGCCACGACCCAGCCGGCGTCGAGGCGGCCGAGCACCAGCGGCCGCACGCCCTGCGCGTCGCGAGCGGCGTAGAGGGTGTTCTCGTCCATGAAGACCAGCGAGAACGCACCGCGCAGGTGCGGTAGCAACTCCGCCGCAACGAGCTCCAGCGGCGTGTCCGGTGCGCCGGCGAGCAGCTCGGCGACGATTCCGGTGTCGGTGGTGCAGTCGTCGGGCGTGGCGAACAGTTGCTCTTCGGCGAGCCGGGCACGCACCCGGCCGGCTAGCTCCGCGGTGTTGGTGAGGTTGCCGTTGTGCGCCAGGGCGACGCTGCCGACGCCGGTGGACCGGAACGTGGGCTGCGCGTTCGCCCAGACCGATGCGCCGGTAGTCGAGTACCGACAGTGGCCGACCGCGACGTGACCCTCCATGGAGGCCAGTGTCGGCTCGTCGAAGACCTGCGGGACCAAGCCCATGTCCTTGACCACGAGGATCTGGTGCCCGTCGCCCACCGCGATGCCCGCGGACTCCTGGCCACGGTGCTGCAGCGCGTACAGCCCGAAGTAGGTGAGCTTCGCGATCTCCTCGCCCGGAGCCCAGACGCCGAAGACGCCGCAAGCGTCCTGCGGGCCTCGGTCGTGCGGGTCGATGTCACCCGTCAATCGCCCGTCTCGCGAAGGCACGGGGGGAGTCTACTGGCTGATGAGCGGAAGGTGGTCGGACAGGTCCGCGCGGCCGCCAGTGGCGCGTACGCGCCCGTCGTACACGGCGGTCCTCCAGTCCAGGCGGCCGGCGGCGAGCAGCAGCCAGGTCGCCGGGTCGGTCTCGACCACGTTCGGCGGGGTGCCGCGGGTGTGCCGGGGGCCGGCGACGCACTGCACGGCCACGTACGGCGGTACCCGCAACTCCACCGACTTTCCGGGGGCGCGGGCGGCGAGCGTGCGAGCGAGGTGCCGGACGGCCGCGCGGAGGTCGGCGCGCTCCGGCTGGTCACCGGCGTCGAGTGCAGCGAGCGCGGCGCCCACCGCCGCGTCCGGATCGGTTTCTGGCGGCGTCCGGCTCACCCGTCCAGTGTGCCGGAGACGGTTGGAAACGCCGGGTGCGAGGCCCTTCCCCTGCCTCGCATCCGGCGTTATCCCAGTGGAACACGCCCGCATGGCGACCGGTGGGAGGCGCGCCGCCCCGCCCCTGTGGACAACGCCGGCACGGTCGGGCGAACTAGGCCAGGCTTGACAGGTGTTCAGCGAGTGGAGTCACGATGACAGCCATGACCAGTGCGTACGACGCGGTGACGGTCGCCGACCTGCTTGCCTATCCGCCCGAGGCGGCGGTGTAGACCGAGGGCACCATCTACCTGAACCGCGATGGCGGCTTCGACGTCGAGGACGTCGATGCGCTGCCGGACGACGGCAGACGCCATGAGCTCGTCGACGGGGTCATCGTCTTGAGCCCCCCACCAAGACGCATCCACCAGCGCGCCCTGACAACGCTGACAACGACGCGCTTCAACACGCTGCCCGGCCATCTCGAGGTGCTCGTCGCGCCGTTCGACGTGGATGCCGGACCGAACAGCCAGGTGGAGCCCGACGTCCTCGTGTTGCCTCGCGACGACAGCGACCCGCCACTGCTCGCGGTCGAGGTGCTCTCGCCCTCTAATCGCGGATACGACCCGGTGACCAAACGCAACCTGTACGAGCGCATCCGGGTGCCGTCGTACTGGATCGTCGATCCCGATGAGCCCGCCGCGACGGTTGTGGAGCTGAACGATGCCGGGCGGTACGTAGAGGTCGCGCGCGCCTCGGGCGGCGCGAGCGTGTCGGGCGAGCAGCCGTACCCGGTGACCTTCCGCCCGGTCGACCTGGTCGCCTGACAACCGGCCGACGCCGCCGAAACTGGACCCCGGTAGTTAGTGCGGTCGTCGTAGTCCTGCGATGAGGACACCGACCAGTCGACGCGCGTCGTAGTGGTGGTCGACTTCCGCGCCTATGCAGAGGTTCCCGACGCCTCGCATGAGTTCGTACGCCTCCAGCTCGGTTCGAATCTCGCCGGAAGCAGCCGCGGCGTCCAGCAGCTGGGCACACACGGGCAGAAGCCGGTCGAGGAAGTAGGCGTGCAGCGCGTCGAAGCCGGCGTTGTCGGACTGCAGCACGGCGGCGAGTCCGTGCTTGGTGACCAGGAAGTCGACGAAGAGATCGATCCACTGCGTGAGCGCGGCGTACGGTGTGCTGCTGCTCGCGAGCAGCGCCGGCCCGGCTTCGGCGCAGGCATCGACTTGGTGCCGGTAGACGGCGATGACGAGGTCCGCTCGAGTCGGGAAGTGGCGATAGATCGTACCGGTCCCGACGCCGGCCTTTGCCGCGACGTCGCGTACCGGCGTTTCGACTCCTGACGTGACGAAGACCGTTGCGGCGGCGTCGAGCAGAGCCTCTTTGTTGCGGCGGGCGTCCGCCCGCTGAGGGCGGGCTGTACGACCCGCGGCCACGTCGCTGTCGTTCACGGCGCCGCTCCCTTCACTACCAGCTTGCCAAGCGGAACAATGTTCCATATAGTTACCGGAACAACGTTCCAATTCATTGTGCCATCCCGGAAAGGACCGATGACTCCATGTCACACGCACCCAGCCCTCGTTTCGGGATCATGACCGCCCCTATGCAGGTCGACTACCACGACGTCCTGCGGGTCTGGCGCGAGGCGGACACGATCCCGGAGATCGAGCACGCGTGGCTGTTCGATCACCTCATGCCGATCGCCGGCGACCTGAACGGACCGGTCTACGAAGGATGGACGCTGCTCTCTGCGCTCGCCGCACACACCGAACGGCTGCGCCTCGGCCTGCTCGTGACGAGCAACAGGTTTCGTCCACCCGCGATGCTGGCCAAGATCGCAGCGACCGTCGACGTCGTCTCCAGCGGACGGCTCGACTTCGGTATCGGCGTAGGCTCCCGACCCGACATCCCGTGGGCCAGGCGCGAGTACGAAGCACACGGTCTGCCCTTCCACGACCCTGCCCACGCCGTGGGGAGCCTCGCCGAAGCGTGCACGGTGATCCGGCGGCTGTGGACCGAGACCGAACCGTTCGACTTTGACGGCAGCTACGTCCAGCTCACCGGCGCGTTCGACAACCCCAAACCGATCCAGCGGCCCCACCCGCCGATCCTCATTGGTGGGCGCGCATCCGCAACCCTGCGCGTGGTCGCCGAGCACGCCGACCTGTGGAACATCCCCGGCGGCGACATCGACGACGTCGTCAGCCGCAGCGCAGTGCTGGACCGCTACTGCGCCGAGATCGGCCGCGATCCCGCCACGATCACCCGCTCGATCCACCTGCCCGTTTCCTACGACGAGCCCGGCGTCACCCGGGACGCGGTCGGCGAAGCGATCGACGCGGGCCTCCAGCACATCGTCCTCGGACTGCCGGCGCCCTACCCGGCCGACGTCGCACGGTGGGTTACCGACGAGCTCATCACGAAGGCGGCCTAGCCGAACAGGGCGGGCAGGGCCCCCTCGTGCGCGGCGCGCAGCTCGGTGAGGGCAATGGCGAACTGTCCCTCGACGGCCAGCTCGTCACCGCCCGTCTCGCCGAGAAGCGCGTACGTGACCCCGAACCGGTCGCACAGCTCGGCGAAGTCGCCCGTACTCCCGGATGGCACGGCCACGACCGCGCGGGGGGCGGACTCGCTGAACAGCGCGACGAACGGGTCCAGCCCGGCGGGGACGGTCACCCGTACGCCGGTGCCTCCCGCGAGGCACGACTCGGCGAGCGCCTGGACGAGCCCGCCCGCGGACAGGTCATGCGCGGCGACCGCGATGCCGCGCTCGGCCACCTTCCGCATGACCTCGCCGAGGGCCCGCTCGGCTGCCAGGTCGACCCGCGGCGGCGACCCACCAAGGTGCCCATGGACGGCCTGCGCCCACGCGGAGCCGCCGAGCTCGTCGCGCGTCTCGCCCAGCAGGAACACCCGGGCGCCCGGCTCGGTGAACGACAGCGGCAGGCGCTTCGTCACGTCGTCGAGGACGCCGAGGACGCCGAGCACCGGTGTCGGGTGGATCGGTGTGTCACCCGTCTGGTTGTAGAAGCTGACGTTGCCGCCGGTGACCGGCACGCCCAGGTCGAAACACGCGTCGGCCAGGCCGCGTACGGTCTCCGCGAACTGCCACATCACGGCCGGGTCCTCCGGGCTGCCGAAGTTCAGGCAGTCGGTCACGGCGAGCGGCCGCGCGCCCTTCACCGCGACGTTGCGGTACGCCTCCGCGAGCACCAGCTGCGCCCCGGCGTACGGGTCGAGCGCGCAGTAGCGCCCGTTCCCATCGAGGGAGAGCGCGAGGCCCAGCCCGGTGTCCTCGTCGACACGGAGCACACCGGCGTCGTCGGGCGCGGCGAGCACCGTGTCGCCGAGCACGTACCTGTCGTACTGGCTGGTTACCCACCGCTTGCTTGCGAGCTCAGGTGAGCCGACGAGCCGGAGCACCGCGTCGCGCAGCTCGTCCCCGGTGCGGGGATGAGCAGGTGCGGCCCGGCGGGAGTGCGCGGGTGCGGGCGGCCGGACCGACGGGCGGTCGTACCGCGGGCCCTCGTGTGCGACCGTGCGCGGCGGCACGTCCACGACCGCCTGGTCACGCCAGGAGATCCGTAACCGGCCGGTATCGGTGACGGTCCCGACGACGGTCGCCTCGACGTCCCAGGTAGCGCAGACGGCGAGCAGGTCGTCCACGCGGGCGGGGTCGACGACCGCCATCATGCGTTCCTGCGACTCGCTCATCAGGATCTCCGCCGGCGTGAGCGAGGGGTCGCGCAGCGGCACGTCGTCCAGCACGACGTCCATGCCGCCCGCGCCCGCCGACGCCAGCTCGCTGGTCGCGCAGGACAGGCCGGCGGCGCCCAGGTCCGCGAGGCCGACGACGAGCCCCGCGCGGAACAGCGCGAGGCAGCACTCGATCAGCAGCTTCTCGGTGAACGGGTCACCGATCTGCACGCTCGGCCGCTTCGCCTGGCCGGCCGCCTCGAACGACGCGGACGCGAGCACGGACGCGCCGCCGATCCCGTCACCGCCGGTCCTGGCGCCGAGCAGGACGACCTTGTTCCCAGGGCCGGGCGCGGCGGCGAGAGTGAGGTCCTCGTGTCGCATGAGGCCGACGCACAGCGCATTCACAAGCGGGTTGCCCGCGTAGCACGGGTCGAACGAGACCTCGCCGCCGACGTTCGGTAGCCCGAGGCAGTTGCCGTACCCGCCGACCCCGGCGACCACGCCGGGAAGCACCCGCGCGGTGTCGGCCGCGTTGGCGGGTCCGAACCGCAGCGAGTCCATCACCCCGACCGGCCGGGCGCCCATGGCGAGGATGTCGCGCACGATGCCGCCCACACCCGTCGCCGCCCCCTGGTACGGCTCGACGTAGGAGGGGTGGTTGTGCGACTCGGCCTTGAACGTGACGGCGTACCCCTGGCCGATGTCGACCACGCCCGCGTTCTCGCCGATGCCGACCATGAGCGCATCGCTCGCCGGCGCGCTGGCGCCGAACTCGCGCAGGTACACCTTGCTGGACTTGTAGGAGCAGTGCTCGCTCCACATCACCGAGTACATGGCCAGCTCGCTCGCCGTGGGCCGTCGGCCGAGGATCTCGCGGATGCGCGCGTACTCGTCCTCGGTCAACCCCAGCGCGGCGTACGGCTGCTCGGCATCCGAGGAGCGCTCCGCCCGGGCAACGGTATCCACGTCCTGCGCAACGCTGGTCATCAGCCGGCGCTCACTGCGCGGCTGGCCAGGACGGACGTGAAGACACCGAGCCCGTCGCCCGACGGTCCGGTCAACGGGTCGACGGCGTGCTCGGGGTGGGGCATCAACCCCACGATGTTGCCGCGCTCGTTGCAGACACCGGCGATGCCGCGCGCCGACCCGTTCGGGTCGTCTGAGTAGCGGGCGACCACCCGGCCCTCGCCCTCGAGCCGGGCCAGCGTGTCGTCGTCAGCGATGTACGCGCCCTCCCCGGACTTCAGTGGGATGCGCAGCTCCTGACCGGGCCGGTATGTCGAGGTCCATGCGGTGTCGACGCGCTCGACCCGGAGCCGCTGGTCCCGGCAGACGAAGCGCATGGCGTCGTTGCGGACCAGCGCGCCCGGGAGCAGATGGGCCTCGCAGAGCACCTGGAAGCCGTTGCAGATGCCGAGTACCGGCAGCCCTCGCTCCGCCTGTTCGATCACCGCGGACATCACGGGCGCGAGCCGGGCGATGGCCCCGCACCGCAGGTAATCGCCGTACGAGAATCCGCCGGGAAGGACGACCGCATCGACGTCCAGCACGGTGTCCGCGTGCCAGAGCTGGACCGCTTCGGCTCCGGCGCGGCGCGCGGCACGGCGTGCGTCGCGATCGTCGAGCGACCCGGGAAAGGTCACCACACCTACACGCATATGGGAAAGCTCCGAGCCGGCGGCGGTCACTCCCCGGCCCGGACGGTGAAGTCCTCGATGACCGGGTTGGCCAACAGTGTCTCGGCCATCGTACGTACACGTTCGACGGCCGTCTCGGTCGAGGTTTCGCTCAGCTCCAGCTCGAACCGCTTGCCCTGGCGCACCGACGAGACGTCTGCGAATCCCTGCCGGTCGAGTGCTGCCTGCAGCGCCTTGCCTTGAGGGTCGAGCAGCTCGGGCTTGAGCATGACCTCGACGACGACTCGGGTCATCTGGCTGGGCACGTGGGCAGCGTACGCTGATCGCGTGCCGGACGTCGCCGCTGGGGCGCGCCCCAGCCCCAACATCTGGAACCACCCGCGGACCTACGAGAAGGAGAACCGGGCGGTCGACCCGGACGGTGCCATCGAGCAGGCGATGGCCGGGATCCGTGGCCGGGCGGGAGCGACCGTGCTCGACATCGGCTGTGGCACCGGCTTCCACCTCCCCTGGTTCGCCGCGACGGCCGACCGGGTCATCGGCGTGGAGCCACACCGCGACCTCGCCGCGGTCGCGCGGCGGCGTACGACGGGATTGGCGAACGTGGCGGTACGGGACGGCGCCGCCCAGGCGCTACCGGTGGCCGACCGGTCGGTGGACGTCGCGCACGCGCGGT
>JBOHCT010000187.1:0-8437 GCA_050699055.1 Streptosporangiaceae bacterium | reverse complement strand
CGGCGGCGCCGCCGGCCAGCACCGCTCGCCGGCTCACTGCTTCCCTCAACGGCACCTCCTCACGCGCCGCGGTGACCGGCAATCAACCGTACCGTGAAACCGGCACGGTCATCGTGGCCTCGTACCGTCTCGCCCCGCATGCCCGCGGGCCGTACCGTACGCGAGGGAATTCCCGTACAACCCGAAGAGGAGAGCGCGTGCGCGTCCACATCATCAGCGACATGGAGGGCATCGCCGGCATCTGCCGCTGGGGGCAGGTGACCGCCGGGGAGCCGCTGTACGAGGAGGGGCGCCGCCTCTACACCGAGGAGGTGAACGCCACCGTCCGCGGCGCGTTCAACGCCGGCGCCACCGAGGCCGTCGTCATGGACTGCCACGGCGCGGGCAGCGACTCGAGCTTCAACTCCCTCATTCCCGAAGCCCTCGACCCGCGCTGTGAGTACGTCATCCAGCACGCCTGGACCGAGTACACCGGTGCGCTCGAGGCCGGCTGCGACGCCGCGCTGCTCGTCGGCATGCACGCGATGGCGGGCACGCCGGACGGCGTGCTCAGCCACACGGTCAGCTCGACGCGGTGGTACAACCTCCGCTTCAACGGCGTCCTCGTCGGCGAGACTGGCATCAACGCGGCGTTCTGCGGCACGTGGGGCTGCCCCGTCGCGATGGTGACCGGCGACCGCGCGACATGTGTCGAGGCCGGCGCCCTGCTCGGGGACGAGGTGGCGACCGCGCAGGTGAAGGTCGGGTTCGGCCGCTACAGCGCCAGGCACCTGACCCCGCCCGCGGCCCGCGAGCTCATCGAGACCACCGCCGCGAAGTCCCTCGCCGACCTGTCCCGGCTCACGCCGTACGACCCGGGGAAGCCGTGCGAGATCAACGTCGAGCTAGCCGACCCGGAGGACGCGCACGCGTACATGAAGAAGGAGGCCGTACGCCGGGTGGACCCTCGCGTGCTCTCGATCGAGGCGGGCGACTGGTGGACCGCCTGGCGGAAGTTCTTCCTGTGACGGGGGACCATGGTCGCGCCCGCGCTTTGCCTGCGCACGATGCCATCACGGTGGACTTGCCGCACCCTTCCGGTCGGGTCAACAGAGGCGTGTGGAGACCTCTACGTTTACGTTTCCGACGCCTCCTGCACTGTGCGGGGAAGCAGGCAGAACTCGTTGTGCTCTGGATCGCTGAGCACGACCCACTTGACGTCGGGCCCCTGTCCGACGTCGACGCGCCGGGCTCCCAACGAGAGCAGCCGGTCGAGTTCCTCGCCCGTCGATACGCCGTCGGCCCGCAGGTCGAGGTGCAGGCGGTTCTTGAGTGTCTTGCGCTCGGGCACCGCGAGGACGTCGATCGTCGGCCACGTCCCGTCCGACGGGGCGATGCTCACGCCGTCGGAGTCTTCCTCGACGACGCGCCAGCCCAGAACCGCGCACCAGAACTCGGCGACCGTCTTCGGCTGGAGAGCGTCGATGGCGATGGTGGCGATACGACTCGGCATGGCCCCATCATGGTCGAGTTCGACCGGTCATGTCGCGCCGATCGAGAGAGGCGTCGACGGTCCGCGGGACGTCCGCGCGCTGCGGACGGGCAGGATGATGGTGGACGGAGCGCCGGGACCGTCACGCTTCTCGGCCGAGAGGACGGGACATGGCCTCGCCGTTCGGGTACGCCCTCCACCACGTGCAGCTCGCCGTGCCCCCAGAGAGTGAGGAGGAGTGCCGGCGGTTCTATGTCGACGTGCTCGGCATGACCGAGGTCGCCAAGCCGCCGCGGCTCGCCGCGCGCGGCGGGATCTGGGTACGAGCGGACGCCCTGGAGATCCACCTCGGCGTGGAGCCGGACTTCCACCCCGCCCGCAAGGCTCATCCCGGCATCGTGGTGGCCGACCTTGACGCGCTGGCCACCCGGCTCGCGGCCAAGGGTGTAGAGGTGGCGTGGGACGACGGGTTCCCCTGGTACCGCAGGTTCTATTGCCACGACGTGTTCGGCAACCGGCTGGAGTTCATGCAGCCGGAGTAGCACCCCTTGTCAGGCGACCGGCATGCCGAGCGCCCGGGCCGCGTCGGCCTGCCGCGTATCACGGGTCACCACCGTCAGGGGTTCCTCCGCCGCGAGCGCGGCCGCGTCCGTACGGGCGACTGACAGGTGGATCGCGTCCAGCGTGCCCAGCGGGTGCTCGTCCACGAGCCGGTACGCGAGCGGCAACACGGTGGCGGAGTCGAGCCTGAGCAATGTCAACGGACCATCGTCGCCGCAGTCGGCGTCGAACCGGGCGAGCACGACAGCGGGCTCCTTCAGACGACCGCCACGCGCGGCCGCGGCGACGGTGCTCGCGAGTTCGACGCGCGTGAGCTCGCTGGTCACGACCGGGTCGCTGCCTTCGAGAAGAAGCTGGCGCAGCGGCTCGTGGTCGGGCTCCTTGGCGAAGTACGCGCGTACCAGCGCGCTGGTGTCGGCATAAAACACGCTCACCTCAGCGCGCAGCCCGCTCGGCGGCCAACGCCTCGCTCGTGGCCCGGCCGGCTCCCCGCGTAGCCGCGATCGCCTCGTCCCGGGAGGGTGGGCGCTCCGGGCTCGGCGGAAGCACGAGACGTCCGGTGGACCTGGCCCGCGCGCGCACAGCTCGGGGGCTGTTGGCCTCGCCCGCGGCAGCGGTCAGTGCCGCGACCACGAGCGCGTTCAGGCTGCGGCCCTCGGCGGCCGCGCGCGCCTTGAGGCGAGCGTGGACGTCGTCGTCGATCCGAGCGATCAGTTGACGCATGCGTCAATGCTATCAGGTAGACATCGAATGCTATCTGCGCCGAAAGAAGCGGCACCGGCGCCACCCGTCTCATCCGTGCCCACCCGCAAGCCTGGACAGCAGCGAGCGGGCGTGCCGGTGGAGGGGGATCACAAGGTCGGGATGGTCGCCACCCTCGGCGTGTAGGAGGAGACGCGCGATGACGTACAGCTGGGCCCCCAGACCGTCCGTGGTGTCGAGGACGTCGGCGAAGGTCTCGTGCACCCGCCCGGCGGTGGCTGGCGTCAGGAGGCTGTAGCGATACGCCAACGATCCCTACCCGCAGAGCCGCAGAGGGATTGAGCGGCGGAGGGCCTCGATGATGCTCTCCCGCGTGCGGGCGTGGCTCGGTCGTCCGGTCCGGTGATCGAGGCGTGTTCCGCCGGATCGTCGGAGTACCAGCTTGTCGCCAGTCGCACGCCGGGGCGGGAGAACGACTCCCACACTTTCGACGTCACGTGAACGAGGTTAGTGAACACCTCGACCTCGAGGCCGCGTACCAACGCCCGGCCCACGAGACGAGGCAAAGCGGGGTGGAGCGTCGGTTCCCCACCGATGAACTGAACCATCTGGACACCGAGCGCCGCCGCTTCGTCTATGACCCGCTCCCAGGACGGGACGGTCACTCTTGCATCCCGCCCGTCGGCCGGGAGGGTCGGCACGGACGGGGCGGCAGTGCAGCCTCGCGGCCGTGGTCGCCGGGGTGCTGCATGCCGTCAGTGGCTGGTGATCGTGACGAGCATGCCGGCGAGGGACTTGAGGCGCCCGATCGTCTCGGCCATCTCGAGGTCGTCGGTCATGTCGCAGACCGGGTAGGCGTTCAGGTCCGCCAGGGAGTCCCTCACCGCGTCGAGGAGGGCCTGGGTCGGGTCTTGCGTGCTGCCATTCATGATCGCTCGCATCGGCAGTCCTCCGTCGCCTTGATGATGTGCTTTCCAAGAGCGCTTCCCAGCGTGCCCGCACCTGGCTACCGTGGGTAGCCCTACGGCTACGACATCCACGATGTCGGTCGGACGGGCCCGGACGGCGCCGGTGTCGGATGGAGACGCTGGGAGTCGGACCGGGGCGTCACATACCGGACCGGAGGCGTCCCGCGTCGGACCGGGTACGAAGGGGAGCCGCGATGCCCTCGGCGAAGAGGCTGGACCCGAGCGCCAGTGCGCTCGCGTTCTTCGGTGCCGAGCTGCGCCGGCTGCGGTCGGCGGCGGGCGTGTCCCAGGAGCAGCTCGGTGAGAAGGTCAACTACTCCGCGGACCTGATCAGCAAGATCGAGACCGCCGAGCGGATGCCCAAGCTCGACCTCGCCCAGCGCTGCGACCAGACGCTCGGCACCGACGGTTTCTTCGCGCGGCTGTCCGAGCTGGTACGGCGAGAGGCCACGCCGGCCGCGTGGTTCGCGGACTACCTGGATCTGGAGGCCGAGGCGTCGCAGATCCACACCTACGAGTCGCACGTCGTGCCTGGACTCCTCCAAACGGAGGACTACGCTCGGGCCGTGGTCGAGGCTGCGCGCCCCAGGCTTACCCCAGAGGAGGTCGCCAGCCGGGCGACGCTCCGCATGACCCGACAAGAGGCGCTGCTGTCCGACGACCCGCCGCGGGTGTGGGCGATCGCCGACGAGGCGGTGCTTTTCCGTGAGGTCGGCGGCGGGAAGGTCATGCGCGAGCAGTTTCAGGCGCTGCTCGGCTTCGCGGAGAAGCCCGCGGTGACGGTCCAGGTGCTTCCGTTGACGGAGGGCGCGGGTCCGGCGATGGGCAAGTTCATCATCCTGAAGTTCCCCGACGATCCAGACGTCGTGTACCTGGAGGAGCTGACGACTAGCCTGTACCTGCGGGACAACATCGATGAGGTCACCCGCTACGGCATGATCTTCGAGCACCTGCGGGCGACGGCACTTCCGGAGAGAAAGTCCCTGGCGCTGATCGCCGACCGCGCGAAGGAGTGGGCCTGATGGATGACAGGGAGACGGTGAAGCCGCCCACCGTCACGTGGCGGAAGAGCAGCCGCAGCACCGGCAGCGGCAACTGCGTCGAGGTGGCGGCCGTGTGGCGGACGAGCAGCCGCAGCACCGCCAATGGCGCGTGCGTCGAGGTCGCGGCGGTCGATCGTACGGTCGCGGTGCGTGACTCCAAGGACCGTACTGGCCCGGCGCTCGCGTTCGCCGAGCGCGACTGGGCCTCGTTCGTCGGCGCCCTCAAGGACGGCCGTTTCGACCTGTGATCGCCGGGCGGCGGGCCGTCAGTCGGGGCTTCGTGGTGGCACGGCCCGCCCCATCCTGACGGCTCGCCGGTCAGCCTCCTGGGCGCGGATCACGTGGATCAGCGCGTTCACGAGCGCCAGATGGGTGAAGGCCTGCGGGAAGTTGCCGAGGTGGCGGCCGGTCCTCGGGTCGATCTCCTCGGCGTACAGCTGCAGATCGCTGGAATAGGAGAGGACCTTCTCACACAGCTGCCTGGCCTGCCGTTGCTCGCCGATCTCCGAGAGGGCGGAGACGAGCCAGAACGAGCAGATCGTGAACGTCCCCTCCTCGCCGGACATGCCGTCGTCGGTCTTCTCCGCGTCGTACCGCCGGACCAGCCCGTCGACGGTGAGCTCGTCGGCGATGGCCGCCACCGTGGCCCGGATACGCGGGTCGTCGGGCGGCAGGAAGCGGACGAGCGGCATCAGCAGCAGCGCCGCGTCGAGCGCCGTCGTGTCGTAGTGCTGGGTGAACGCCCCACGCCCGTCGACTGCGTGGGCGCGGATGTCGGCGTGGACCTCGTCGGCGGCCTTCTGCCACCGCTCGGCCAAATCCCACTCCTCCCTGATCCGGGCCAGCCGGGCGCCCCTGTCGACAGCCACCCAGCAGAACAGCTTGGAGGAGGTGAAGTGCCTCGGCTCGCCGCGGACCTCCCAGATGCCGCGGTCGGGCTCCCGCCAGTGAGCGACCGCGTTCTCCACCTGCCGATGCGCGATAAGCCAGACCCGCTCGTCGAGGTGATCGCGTGACTTGGTGTGCAGATAGATCGAGTCGAGCAGGGCGCCCCAGACGTCGTGCTGACGCTGGCGGTAGGCCGCGTTGCCGACACGCACCGGACGGGCGCCCTCGTAGCCGTGCAGGTGCTCGAGCGTCCGCTCGTCGAGGTCGCGCTCCCCGTCGATGCCGTACACGATCTGCAGATCGTCGTCGTGCTCGGCCAGGTCGGCGACGAAGTAGAAGAAGTCGCCCGCCTCCCAGTCGAACCCCAACGTGTACAGGCCCCACAGGGCGAACGTCGCGTCCCGTACCCAGCTGTGGCGGTAGTCCCAGTTACGCCCTCCGCCGGGCGTTTCCGGCAGCGACGTGGTCGCCGCCGCGGCGATCGCACCGCTGGGCGCGTACGTGAGCCCCTTCAGCGTGAGGGCGCTGCGGGCGAGGTAGCTGCGCCAGCGGTGGTCGGGGAAGCGGCCGCGGGCCAGCCAGTGCTGCCAGTGGTGCGCGGTCCACACCAGGCGCCCGTAGGCCTCGTCGTAGGTCAGGGGCGGGTGTGCGCCACCCCAGGAGAGCGCGCAGTAGCGTGTCTCGCCTTCCTTGATCAGTGTGCGCACGGCGGCCCGGTGGCCTTCGACGCCGATCCGCATGTCCGCGGTGAGGGTGAGCTCGACGTCAGACTCCGCCGCGCTCGTGGCCACCTGGTGATAGCCCCGATCGGTGTACCGCCAGCGGCCTCTCTCGCGGCCGTAGCCGAACACCGGCTCGCAGTCGAGGACGAGCTGCACCTCGCCCTTGACGCAGCGGACGGTGCGCAACAGGACGTGCTCGGCGTCGTAGTCGGTCGGGGCGCGCCGGTAGGTCGTCGTACCGGGGTCGTCGTGCCGCCACGGGCCCATGAGCAGGCAGTCGCGCACGATGATCCAGCCCTCGCCGCAGGCCCAGCTCGTCTCCAGCACCATCGTGCCCGGCAGGTACCGCCGGGCGGCGGGGACCCCGACCTCCGCCGGGCCGAGGCGGAACGCTCCGGCGCCCCGGTCGAGCACGGCTCCGAAGACGCTCGGGGAGTCCATGCGGGGCAGGCACATCCACTCGACGGAGCCGCTCTGGGCGACAAGCGCGGTCACCTCGCAGTCGGACAGGAAGCCGTAGTCGGCGATCGGCGGGTACGCGGACAGGTCTCCCGCCGGCCGGCCGCCCGCGGCCTCCCCGTACGCCGCGGCCGTCCGCCCACGGAGCGACGCGTCCCCGGGCGACGGGTCGTCTCGTGTCCCTGACGTCATATGGTCCTCGTGCCCCGAGTGATCATCCCGCATGCGCCCACACCGATAGGATTACCGCGCGGGAAGGGTGGCGGCGATGGCGTCTCTCGGCGAACTCCTGGCCCGGAACGCGCGACGCGCGCCGGACCGGGACGGCCTGATCTTCGGGGAGCGCAGGCTGAGCTACGCCGAGCTCGACGGAGAGGTCAACCGGACGGCTCACGCGCTGGCGCGGCGCGGCCTCGGCAAGGGTGACCGGCTGGCGCTGATGAGCCCGAACACCGACGCCTTCGTGATCGTCTTCTACGCCGCGATGCGACTCGGCCTCATTGCGGTGCCGGTCAACCCGCGGTCGGCCGCGCCCGAGGTGGCCTACCTGCTCGACGACAGCGGGACCAGCGTGTTCGTGTTCGACCCGAGCCTCGCGGAGGTCGCCGTCGCCGGCCGTGACGCGTCCGCGGGCCACCCCGCCGTGCTGGCCGCGCGCCCCACCGCCGGATACGACGACCTCGCGACGCTGGCCGCGGAGGAGGCGGCCGACGACCCCCGCGCGGCTGTCGATGAGGCGGACGACGCCGAGATCTTGTACACCTCGGGCACGACGGGACGTCCGAAGGGCGTGCTCTTCGACCACCACCGGCTCATCTGGGTCGCGTTCTCCGTCGACCTGCAGATGGGTTTCCGCGAGCACGACCGGATGCTCCACGTCGCGCCCTTGTACCACTCGGCAGAGCTCAACCTGTTCCTGAACGGCGGCACCCTCATCGGGGCGACCCACGTGGTGCTGCCCGCCTTCGACCCGACCGCCACGCTCGATGCCATGGAGCGTGAGCGGATCAGCGCGTTCTTCGGTGTCCCGGCGATGTACCAGTTCCTGCTCGCCCAGCCGGACCTGGCCGAGCGCGACCTGTCGACGTGGCGGATCGGCATGTACGGCGCCGCGCCGATGCCGACGAGCGTGGTCGAACGGCTGACACGTGAGCTGCCCGCTGTCGAGCTGTACAACCTGTGTGGACTGACCGAGGCGGGCCCCGGCGGGGTGTTCCTCGGCCCTCGGGACCAGCTGCGCAAGCTCGGCGCGGGCGGTACCGCGGTACTGAACACGGAGGCGCGGGTCGTCGATGAGGCCGGCCGCGACGTCGCCCCGGGCGAGACCGGCGAGCTGATCCTGCGCGGCGAGATGATCATGAAGGAGTACTGGAACAACCCCGAGGCGACGGTCGACGCGATCCGCGACGGCTGGCTGTACACCGGCGATCTCGGGCAGGTCGACGACGAGGGGTACGTCACCCTCGTCGACCGCAAGAAGGACATGATCATCACGGGCGGTATGAACGTCTATTCCATCGAGGTGGAGAACGCGCTCGCCGCGCACCCTGACGTGGTCGACTGCGCCGTGGTCGGCGCCCCCCACCCGGTGTACGGCGAGAGCATCATGGCCGTGGTCACCCC
>JBOHCT010000186.1:0-8529 GCA_050699055.1 Streptosporangiaceae bacterium | reverse complement strand
ATCGTCGGCGACCCGCCAGACCGCCGCGTCGTCGCCGGTCTCGGCGCCGACGATCAGGTCAGGGTGGTCGGCCGTCACATGGCGCAGGACCTGCGCCAGCTCGCCGGGGGCGAGCTTGCCCGCTCAACCGGCGCAGTGGCTGTACGCGGTGAGCCGTCGCGGTTTCTGGTCCATCGGCCCTCTCCTCGGTACGTTCGGTTCGGAGCCCCAGCCTAGCGGCGCCCGCGTCGGCCGGACGGGAGCGACGAGACGGCCTTGGGTGTGAAAATGTCCCTGAGGAGGGGACACAACTGGTGATGACGACCACGAGCACGAGGCACGGGTCGCCGACCACCGAGGAGCTGGTCGGCTGGGTCCGTGAGGCGAGCCGACGCCTCACGGACCTCGTCGCCGACCTGGACGACGGACAGCTCGTCGGCCCGCGCCTGCCCACCATCAATCCGCTGATCTGGGAAATCGGCCACATCACGTGGTTCCAGGAGATCTTCGTGCTGCGGCGTGCGCTGTCCGAGCCGCCGCTCATCGAGCACGGCGACGCGATCTGGGACTCCGCCGCGATCCCGCACGACACCCGGTGGTTCCTCACCCTCCCCTCGCGGCGCGAGACCCTCGACTACATCAGGGAGGTGACCGAGCGGGTGGCCGACCGGCTCAGCCGTCCCGGAGCGACAGGGCAGCTGCGGTTCATCGCCCGGTACGGCGTCCACCATCACGACATGCACACCGAGGCCCTCACCTACACCAGGCAGACCCTCGGGTACCCGCCGCCGACGCTGCCCGGCCTCGCGACGCCGGGGGCGACCCCCGATCCCCCGGGAGAGGGCGGACCGCTGCCGGGCGACGCCGCCGTCCCCGGCGGCGCGTTCCCGCTCGGCGCCGACCGCGGCGAGGCGTTCGTCCACGACAACGAGAAGTGGATCCACCCCGTCGAGCTCACGCCGTTCGCCATCGCCCGCGCGCAGGTCACCCAGGCCGAGTACGCGGCCTTCGTCGACGACGGTGGGTACGCCCGCCGCGAGCTGTGGGGTGATGACGGCTGGGCGTGGCGCACGTCGGCCGGCGCGGAGGCGCCGCTGTACTGGCGGCGCGGCCCGGGCGGCTGGCGGCGCCGCGACTTCGACCGCTGGGTGCCGCTCGAGCCACACCGCCCGGTCGCCCACGTCTGCTGGTACGAAGCGGACGCGTACTGCCGGTGGGCCGGCCGCCGGCTGCCCACCGAGGCTGAGTGGGAGGCCGCCGCGATCGGCCAACCCGACGGTTCCGGCGGCCTGGCGCGGGGGCGGCGGCGCTTCCCCTGGGGCGACGACCCGGTGGGCCCTGGGCACGCGAACATGGACTGGCGCCACCTCGGCACTGTCGACGTGGCGGCGTACCCGGCGGGCGACAGCGCCTTCGGCTGCCGGCAGCTGATCGGCAACCTGTGGGAGTGGACGGCGTCGACGTTCGGGCCGTACCCGAACTTCGAGCAGGACGCCTACCGTGACAACTCCTGGCCGTCGTTCGGCGGCCGCAAGGTGCTGCGGGGTGGGGCCTGGGCCAGCCGGTCCCGGTTTATCCGTGGGACGCTGCGCAACTACTTCACCGCCGACCGCCGTGACGTGCTGGCCGGCTTCCGGACGGTCGCCGTGGACTGATGCGCATCCTCATCGTGACCCCAGCGCCGCCGCGCTCGTACTACGGCAACCGGATCACCGCGCGGCGTTGGGCGACCCTGCTCGGCGACCTCGGGCACACGGTCGAGGTCACGGAGTCGTACGACGACAGGCCCGTCGACCTGCTCGTCGCGCTGCACGCCCGCAAGAGCGCCGAGGCGGTGCGCCGCGTCCGGGCCCTGCACCCTGAGGCTACGGTCGTGCTCGCACTCACCGGGACCGATCTCTACCCGGACCTGACGAGCGCGGGCGTCGACCCCACGGTCCTGGGCGCGGCCGACCGGCTCGTGGTGCTGCAGCGGCTCGCTGTCGACCAGCTTCCCGAGAAGCTGAGTGACCGGGTACGAGTCATTCACCAGTCCGTGGAGTCGGTGCCGGAGGCTCCCACGCCGAACGAGGACGTCTTCGACGCCGTCCTGCTTGCCCATCTGCGTCCGGTCAAGGACCCGCTCGTCGCCGCCGACGCCGCGTGGCTGCTCTACGGAGACTCGCGGGTGCGGGTACGCCACGCCGGCGCGGCCATCGATCCCGATCTCGCGCGGCGCGCCGCGGTGGAGAGCCGGGTGAACCCCCGCTACACGTGGTTCGGTGAGCTGTCCCGACCCGAGGCGCTGCGCCTGCTTGCGGGCGGCCGGCTGCTCGTCCATCCGTCCCGTCATGAGGGCGGCGCGAACGTCATCTCCGAGGCGCTCGCCGCCGGCATACCCGTTGTCGCGACCCGTATCCCGGGGACGGAAGGCATCCTCGGCGCCGACTATCCCGGCTACTTCCCGCCGGGCGACGCGATGGCCCTCGCGGACCTGTTGTTTCGGGTGGAGCACAACGTGGGCGAGCTGTACGACGAGCTGCTCCGTCGCTGCGCCGACCTGCGTCCGCTGGTAGCCCCCGAGCGGGAGCGGGCCGCGTGGGAACAGCTGCTGGCCGAGGTGAGCGAGACTCCGCTGGCACGGTGAGAATCCGGTTCTCCCGCCGCGCAGAGCGTAGAGTGGCGCCGGGAGGAGATGATCACCGTGACCGACGCCATGCCCATCGCCTACACCGCCCTGGAGAAGGGCACCCCGGTACTCGCGGAGTCGGGACGGCAGTTCGGCACGGTCGAGCACGTGCTGCAGGTCCCCGAGGAGGACCTGTTCGACGGCATCGCTGTCGCGACCCCGCGGGGGCTGCGGTTCGTCGACGCGGACCAGGTCGGCGAGATCACCACGGCGTACGTACGCTGCCGCCTCACCGACGAGCAGGCCGACGCGCTCCCCGCGCCCGACGGGGCGCCCGTCTACTCCGTCGATGCTTTGCAGGACGTCGGCAGGTCGCTGCACGACCGCATCGGTCGGCTGTTCCGCCGTCCGCGCTGGACGCGAGAGAAGTAAACGGCGGCGATCCGCGCCCTCTCGGCACAGAGCCCACCGAGTTCTCACCCGTTACGCGCGTTTCTCAGCCCGTCGTGTACGGCGGGCCGGGCGCTGACGGGAGCATCCGAGGGCGCGGGCTCCAGTCGTCCGGCCTTCCTGTTGAGGCGTCCGATGATGACGTTGGCCGGGTAGGCGGCGATCCACACGTACATCGCGATGGTCGGGTCCACGAACGCGACGGGGATGGAGGGGAGGAAGGCGATGGGGACGACCAGGCTGCGAAGCTTGAGGGCGCGGATGAACCCGGGCTCGAGGCGGGAGCTGACGAGCCGCCGGTCGTGGCAGGCGTAGCGCCAGAGGGCGCCCGCGGTGAGGCCGGTCAGCGAGATGGCGACCGCGTACAGCACGACGGCGGCCGTATGGTCTTCGTGCTGGCCCAGGACGCTCGTGGGGAAGGGCAGGAAGGCGACGAACAGCAGAAACAGCATGTTGATCATCAACAGCCTCCTGTCGAGGCGGATGATGAAGCGGAACATGCGGTGGTGGGAGACCCAGAAGGTCCCGATGACGACGAAGCTCAGCACGAAGCTGAACATCTTCGGCCACTGGGCGAGGAGCTGGGCCCCGATCTGGTGGTCGCTCAGCTCCGTGTCGGCCAACGGCAGGACAAGCAGGGTGATCGCGATCGCGAACACGGCGTCGCTGAAGAAGACGAGCCGGTCGAGGGATGTCTTACCGCTCTCGAACTCGTCGTCCGTCGATCGGGTGTCGCGGGCTCGGCCGCTGCTGTCTGCCATGGTCCGACCTTTTCCGCCGACGCAGGAGCCACGCTACCCGCCCGGCGCGCGGCTGAGGAGCGCACGTACCGCCCGGCCTCATCAAGATCGGCTCCTGCGGTCGGCTGCGGCAGGATGCTACGCATTCTGACCATAAACCGAGATCATTGCCGTCCGAGGGCCACCCGCCCGGGTCAGTCCTCCTTGAGGTACTTCGCGGCCTCCGCGATGTCGCCGTCGTAGGCCATAGCCCCTTGGTCGAGCACGACCCCGCGATCGCACAGGCGCCTGAGCAGCGGACCGTCGTGCGCCACGATCACGAGCGTGCGTCCCTCGTCCCGCAGCTCCTGGAGGCGGGCGGCGCACTTGCGCTTGAACGGCGCGTCGCCGACCGCCAGCACCTCGTCGATGAGGAACACGTCGGGCTCGCTGTGCACGGCGATCGAGAAGCCGAGCCGCATGAACATACCCGAGGAGTAGAACTTCACCTGGGTGTCGAGGAAGCGTTCGATCTCGGAGAAGGCCACGATCGCGTCGTACTTGCGGCGGGTCTCTTCCTCGCTCATGCCGAGGATCGCGGCGTTCAGGAAGATGTTCTCACGACCGGTCAGGTCGGGAGACATGCCGGCGCCGACGTTGATCAGCCCGGCGACGCTGCCACGGACCCGCACCGAACCCCCGTCCGGGCGCATCACGCCGGAGATCAGCTTGAGCAGCGTGCTCTTGCCGGACCCGTTGTAGCCGAGCAGGCCGACCGACTCGCCTTCCGCGATCTTCAGGGTGATCTTGTCGAGCGCGGTGAGGGTGTCGGTGAGGCTCTGCCCGTGCGCCCTGCGGACGAGCGTCTCCCGCAGGGTGCGCGCGTGCCGCAGGGTGAACCGCTTGCTCACCGAGTCGACGACCACGGCGGGCGACGCGGACACGGCCCGCGTCGCCTCCTCGGTCACGGCGGTCTCTCCGTTCAACGCCTTGTCCGAGGTCCTCTCCGTCATAGGGCCTCCGCGAAGCGGGTCTCCAGGCGGGAGAACACGACCTGGGCGACCCCGATGAGCAGCAGGCACGCGCCGAGCTCGGCCAGGCCGCGCAGGAACAGGTGCGGCGGGAACTGATGGCCCCCCTGGATGGTCGGGAACCAGAACGCGCGCTGGAACAGCGAGACGGAGCTCACCAGCGGGTTCGCGAGGTAGACCTGGAGCGGCCAGCCGCCGCCGAGAGCCTCGTACACCAGGTGGAAGGGGTAGATCATCGGCGCCGACCAACGGATGACGATGTTGAGGACGTCGACGATCTTCTCGAAATCGCGGAAGAACACGTTGCAGGCGGAGAACAGCAAGCCCACCCCCATGCCGAGCGCCGCGACGATCGCGAAGCCGAGCACCGCCGCGCCGACCGCGGTGAACGACGGCACCCAGCCGGTGATAGCCGCCGCCACCAATAGGATGGCCAGCTGCGGGAAGAAGTGCACCGCCGACACCAGCACCGACGCGACGGGGAACATCTCCCGCGGCACGTACACCTTCCTGATCAGCGCCTTGTTTGACCGGATCGAGCGGGTCGTCGAGTTGAACATCTCGTTGAAGAATGTGATGATCGACAACCCGCAGAAGATGTAGACGGGAAAGTTGGGCACGCTCTTTCGGAGGCCGAGGACCATCCCGATGATGAAGAAGTAGACGCCGAACCGGATCGCCGGCTTGATGTAGGACCAGCCCATGCCGAGCACGGAGCCCTGGTAGCGGACCTTCAGGTCCTTGCGCACCAGCAGGTGAAGAAGGTAACGGTGACGCACGACCTCGAGCAGGCCACCGCCCCGCCCCGGCGGGGCGAGCCCGTACCGGTCGGCGGCTCGACGAGTGGGGGACTCGATTCTCGTCACCGCATCGTTCCCGTCAGGCGTCCGGCGAGCGGGACGCCTCGAACGTCTCCCGCCACCGCTCGGGTGAGGTGAGGTGCGCGGCGGCGGCGCGGTACTCCTCGCTGAGCTTCGGCCACTCACGCAGCAGGCGTACGTGCAGGGCTACGCTCCGGCGCAGCAGGGAGCGGACCCGCTTGGGGTCACGCTTGTACCAAGCTGCCCCGGTGCCGTCGGCGGCCGAGACCAGGGCGCTGTCCAGCGAGGACAGCAACCACCACTTCATGTCCTGGTGCGGCACCGCCGCCTGCGGGTAACGCCGTGCGAAGTCCCGTACCGGCAGTGCCTGCTTCGTGAGGCCCAGCGCCGCCTTCTTGACGAAACCGACCTTTCCCTTCGGCGCCGTGGCCACCTTGCCCTTGCGGGGAGGCTTGCGTCGCCGGACGGGCGGGTAGCTCTCCAGATCGCTCTTGAACTGCGCGTCGGGGAACGAGCTCCGCATCCCCCTGAGCTGGGTCATCTTCTCGATGGCGTCGGGGTGCAGACGCTCCGGCCCGGCGAGCAGGTCCTCGATCGCCAGCAGGCGCAGCTCGGCGGGGGAGTACTGCATGCACAGCAGGTGGCGAATCTGGTTCTCCAGGCTTTCTGTGACGAGTCGTCCGCCGTACTCGTAGGGGGAGTGCAGTAGGGCGGCGACGGCACGGTTGCGCAGGTGATAGTAGGCCTGCCAGTCGATGGCGTCGTCTTTTTCGTACCAGGGCACGTGCCAGACGGCGACTCCCGGCATCGACACCACGGGGTAGCCGGCTCCCCGGGCGCGCAAGCCGTACTCCGCGTCGTCCCACTTGATGAACACCGGCAGGGCCAGCCCGAGCTCCTTGACCACGCTCGTGGGGATGAGGCACATCCACCAGCCGTTGTAGTCGACGTCGATCCTACGGTGCAGCCACGGCGTGTTCCGCAGACTGCGGCGCGCGAAGTCGTGGTTGTTCTTCGTGTGCGGCGCGGCACCCCACCACCAGCGGTAGCGCGCGACAGTCTCGCCGAACGCGTGCAGCACCGAGCGCTCGTACAGGCTGAACATGTGGCCGCCGACGACCGTCGGACCCCGGGCAAGGTCGGCGAACGCTACCGCCCGGAGGATGCCCTCGGGCTCGGTGACCACGTCGTCGTCCAACAGCAGGATGTAGTCGCTCTGGCCGGACCGTACGGTCTCGTCCATCGCGCGCGAGAAACCGCCGGAGCCTCCGATGTTGCCCTGGTCGAGGACGCGGAGCCGGTCGGCGAGCCCCTTCGAGGCCGCGGCGAAGTCGGGATGGTCCTCGACGTGCTTGGTGCCCTGGTCGACGATGAAGATCTCGTCGAGCACCTCGAGCACGCCCTCGAACGCCCCGAGGTTGCGCAGCTGGTCGAGGCAGAAGTCCGGACGGTTGAACGTGGTGATGCCGATGCTGAGCCGGCCGGACCGCAGCCGGTCGGTCTCGGCGGTCCAGTCCGCCTCCTCGAGGGTGACGTCGCGTTCGCCCGCTGCGACGTCGAACCAGTACCACCCACCGTCGAGGAACGGCCGCAACGGCAGTCGAAACTCCAGGTTCCGCGGCTTGTCGTCGTCGACGTGGGCGGTCTCGACAGGCAGGCTGTGCCCCTTCGAGGTCGACCGGTAGACGATGACGCTGGCGTCGCCACGGACGCGCACCCGCAGGCGTACCTCCTCGACGGTGGTCCACCGCCGCCAGTAGCTCGCGGGAAAGGCGTTGAAGTACGTCGCGAACGAGACGCGACGGCCCGCGCGCAGCACCGCGCTGCGTCGCTCCGTGAGACCTTCTGTGTCCTTAGGAGAACGGTCGGTCCGCAGCGCCGACTGGGTAGATCCGGGCATGACGGAGGCGACGGGGGCGGCGTCCTGCGTCTCGTCGGACCTGTCGTCGGCGCCTGACGCAGCGTCCGATGCGGGGGCCGCCCGGGCGTGCCAGACGTTCTCGTCGATGTAGAGCGGCGCGACGTCGAGGTTGCCCTCGGGCGGGAGGACGATGCGCTGCAGGACGCGAACACCCGTTGTCGGCACCGTCGCTGGCTGCGTCGAGGCACCAGCTCTCTCCCCGTCGGTCTGCGCTGTCACTCGTCGACACCTCCGCTCGCGAGCCGCGCTCCCTCGGCGAAGTGGGGGCGCAGGCGGTTGTCGTACATGGTCAGGGCGGACGCGATGGCCATGTGCATGTCGAGGTACTTGTAGGTGCCGAGGCGTCCGCCGAAAAGGACATCCGGCTCCCGCTTGGCCATATCGCGGTAGCTGCGCAGCCGCTCGCGGTCCTCCGCGGTGTTGATCGGATAGTAGGGCTCGTCCCCGCGCTTCGCGAACCGGGAGTACTCACGCATGATCACGGTCTTGTCCGTGGGGTAGTCACGCTCGGGATGGAAGTGACGGAACTCGTGGATCCGGGTGTACGGGATGTCCTCGTCGGCGTAGTTCATCACGGAAGTGCCCTGATAGTCGCCGGTTGGCTTGACCTCGATCTCGAAATCGAGCGTACGCCAACCGAGCTCACCCTCGGCGTAGGCGAAGTACTGGTCAAGCGGGCCAGTGTAGACGACTGGCACGTTCCCGAGGATGTCGGGACGCAGGTCGAAGAAGTCGGTGTTCAGCCTGACCTCGACGTTCGGGTGGTCGGCCATCCGCTGGAGCCACGGCGTGTAGCCGTCGACGGGCAGCCCCTCGTACGTGTCGTTGAAGTAGCGGTTGTCGAACGTGTAGCGCACGGGCAGCCGGGTGATGATGCCGGCCGGCAGGTCCCTCGGGTCGGTCTGCCACTGCTTCGCGGTGTAGCCCCGGATCACCGCCTCGTAGAGTGGGCGCCCGACCAGCGAGATCGCCTTCTCCTCCAGGTTGCGCGCGTCGGAGG
>JBOHCT010000185.1:0-8665 GCA_050699055.1 Streptosporangiaceae bacterium | reverse complement strand
GTTGAGTTGGAAGTTACCAGACTGCCCCGCCACGGTGATGGTGGCATCGTTACCGATTACCTGCGCAGCGACCATGACCAGCGCTTCGGGGATGACGGGGTTGATCTTGCCCGGCATGATGCTGCTGCCCGGCTGCAGTGCGGACAGCGAAATCTCGCCCAGGCCGGCCAGCGGGCCGCTATTCATCCAGCGCAGATCGTTGCAGATCTTCATCAGCGACACCGCAACTACCTTGAGCTGGCCGGACAACTCGACCGCGGCATCCTGGCTGCTCAGACTCTCAAAGTAGTTATCCGCGGGCTTGAAGTCGATGCCGGTGCGCTCACTCAGAGCTTTCGCGATGCGCATCCCGAATTCGGGATGCGCGTTGATGCCGGTGCCGACAGCGGTGCCGCCCTGGGCCAATTGTCGCAGGCGCGGCGCGGTGGCGCGCACGCGCTCCATGCCGTTACGGATCTGCACCGCCCAACCACCAAGCTCCTGGCCCAGGGTGACCGACCACGCCCTGCGCGTTCATGGTGGGTACGGCTACACCAAGGAGTCGGCGATCGAGCGACTGTACCGGGATGCCCGGGGCTTCTGGTTCGAGGAGGGTACGGCAGAGATTCAGCAGCTCGTCATCGCCCGCGAGCTGCTACGCGGCGAGGAAAGGCGATCGGATGCGCTTCGTTGAGGTCTCCCCCGGCTACGCGACGCTTCGTGAAGGTCCGTCGCCCGAGCTGCCGCCTGGTTCGGCGCGGCTGCGGGTGACGGCGTGCGGCGTCTGCGGCACTGACGTACACGCCCTGCACGGCATGGTGCTGCCCCGCGGCGCGACCTACCCCGTCCATCCGGGGCACGAGGTCGCGGGCATCGTCACCGAACTGCACGACGACGCGAGGGGCCAGGGTGACGTGCAGGAGGGGGACGCGGTCGTCCTGCACCCGCTGGACTCGTGTGGCGCGTGCGAGGCGTGCCGGTCGGGCGAGGAGCAGCGGTGCGGTGACGTGGTGACGCTCGGGCTGCACGTACCCGGCGGCATGGCCGACGAGATCGTCTGGCCGGTCCGCCGCATGGTGCCCGTCGGCGACCTGCCGCCCACCGAGACCGCGCTGCTCGCGGACGCGGCCGCGACCGCCTACCACGCGCTGCGGCGCGCCGAGCTGCCCACCGGCGGGACGCTGTGTGTCCTCGGTGCGGGCGGGATCGGTACCCAGGTACTGAAGCTCGCGCGGGCCCTCGACCCGAGCGTCCAGCTCGCGGCGGTCGTGCGCTCCGCCGCTTCCGCTGAAAGGGTCGCCGGTCTGGACGTGCACGTCGTGCGGGAGCTGGAGGGAGCCCACCGTGAGGTGCGGAAGGCCGTCGGCCCGGTCGACGCCGTCGTCGACTTCACTGGCGCCCGCGGCGCCGCCGCGGGCGGCATCCGCATGCTCAAGCGCGGCGGGAAGCTTGTCATCGGATCGGTTGTCGACGAGCCCATCACGCTCGGTACCTCCGTCACCGGCATCACCAGCCGTGAGATCAGCGTCGTCGGTGCGTACGTGTCGAGCATGGACGAGCTGCGGGCCGTGGCGAAGCTCGCCCGGGGAGGCGCGTTCGACCTGTCCGACTCTGTGTCGCACCGCTACCCCCTCGAGCGGGCCGTCGAGGCGATCCGGATGGTCGAGGAGCGCCCGGCCGGCCTCGTGCGTCTCGTCCTCGAGCCCTAGCCGAGGCGGCCTGAGCCGAGGAGCATTCGCCGATCTTGAGGATATTGCTGCCTCGGCGACGTGGGAGAGGTCAATAAGCTCAAGATCGGCGACTTGGGGGCTACGATCTTCCGCGCTCACCGAGGTGAAAGTCGGAGAGTTCCTCGAGTGCCTTGACGAGCGCGTGGTTGCCCTCGCCGCCCAGGTCGCGCCGCTGCAGAGCGGTGTAGAGCTGCGAGACGAGCGCGGTGCCGGGGACGGCCAGGCCGTGCTGGCCGGCCGCCTCAAGGACCAGGCGCAGGTCCTTCTGCTGCAGGTCGATCGTGAAGCCGGGTCGCCAGTCGCGCTTCACGGCCTGCGGACCGCGGTTCGCGAGCATCCAGCTGTTCGCGGCGCCCGCGGTCACGGCGTCGAGGACGCGGTCGAGATCGAGCCCGTCGGCCTCGGCGAGCAGCAGCGCCTCCCCGACACCGAGCATCGTCACGACGACCAGGATCTGGTTGACGAGCTTGCAGGTCTGCCCGGTACCGACCGGCCCGACGTGGGTGATCGTGCGGCCCATGGCCTGGAAGTACGGCATCGCGCGCTCGACGTTGGCGTCGGTCCCGCCGATCATGATGCTGAGCGTGCCCTGTGCCGCGCCCTCGCTGCCGCCGGAGATCGGGGCGTCCAGGAAGCCGACCTGCCGCTCGGCCAAGGCGTCTGCGACGCGGCGGGTGACGGCGGGGCTGATCGTGCTCATGTCGACGACCAGCGAGCCGGGACGCGCGCCGTGGATGACCCCGTCGTCGCCGAGCACGACCTCCTCGACGTCGGGAGTGTCGCTGACGCAGGTGAACACGACGTCGGCCCGCTCCGCGAGCTCACGTGGAGAGGAGACGCAGTGCGCCCCGTCGGCGGCGAGCGCGTCGGCCCTGGCGCGAGTGCGATTGTAGACGGTGAGCGGGAAGCCGGCTTCGAGAAGGTTCCGGCTCATCCCCGACCCCATTATCCCGATGCCTGCGAACCCCAGACTCTCGGCCATGACCCTCCCAATCTCTCGATCATCCTGATGGCGGACCGGTGCTCCACCGACCTCCCATCCGCTTGTCGAGGTATCAGCCCGGAGACGGACAGCGGTGAGAAGGTTGGCACTTCGGTCAGATGGGAATCTAGCAAGCCTAACGGGCGTTGTTCCGGGTGAAGAGCCAAACACTGGAGGCATCAGAGGATGGCTGAGCGGGCACTCCGCGGCACGCGCCTCGGGGCGACGAGCTACGAGAACGACCGCAACACCGATCTCGCTCCGCGTGCGGACGTGAGGTACGACTGCCCCAAGGGGCATCAGTTCAGCGTGCCTTTCGCGGTCGATGCCGAGATCCCCACGACCTGGGAGTGCCGCTACTGCGGGGTGACGGCGCTCAAGGTCGATGGCGAGCTGCCTACGCCCAAGAAGGCGAAGCCGACGCGTACGCACTGGGACATGTTGCTCGAACGTCGTTCGGTCGACGACCTCGAGGAGGTGTTGGCCGAGCGCCTGGCCCTGTTGCGCGAACAGCGGGGCAACAGGAAGAAGACCGCCTGACGCCTCTCCTTCCGCGGGGCCGGGTCGCGTTCGCGGCCCGGCTCTCGCATGTTCGGACCGCCCGTAACGTCAGGCCTCGCGGTCATCGATGACCTCCCCTTGGATGACCTCCCCTGGGTGTCGCGGCGGTGTGCCGGCGCTACGCACCCGCATACGGTGAGAGACAACCGCGGTGAGACCCCGACGGACGAGCGGGCGCGTGAACGGGAGCACGAAGAGGAAGCCAGCGGCGTCCGTCACGAAACCCGGGATGAGTAGGAGAACACCGCCCGCGAGGATGAGCGCGGCGTCACTGAGCTCGCGGTCGGGCATCCGTCCCTGGGCCAACGTTTCCTGCACCTTGTGCCAGGCGCGCCTGCCTTCGCGGCGGATGATCCAGGCGCCCAACAGGCTCTCGACGAGCAGCAACAGGACGGTCGGCACCGCCCCGATCACACCCCCGACCTGGATGATCACGTAGATCTCCAGGATCGGGAGAGCGAGGAAACCGAGGACGAGCAGCGCCGCCATCGCGTCACCGCCTTCCCGTCAACCGGGCGAGGTGGTGGGCGACCCCCCAAGCGGTCACCCGCCATAGCGCCTCGGCGACAACTCTACGACTCATCTTGCTACTCCCCCGCGTACGCTCGACGAACGTGATCGGCACCTCGACGACACGCATGCCTTCGCGTGCGACACGTACGGCCAGGTCGATCTGAAAGCAGTAACCCTGGGATCTGACACTGTCCAGGTCGAACTTCTCCAGCGTCGCACGCCTGTAGGCCCGAAACCCGCCCGTCGCGTCGCGCAACGGAACGTCCAGGGCCGCCCGCGCGTAGGCGTTGCCCGCTCTTGACAACACCGTTCGACCGAACGCCCATTCCCTCACCTCGCCGCCGGCCACCCACCGCGAGCCCAGGACCAGGTCGGCGTGCAGCAGTGCCCGAAGCAGCCGGGGAAGTTCCTCGGGCTGGTGTGACCCGTCCGCGTCCATCTCGCAGACCACGTCGTAGCCGGCGCCAAGGGCGTGGCGGAACCCGGAGAGGTAGGCCGTGCCCAGCCCTTCCCGGCCGGCGCGGTGCAGGACGTGGACGCGACCGTCCCGAGAGGACAGCATGTCGGCCACGCGACCGGTGCCGTCGGGGCTGGCGTCGTCCACGACAAGCATGTCCGCCTCAGGGACCGCCGCACTCAGCCGTCTGTGCAGGAGCTCGAGGTTGTCCCGCTCGTTGTAGGTGGGGACGACGACGAGGATCCGGCCGAGGTCCTCGAGCGCGCCGATCGGACTCATGCGGCCTCTCGCGTCCTTCGGGAAGCCGCGGCGGCGGCGAACGCCAGCGTCAAGGCCCCTACAGCGGTGAGCACCCACTCCGGGACGGTGCCGAGCCGGTCGGCCGGCGTGAGGGCCTCGCGCGCGGGCACCTTGCGGACGAGCACGTGCGGGTCGAGTGCCGGGGCCTCGGCCACGACGCGACCGTCGGGAGCGATGATCGCGGTGACGCCGGTGGTCGCGGCCACGACGACCGCACGCCCGTGCTCGACCGCCCGCAGCCGTTCGATGGCCAGCTGCTGCTGAGGCTGGCCCGTGTCGGCATACGAGGCGTTGTTCGTCTGCACGGTGATGAGCTGCCCCCCGTGGACGACGGCGTCGCGGATGACGTCGTCGTCAGCCACGTCGAAGCAGATCGCGTCGGCCACGCGCACCGGACCGAGCGCAAGCATCCCGGGCCGGTGACCTGGTACGTCGGTGGACGCGTACGCGAGGCGGTGCACCACGCGCGTCAGCACGTCGCGGAACGGGACGTACTCTCCGAACGGCACGAGGTGCCGCTTGACGTACAGGGTGTGGGCCCCCCGCCCGGGCCCGTCGCCCGGCTTCCACACGATGCCGACGTTGCGCGTCTCGTGTGCCCCCGGCCCGTTGATGTTGGCCCCCACGAGCACCGGGACGCCGACATCGCGGACGGCCGCGCCGATCACGTCCCGGGTGGTGGGGTCGGTGTAGGGGGCGGTGCCCGCGACGGTCTCCGGCCACACGACGAAGTCGGGACGCGGGACCGAGCCGCCCCGCATGCGATCCGCGAAGCGGTGGGTGGCATTGACGTGGTTGGCAAGGACGGTGGGTGCGTCGCCGGTGGCGAACGGGGTGGCGGGGTGCGGCACGCTGCCCTGGACGGCGGCCGCCGTGACGGGTGTCCCTCCTGTCGGAAGCGGGACGGCCAGCCCGGCCAGGGGTACGGCCACGGCGGCCGCGATCGCGCTCGGCGACACCACCGGACTGCGGCGCCACGCACCGACCGCCGCCCAGGCGAGCAGCCCACCGGACAGCGCGATCGCGAACGTGACCAGCGGTGCGCCCCCCAAGGAGGCGTACGGCACATACGGGGAGCCGGCGTAGATGTTCGCGAGGCGCCCCCAAGGGAAGCCCCCGAAGGGGATGCGGTCGCGCACCGCCTCCTCGGCGACCCACAGCGTCGCCGACCACACCGGCCAGCCGGGCAGCCGGCTGACGATGGCCAGTGCCGCACCGAGGGCCGCGATGAAGGCCGCCTGCGAGCCCGCGAGGCCCAACCACCCGTCGGCACCGATCGCGCGTACCCATGACAAGACGGGGACGAACAGCCCCACACCGGCCAACGCCCCCAGGCCGACGCCAGGCCAGACACCGCGGCCGCGGACCGCGAGCAGGAGCAGCGCCACACCGACCGGAGCCAGGGGCCACCAATCGATGGGCGCGAAGGCCAGGGACAGCACCGCGCCCCCGCCGAGGGCCGCCGCCGACCGTAGGAGAGTGCGTGGGGACGGGAGCGCTGGTCGCATCCACGTGCGCCCCGACGGAGCGGTCGGCCGCTCTTCGGTGATTGTCCCCTGGGCCACGAACGAGCTGCCCTTCGCGAAAGGTACGACTCTCGAACCGTACCCCGGCAGGCAGCGGCGCGACGACCCGGCGTCAGCCGCCTACCCTGGGCGCGGTCCGGGCACGGAAGAGGGCCCGAGACACCCTTCGGACCGGACCCGTCTCGTCGGCGGCGAGCTCGGCATCCGTTGTCTACTGGGTGTCCGGGCCCCTCCCGAGTCGCACCCCCCGCTGGTTGGACGTTCTCCGTCCCGCGCTCCGCCAGCTACTGCACCTGGCTGTTGTGGACGGGCAAGCGGCGCGGTCGCACGGCCCGTCTCGGCGCAGCGCCGAACGGCTCGAGAGGCCGCCCAACCAGCCAGTCCCTGGTGGACGAGAGGGACGTTACCGGCCTGCGCGTCGTTGTCAACCAGGGCGTCACCTGCGGTACAAGGACAAATACGCTGGTCACGGACATGATCGCGTTACCCGATATTGCTCTGCTTCGCCCTATAGGTCTGCGTGTCGCGCGGGCTGTCCGTTTGGGTGGCGGGTCGCGCGGCCGACTCGACGCCCGGGATCATTGTCGGCTTCCTCCCTCGTGTAGTGCGTGCCCGGCCCGCGAGGCGGGCACCCGCGCGGACCGCCTTTCGCGTCCTCCGCCTTTCAGGCTCGCACCCGGGCGTGGTTAGAGTCCGGTGGGGGATCTCGATCATCTTCACCATCCGGTCGTCGTCCTGTACATCCTCGTCCAGCGGACGCTGGGCGGCGCGTTCAATCTCGCGGGAGTGACCGAGGGTTGACGCCAGATCGAAGCGAAGGAGTGGGTGACAGACGAGGTGGAGATCCGCGACGTCAGATCGACCGACCTGTTCGTGGGCAGGGAGGAACGGCCGTTGCAAGTCATACGCGTGACGGTGGGGAACCGCGGCGAGGCGGCGGTGGTGCGCGGCGACACGGTCCGCGTCCACGCCGACGGCGACGGCGTGACGACGCCGGAGCCGGTACTCCTCGGCGACGTCGAGCCCGGCGCGGAGCGGGAGGTCGAGATCCCCGTAGCGGTCCGGGCCGGGGAGGGCGAGAGGCGGCGGATCGTGGTCACCGCGGAGGCGGACGCGGCGACCTCCCGGGCCCGCGGGGAGCTGGTCGTGGCGACCCCGGGCTGGACGATGCACATGGTCTCCCACTTCCACTACGACCCGGTGTGGTGGAACACCCAGGCCGGCTTCACCGCGACGTGGTACGACCTGCCGGAGGCGGTACGCGAGCGCCGTTCCCCAGCGGTCCGCACGGCGCTCGACCTCGTACGCGCGCACCTCGACACGGCTCGATCGGACCCGGACTACAAGTTCGTGCTCGCCGAGCTCGACTACCTGAAGCCGTACTGGGACGTCCATCCCGAGGACCGCACCGACCTCCGCGAGCTGATGGCGGCCGGCAGGATCGAGCTGGTCGGCGGCATGTACAACGAGCCCAACACCAACCTGACCAGCCTCGAGAGCACGATCCGCAACACGATCTACGGTGTCGGCTACCAGCGCGACGTCGTCGGAGGCGAACCGCGGACGGGCTGGATGCTGGATGTGTTCGGCCACGACCCGTCGTACCCGTCGATCATGGCCGACGCCGGGCTCACCTCGAGCTCATGGGCGCGCGGCCCGTTCCACCAGTGGGGGCCGCGGCTCACCGTCGGCGATAACGCCCGGATGCAGTTTCCGAGCGAGTTCGAGTGGGTCGGGCCGGACGGGCGGGGGCTGCTCACGAGCTACATGCCGAACCACTACTCCGCGGGCTGGTGGTTCCAGGACCTGCGGACGCTGGAGGAGGCCGAGGAGAAGGCCCACGAGCTGTTCCAGGACCTGAGGAAGGTCGCGGCGACCCGCAACGTACTGCTGCCGGTCGGCGCCGACCACGTGATCCCGTCCCGGTGGGCGACGGAGATCCATCGCGACTGGAACAAGCGGTACGTCTGGCCGCGGTTCGTCGTCGCCCTGCCGAGAGAGTTCTTCGGCGCCGTGCGCGAGGACGCAGCCAGGCGGCACCTCACGTTCAGCCCGCAGTCACGGGACATGAACCCGGTGTACACAGGCAAGGACGTCTCGTACATCGACACCAAGCAGGCGCAGCGGGCGGCCGAGGTCGCGCTCACCGACGCGGAGAAGCTCGCCACGCTGATGGCCCTGCTCGGCGCCCGCTACCCCGCCGAGGCGATCGACAAGGGCTGGCGCCAGCTGTGCTTCAACGCCCACCACGACGGCATCACCGGCACCGAGTCCGACCAGGTCTACCTCGACCTGTTGGGCGGGTGGCGCGAGGCCTACGAGCTCGGGGACGACGTCCGCGACAGGGCGATCGCCCACCTCGCGGGCCATGTCGACACCCGTGGCGAGGGCCGGCCGGTGCTCGTACTCAACACGCTGTCCTGGCCGCGGACGGACGTCACGGCGGTCACCGCGGCCTTCTCGGCTCCCGGCCCCGCGGGAGTCGGGGTACGCGACGAGGTCGGCGGGGCGGTATCCGCGGTCGTCGAGGGTGAGACCAGGCACGGCGACGGGACGCTCGCCGAGGTCCGGCTCGCGTTCGTGGCGGCGGACGTCCCCGCCACCGGCTACCGCACGT
>JBOHCT010000184.1:0-8672 GCA_050699055.1 Streptosporangiaceae bacterium | reverse complement strand
GCACGGGACGCTACCGGAGCACACACCGCCCGCTTTGGACCGACACGCCACAGAAGTCAGTAACAACCCCAAACCTGAACGCCGGGGAGAGCCAGTGGCACGCACCGGTCGGCGACCCCGGTGACCGGGTCGGTGACGTCGGCCCGCGCGTTGTAGGGGCGATCAGCAGCCACGGAATGAAGGCGATACCGCGCCGTTCGCAGCAGTCGAGTACGCCCCCGGACGCCCGATCCGCGAGGTTGTCGCGGTTCTGCACGCTCACGATCGACGTTATCCTCTCGGCCTCGATGAGCTGGTCGACAGTGACCTCCGAGAGCCCGACGTGCCGGACCTTTCCCTCGTCTTGCAGAAGGCGTAGCGCGCCGACCTGACCCGCGAGCGGCACCGTCGGATCGATCCGGTGCAGCTGGTAGGGGTCGATACGGTCCAGCCGCAGCCGGCGCAGGCTCAGCTCGGCCTGCTGGCGCAGGTACTCCGGACGGCCGAGCGGGATCCAGTCGGGGCCGAGGTTGATCTGCTCGCCCTTGGTGGCGATCACCACGTCCGGGTGGTACGGGTGCAGCGCCTCGGCGAGCAGTTTCTCGTTGTCGCCGAGGTAGGAGTCGGCGGTGTCGATGAACGTGAGACCGAGCTCGACCGCGCGCCTGGCGATCGCGATCGCTGTGGATCGGTCCAGACAGGCGGTCGCCGGTCAGCCGCATGGCACCGAACCGCCGACCACCGCGGCGCCGTCGCCGGGACTGTGGCGATCGCCGCGTTCGCTACCGCCGCGCGCGGGCTGCTGCCCGACGTGCTGCGGGACCTGCGAACGCGCTACCCGAACCCGTCGGTGTCGTTGTACGACCGGGAGCCGCACGAGGCGATCCCGGCCCTGAGTCGTGGAAACCTCGACGTCGCCGTGGTCCAGGACTGGGCCGACGAGGTGCTGACCGTGCCGGAGGGCCTGTCGCGGCGGGACCTGCTGGAGGACCCTTTCGAGGTGGCCCTGCCCGTCGACCACCCGCTCGCCGACCGGACGAGGGTCGCCATCACGGATCTCGCCGACGACTGGACCACCTGGAGCACCGGCCAGATCTGCCACGACTGGCTCTTACGTACCCTGCGCGCGAACGACGCGCAGCCACGGGTTCTGCACACCGCCTCGAAGCACTCGACCCAGCTGGCGCTGGTCGCGGCCGGCCTGCGGGTCGCCGTGATCCCGCGGCTCGGCCGTGAACCCGCGCCGCCGTCGGTCCGATTCGTGCCGATCGACCCACCACCGACCCGCCGCGTCTTCGCCCTCTGGCGAGAAAGCGCGACAGCCCGCCCGGCCATCACCGCCACCATCGAGGCGCTCCAGCGATGCGGCACCCGGGGTTGGCACGGCGGTCGGCCGCGGTCGTATCCTCGCCCGGTCAGCTACGGCAGGTGAGGGGGCGATGAGCGATGCAGCTCGCCGAGCGGATGCGACGGTTGGGGACGGAGTCCGCGTTCGAGGTACTCGCGCGGGCCAAGTCGCTGGAGGCGCGGGGGCGGAAGATCATCCACATGGAGATCGGGGAGCCCGACTTCCCCACCCCGTCGCACATCAGCGAGGCCGCGTCCGAGGCCCTGGAGCAGGGGCACACCCACTACGTTCCCGCCCCCGGCATCCCCGAGCTGCGGGAGGCCGTGGCGGACTTCCTCGGCCGGACAGGTCGCCTGTCCGTGAGCCCCGACCGGGTGGTCATCACACCGGGGGCGAAGCCGATCATGTGGTACCTGATCCAGGCGCTCTGCCAGGAGGGGGACGAGGTCCTGTACCCGAACCCCGCCTTCCCCATGTACGAGTCGATCACCTCCTTCGTGGGGGCGCGTCCCGTCCCCGTCCCGCTCCGGGAGGAGAACGACTTCCGCATGGACCCCGACGAGCTGGCCTCCCTGGTGACCGAGCGGACCAAGCTCCTCGTCCTCTCCTCTCCCCAGAACCCCTGTGGTAGCGCGCTGACCGCGGACGACGTGGAGGCGGTCGCTCGCGTGGCGATCGAGCACGACCTGCTGGTGCTGAGCGACGAGGTGTACTGGGCCATCCGGTACGACGGCCGGCCGCACGCCAGCGTGTTGGATGTCGAGGGCATGGACCAGCGGACCGTCCTCCTCGACGGATGGTCGAAGACCTTCGCCATGACAGGGTGGCGGCTGGGGTTCGGGGTGTTCCCCGGATGGCTGGTGGAACCGATCAGCCGCCTGATCATCAACTCCGTATCGTGCACCTCCGCGTTCAGCCAGCGAGCGGCCATCGCCGCGCTGACCGGTCCGTGGCAGCCGGTGCGGGACATGGTCGACGAGTTCGCGCGCCGGCGGGACGCGATCGTGGACGGCCTGAACGGCATCGACGGGATCTCGTGCGTGCGTCCAGGAGGCGCCTTCTACGTCTTCCCCAACATCACCGGACTGGGTGTCCCCGCTCGTCAAATCGAGCAACACCTGATGGACCGGGCCGGGGTAGCCACGCTGTCCGGCACCGCGTTCGGCAGCCACGGGGAGGGTCACCTGCGGCTGTCGTACGCGACCTCCGTGCAGCAGATCCGTGACGGTCTCGAGGCGATCGAGGCGTCGCTGCCGGAGCTGGCCCGATGAACCGCCCCGGCGGACAGGTCGAAGCGCTGGCCCGTACTGGTGACCAGGCGGCTGCCGGCGCGGGTCATGGACGCCGTACAGAGCAGGTGCGAGGTCGACCTGTGGGACAGCGCGGACCCGATCCCCCGAGCGCAGCTCCTCGACCGGGTGGCCGGAAAGGCCGGCGTGATCACCCTCCTCACCGAGAAGGTAGACGCGGAGTTCCTCGACCACGGGTCGGACCTCGTCATCGTGGCGAACTACGCCGTCGGTTTCGACAACATCGACGTCGAGGAATGCACCCGCCGCGACGTGCCCGCCTCGAACACACCGGACGTCCTCACCGAGACCACCGCCGACCTGACGTGGGGGCTCCTCCTGGCCGCCGCCCGTCGCGTCCCCGAGGGCGATCGGTTCCTCCGGTCGGGGACCCCATGGATCTGGGGCCCGCAGATGATGCTTGGTCAGGACATCCACGGCAAGACGCTGGGGGTCGTGGGGGTTCGGGCGGATCGGGCAGTCGGTAGCCCGGTGGGGGCCTGGGGTTCGGCATGCGGGTCGTGTACTTCGACACCCGCCGGCCGCCCGGAGAGGTGGAGAGGGATCTGCGGGCGGAATGCCGGACCTTCGACGACCTGCTGGCCGAGGCGGATTTCATCTCCGTCCACGTCGCCCTCACCCCGCAGACCCGTCACCTGTTCGGCACTGATCAGTTCCGGGCCATGAAGGACACCGCGGTGATCGTGAACAGCTCCCGAGGTCCGGTCATCGACGAGGCAGCGCTGGTGGAAGCGCTGCGTGCCGGTGAGATCTTCGGGGCAGGGCCCAACCTCTTCGAGCGAGAGCCCGCCCCCACGCTGATCGACCCCCAGGCGCGATGGTCAGCACTCGACATACACATGAGAATGTATGCGTATGCTTTCTCATCGGCTCCAGCGCCTGCTGTCGGAGGACACCACGACACCACTGCTAGAGGAGCGCACACGGCGATGGACTGGAGATGATCAAGGTCGTACCGAGGAGGAGCTGAACTGCTCACGGCAAAACTGCTCACCCTCGCATCGTGACGATGCAGGGTCGGCAGCTTCGGGAACCGAGATCACAGGCTAACCGCTCACCCCGACGTCTCTCCGAAGAAACTGATCAAGAGATGCCCTGGTCACGTGAGCCGGCTCGGGGATTCGAACCCCGGACCTACGCATTACGAATGCGTCGCTCTGACCATCTGAGCTAAGCCGGCGGGAACTCGCCGCTCAGTGTACAAGCTCTCCGCGGAAGCGAGCCCACACGCCACCGCCACGGCGCCGCAGCGCCTCACTCCTCCGGACAGGTCTTCCCAGGCGGCGGGGGGTTGCCCGTGATCAGGTACCGGTCGACCGCGTGGTCGATGCAGGAGTTGCCGACACGGTAGCCGGTATGACCGTCCCCGTCACGGGTCAGCAGCACCCCGGAGTCGAGCTCGTGCGCCAGCCGTTTCGCCCAGGCGTACGGTGTCGCTGGGTCGCGGGTGGTGCCGACGACGAGAATCGGCGGCGCCCCGTGCGCGTCGAACGACGCGGGAGGATGGTCGGCAGGCGCCGGCCAGAAGGCGCACGGCAGGCTCCCCCACGCCACGAACTCCCCGAAGTGCGGGGCGGCCTTCCCCGCACGCCGCGCCAGCTTCGCGTACGCCGACACCTTGCTCGGCATCGGCTGGTCGACGCAGTTGACGGCCATGTTCGCGGCGGTCTCGTTCGTGTACGTACCGTCGGGACGCCGACCGGTGAGTGCGTCCGCGAGGCGCATCAGCACCGATCCGTCGCCCGCGAACGCCTGCGCCAGGCCCAGGCGGAGGTACTGCCACGCGGAGCGGATGTACAGCGCCGACGCGACCCCGAGCGTCGCGAGCGCCTGGTTCAGCTTCCGCCCGTCACCGAGCTGCGTCGGGAGCGGCTTCTCGTCGACGTGGTGGAGGAACCGGTCGAGACGCCTCATCCCCTTCTTCGTGCTCCCGTGTCCGAGAGGGCAGTCCGAGCGCTTCACACAGTGGGCGACGAAGGCGTGCAACGCGGTCTCGAAGCCTTTCGCCTGAACCAGGTCCGCCCGCAGCGGTTTCACCTTGGGGTCGACGGCGCCGTCGAGGACGAGGGCGCGTACGTGCCGGGGGAACAGCTCCGCGTAGTACGCGCCAAGCTCGGTGCCGTACGACTTGCCGAGATACGTGAGACGCTGGTCGCCCAGAGCGGCGCGCAGCACGTCCATGTCCCGGGCGGCGCTCCGGGTTCCGACGTACGGCAGGAGCGTGCCCGAGCGTTTCTCGCACCCCGCGTCGAAGCGGTGACTTCCTCGGACGATGGCGTGCCGCTCCGCGTTGGTCTCCGGGGAGGCGTCCAGCGCGGTGTACTTGTCGAGTTGGCGCGCGGACAGACAGTGCACCGCGGGCCTGCTCCGCGCCACCCCGCGGGGGTCGAAGCCCACGATGTCGAACCGGGCCCGCACCTCGGGGCTCACGACCTCGTCGGCCCTTCGCGCGTACTGGACGCCCGAGCCGCCCGGGCCACCGGGGTTCAGCACGAGCGACCCGATACGCCGTTTCTTATGTTTCGCGGGCAACCGCACCACGGCCAGCCTGGCGCGCTTCCAGTTCGGTCGGCTGTAGTCGAGGGGCACTGTAAGTCTGGCGCACTGAAAGCGGTCCCCGCAGGAGTGCCAGTCGAGCCGCTGGTGGTAATACTCGCCGAGGGCCGGCGTGGGCCGCGCCGACGAGCCGGAGCCGTTGTCTCCGTCCCGCCCGCCGGACGCGCCGGATGTGCATCCCGCCAGGACGACGGCGGCACAGACAGCAGACGCGACGACTCGTACGCCCGTGTAGGAACCGCGCCGAACGCGGCGTGCGTTCACTCGCTCCGCCCGCGACGACTGCGGCGGCGCGTGCCGCGATGCTGCTCGTAGGCCTGACGGGACCCACACACGCTTGCCTTGGTGCAGGCGCAGGTGCGCCCGGAGTCCTTGACCCTTACGACCACGCTCTCGGAAGGCACGTTGTGGCCGACGACGGTGCCGCGCCCCTCAGGGGAGTCGACCTCCGACCCGACGGGCGGGGCGTCGGCCTTGAACTCCTGGTACAGCGGGTGCTCGTACTTGAGGCAGCACATGAGCCGCCCACAGGCGCCTGCAATGCGCATGGGGTTGACCGGGAGGTCCTGGTCCTTCGCCATGCGTACGGACACCGGCTCGAAGTTCTTCAGGAACGTCGCGCAGCACAGGTCCCTGCCGCACGGCCCGATGCCGCCCTGCAGGCGCGCGTCGTCGCGCGGCCCGATCTGGCGCAGCTCGACCCGCGCGTGCAGGGCCCGAGCCAGGTCGCGGACCAGCTGTCGGAAGTCCACGCGCTGTGGCGCGGAGAAGTAGATGGTGAAGACGTTCTCGCGGTCGAGATAGTCGATCGCGACGACTTTCATCGGCAGCTCGTGCTGGCGTACGAGCTGTTTGCCCACGCTCTTGGCCTCGGCCTTTCGGCGCCGGTTACGCTCGTTGCGCGCCAGGTCGTCGTCGCTCGCGAATCCCTCGCACACCGGCATCCCGCCGATATCCTCGCTCACCCATTCGGGTGCCCAGACGCATTCGGCGACCTCGGGGCCGGCCTCGGTAGGCACGAGCACGTTGTCACCGACTTTCGGGGAGTGCGATCCGGGGTCGAGATAGTAGAGCTTGCCGTACCGTTCGAAGCTGACGGCCATGATCATACTCACGGTCGGGCTCCCCTCCTCGCCCGCTCCATTCTGTCGGGCTCAGCCTACGAGCGCGCCCCGTCCGCGGTCGATGGACGAGGGGGCCTACATCGACGCGCAGACAGGTAACGCCCAACACCCGTCAACTTGACCTGACTGCGCCGTGAAAGGGGGGCGGCGACCGGCGAGTGGGTCAGCCGGCCCGCAGCGCGAGGGTCATCGCCTCGACCGCGAGCTGGGGGTTGGCGTTGGCATCGAGCCGCGTACGACACTCCGTGATCGCGTCGAGACGACGCAGCGTGCTTTCGAGAGACGTACGGTCGGCGAAGGCGCGCAGGTCGGCCGTGCGCTCCGCGTTGGCCAGCGCGACGTTCGCCCCGAGCTGCAGGCAGAGCACGTCGCGGTAGAAGCTCGCCAGGTCGAGCAGCGCCCGGTCGAGGGAGTCACGCTTGACCCGGGTCGCGCGGGACTTCTGCCGCTCCTCGAGATCCCTGAGGGGCGCGGCCGAGCCACGCGGCAGCGACTTGCGCGAGCCGCCCTCGCCGAGGGCTTGGCGCAGCTCCGTGGTCTCCCGGGCGTCGGCCTCTTGGGTCGTCGCGCCGGCCTCGTCGGCGGCGGCGGACACCAGCCGCGCCGCGGCCTCGAGGCAGGCACCGATGTCACCGAGCGAGAGTGGGATCCGCAGGACCTCCTCGCGCCGCAGCCGGGCCCGCTCGTCGGTGGCCAGCCGGCGCGCACGGCCGATGTGTCCCTGGGAGGCGCGCGCCGCGAACGCGGCGACCTCCCGGTCGACGCCGTCGCGGTGTACGAGCACCTCGGCGACCGCCGATGCGGGCGGTGTGCGCAACGACACGAGGCGGCAGCGGGAACGGATCGTCGTGACCAGGTCGTCGGGCGAGGGGGTACACAGCAGCCACACCGTACGGGGCCCGGGTTCCTCGATCGCCTTGAGCAGCGCGTTCGCGGCCTGCTCCGTGGCTCGATCGGCGTCTTCGAACAGCACGATCTGGAAGCGTCCGCGCGTCGGCGCCTGGCCCGCGCGCAGCACGAGCGACCGTGTCTCACGGACGCTGTACGACAGGCCCGAGGGGCGTACCACCTCCACGTCGGCGTGGGTGCCGGCGAGTACCTGATGACAGTCCGGACACCGCCCGCACCCGCCTTCACGGCATTGCAGGGCCGCGGCAAACGCCCGCGCGGCATTGGACCTGCCGGACCCGGGCGGCCCGGTGAGCAGCCACGCGTGGGTCATGCCGCTGCCGGAGCCGCCGCGCGCCTGCGCGTCACCAGCGGCCGCCGCGGCGCGCAGCTCGTCGACGACGCGCTCCTGCCCGACCAGCTCATCGAAGACCGTCACGAGGTGCCCTCCAAAGCGAGCATCGTAGCGAACGACAGTGAGCGAGGAGCGGAACGGAGGAGGGCACCGGGATACCTAGTCACGAGCCCCCCAACAGAGCCCAAACGCCGTGATCACGAAGACTTCTTCCCCCTATAGCAGGGAAGACCCTTCGTGATCATGGAAGTGGTGGTGGCGGCGGCCGAGTGGGCACGGACGGGTCGTGCGGGGCAGGCGCTCACGCGCGATCCCGCAGCGCCGGCATCGTGCCCGTACTCTCCTCCGCCTCGCGCGGCACCGGGTCGGGCAGCAGCGGCCGCATCCGCTCCTGGACCCGGCGCGCGATCTCGTCGATCGACCGGGTCGCGTCCACGACCAGATACCGGTCGGGCTCGCGTCCGGCCAGCTCCCGGAATCCGCGACGGACCCGCTCGTGGAACTCCGGGGGCTCGGACTCCATCCTGTCGGCGGGCGAGGCGAACCTCGCGAGCCCCACGGACGCCGGCATGTCGAGCAGGACCGTGAGGTCAGGGGTCAGCCCGCCGGTGGCGTGGGCGTTGAGGCGCGACACCTCGTCGACGGAGAGACGCCGGCCGGCACCCTGATAGGCGAGCGAGGAGTCGACGTACCTGTCGGAGATCACCACCGCACCCTGCTCCAGGGCCGGCCTGATCACGGTGTCCACGTGCTCGGCACGGTCGGCGGCGTACATGAGCGCCTCGGCTCGGGCCGACAGTCCCTTGTGCGCCATGTCGAGCAGGATCGCGCGCAGCCGCATGCCCACGTGCGTCGCGCCGGGCTCGTGCGTGGTGACGACGTCGAAGCCCTGGTCCCGCAGCCAGACGGCCAGCGCCCGCGTCTGGGTGGTCTTGCCTGCGCCCTCGCCGCCCTCGAACACGACGAACAGCCCCGGCCTACGCGCCTTGTGCGGAGCGTACGTCTCCCCCCGCACGGCCGCGGCGAGGTCGCGCAGCAGCGGAACTCCGGGTCGATCGTCCATTTGGTGGTACGCGACAAAACCGACAAGACAGGCAAGGAACGCTCCGGCC
>JBOHCT010000183.1:0-8727 GCA_050699055.1 Streptosporangiaceae bacterium | reverse complement strand
GGAGGTCGTGGTGGACGGCAACCTGATCACCAGCCGCAAGCCCGACGACCTGCCGGCGTTCTGCAAGACGCTCGTCGAGACCCTGAGCGGCTGACCGGCGGCTGCCCGGGCCGGCGACCCGGCCGGCTCAGGTCAGGCTGATCTGGGCGAGCACGCCGGCGTGGTCCGAGGCCCACAGCCACGCCTCGCCCGGGGTCCGGGCGGCGACGTCGTCACCGAGCAGCTCGACCGTGTCCACGCGAAGCCGTTCGGGATCGACGAGTACGTAGTCGATCCGCGACACCAGGTCGTCCTCGCGGTCGAGGTCCGCGCTGCGTCCCCACGTGGCTCCGGTGCCGTGGCCGGCGTCGGCCCACGCGTCGACGTAGCCCGCGTTGGTGATCACGCCCATCGCCGAGTCCTCCGGCTCGGCGTTCAGGTCGCCCACGAGCACGGTGGGGTACGGCGAGGGGCTGGCGACCGTGACGAGCTGGTGCGCCTGGCGTCGGCGGGTGTCGGCGTCCATCGAGGCGAGGTGGGTCGAGATCACCCGGACGCACTCGCCGTCCACCTCGAGGTCGGCGTGCACCCAGCCGCGCTTGACCGGCACCGTGCTGCCGTCGGTCGCGGTCACCTCGAGGTGCGCGTCGAAGTGGCCGAACCCGGCATCCAGGACGGTGATCGGCCGGTCGGGGGTGGCCCGGAGGAGCATCGCGTCACAGTTGGTGAACCCCACGGTCCGGCCGTCGCCGAGCGGCAGCTCGCCGCTGAACGTGTCGCTGCAGTACAGCATCACGTACCGCTCGCCCAGCCGCTCGAGCGCCTCGGTGATCAGCTCGGCGTGGTTCCACAGCGAGCGCCGCTCGCCGTCGTGGTGGATCTCCCAGCGTCCGACCTCCTGCAGGCCGAGGACGTCGGGGCGGGACTTGGAGATGATGTCGGCGATCACCTTCGCGCGGGCGGGGAACTGGGTACGTTCGGCCTGGCGCATGGCCTCGGTTGCCGCGTGGGCGAGGCTCTCGGGGTCGCGTGCGGACGTGATCGCGGTCAGGTCGGCGCCCAGATAGACGTTCCAGGTCGCCACTCGCAGGCTCGTGCGTGCGTCGTTCGGCTCGGTCACAGCGCTAACCTACCGGCCCGCTCCACCCCTGGTGCGGGGCGTACCTGCCCGCCGTCGCTGGACCTACTCGGCCGCGACCTCGGCGGCGAGGCCGGCCTTGCGCGTCAGCTTCTCGGCGAGGTCCGCGGGGTCGAGCGTCCCGTCGAGGATCTTGGAGGTGGGCCAGTCGGAGACGTCGAGCCCGGAGAGCTCGGTGAGCTCCGCGAGGTCCTTCGCGTACATCTCGGCGAGCCCGGCAATGTCGTCCGGTGTCGGAGCCGTTCCGGTGAGCCCGGTCGGCGAGGCCATCTTCCTCCGCACCTCCGGGTGCTCCGCGAACCGCGGGAGCCCGAGGAAGTCGGTCATCGCGTCGAGGGTCTTGTCGAAGTCGGCGAAGATCCGGTGGAAGTCGAACAGCAGCCACTGGTCCCGGTCGAAGCTCTCCAGCCCGCGCCGGAGCTGCGCCCCGTAGTAGCCGCGGGAGATCAGCGCACGGCGGCGGAAGTGGATCGGGGACTCGTCCGGCAGGTCCGCCGGCAACGACTCGGGGCGGCGGTCGTTGATCACGTCGTGGAACTCGGGGTAGCCCTTGAACCAGCCGCGTCCCATCGACCACTGGGAGAACGCCCGCTCGATCGGATCGCGGAAGGACGCGATCAGCTTCATCTCCGGGTTGTACGCGCGCATCCGCTCCAGGGCGCGCGGCCAGAACAGGTAGACCGGCGTCGCGTCGCCGGCGTGCACGTGCCACGGCTGGCGCTTCGGGCAGCGGTATTCGGAGTAGTCCGGATGACCCCAGTCCCGGGTCTCGTCGTCGAAGAAGTGCAGCTCCTTGGTCGGAGCCTTGGAGATCAGCTGGTGCTTGGCGAGCAGCTTGGCCAGCGTGCTGGTGCCCGCCTTCTGCACACCGACGATGGAGAAGGTGTACGGGAGGTACCCGAACCGCGCGTTGTCGTCCGTCGCCATCGCGGCGAGGTTAACACAGCGTTCGTCCCCCCGACGGGGCCGTTCGTGCCCCGACGCGGGCCGTCCACGGTCGTCGGCGAAGCCATCGAGCACGCTGCTCGTCCACACCTCTCGGGCGGCGCCGGGTCCACGCGGCGTCAGGGTTCAGGCGGCGTTGGTGCCGTGTCGGTAGCCGATCTTGATGGTGGCGTTGTCGGGTCGGGGTAGGGCGGTGAGGTGTTTGCGGAGTCGGTGTTCGGCGGCGGACTCGCCGGGCCCGGTCCTGGGGACGGTCACCGGTGGTCCGTGGCCCAGGGGGCGGGGTCGTCGGGATCGGTATCGGTGGCCGGTGGGGGTGGTCCACTCCAGCACCTTGGGGGCGTCGCCGTCGAAGTCTACGCACGCGACCTGCCAGCCGGGCAGGTGGCGGGTGGTGTGCGAGCGGCGGCAGTAGCCGTCGCCGTTCGCCCTCGTGGTCGGTCCGCCGGCCGCGTACGGGTGTCGGTGGTCGATGTCGACGATCCGGCAGTCGCACCACGGCCGACCGCACTGCTGGTCCGCGGCGCGGATCAGGGCGCCCAGGGGGCCGTCGAACCGGCGCCGGGTCGGGTCGCGGCCGGTGATGGTGTCGTCGTGGGCGTCGGTGAACAGTCGCCGCAGCCACACGTTCGAGCGGTCGGTCAGCTCGCGGGCCAACCCGGCCGGGATCGGGCCGTAACCGGCCAGCAGGGCCGGTGTGTCCTCGTCGCCCAGGAGCGTCTCGGGCCGCATCAGCACGTTGACCTCGACGCCGACGTCGTCCGCGCGTACCTGGCCGGTCACCCGTTCGACGAGGGTGTCGGCCATCAGCTGGCCGATCGTCCGCGGGTCGCCCTCGGACCTCAACCCCCGCGCGACCGCGTCCAACGCGGTCCAGCAGGCCTGGGTCTGCTCTGCGGTCAGTTTGGCGTCCAAAAAGCCGGTCCCGTGCGGGCCCGGCCGGGCACACACGTACCGGTCCGCACGCTCTCGTCGGGCCCGGACGTGCGCGGCGTGCGGATCGATCCCGATCACCAGCCGTCGCGCAGCGGCCGCCGCCCGCTTGGCGGTCAGCTCGGGCAGCTCGCCGGCGAGGGCTGCATCGACCCGCGCCGCGTTCTCGGGCGAGAGCTCGGCGCACTCGGTGACCGCGGCCCTGGCGACCCGCTCGGAGATCACCCCGGCGCGCAGCAGGCCCGCCGTCTGGGGCATCGAGGCCAGCACCACCGCGAAGCTGAACTGGGTCTGGGCTCCGGCGGCCGAGACCTGCCGGGCCATCGCCACCTCGGTGATCAACGACTTGATCGTCGCACCGTCATCGACCAGCTCCCCGGTCAACGACGACTGCCGCTGCACCACCTGCCGCCGCTTGTTCCTCAACGCCTCGATCATCGCGGCTTGGCCGGCCTGGGCATGGCGGATCAGCCGCTCGTACGCGACGATCGCGTCCACCTCATCGGCGCCCATCTCCTGATCATGAGTGGCCCGTTCGGGCAGGGCGAAGTCATGGCCACCCAACACCTGGGCGACCTCCTCAACCGGCACATCCTCGAACACGTTCACCACCCTCCCAGAAGGGTCCGACAGTCGATCTCGCTCCCGCTCCGCGCCGAATCCCCGACGCTGAAACCACCCTCGCACGAGGGTCCGACAGTCCGGCTCGGACAGCGACTCACCCCGTCACGGGGACGATCTCGGCGGACACGAGTACGCCGTCGCTGATCTGCATGAGGCCGATCGTCCCGTGAGGTTGGCGGCGCTTGTCCGTCGGCGAGCCGGGGTTGAAGATCCGCAGCCCGTCCTCGGACACGTCCATCGGGATGTGCGAGTGCCCGAAGACGACGAGGTCGGCCTCGGGAAAGCGCCGGTGCATCCGCCGTACTCGCCCCTTCGCCGGGCCGCTGTCGTGGATCATCGCGACCCGCAAGCCGTCGAGCTCCACATCGAGGGTCTCCGGCGCGCCCCAGCTCTCGACCTCGGCCCCGTCGTTGTTGCCGAGCACGACGTGCACCGGTGCGTACGCGGCAAGCTCGTCGAGGACCTGCGCCGTACAGACGTCACCGGCGTGCAGGATCACGTCGGCGCCGTCGAGCAGCTCGGCGACGCGGGGCGGGACCGCCTTCCAGAACCGTGGGGCATGGGTGTCGGAGATGACCGCGACGCGCATTCCCCCATGGTGGCGCAGCGGTAGGGCGGCCGCGCGGCGCTACCCCCGCTGCCGCCTGCTGCCGTCCGCCGACACGATTCCGGCGTACGAAGCGGCGGGGATCGGGTGCGACCGACGCAGAGCACGCCGGGGATGGGTACGTACGCTGCCCCGGATGCAGCCGTTGCGGGCGCCGATGCTGCGAAGTCCGGCACGGTCACCCCTGCCCCACCTGGCCCTGCGCCGCCCGGTGTCGTACGGGTTCATGATCTGGCTGGTGTCGTTGACGTGGCCGAGCCCGACGACGTGACCGAGCTCGTGCATCATCGTGCCGCCGAACGAGGCCGCGCCGAACCCGGGACGCAGCTGGTGATCGCGGCTGATCGCGACGTAGCCGTTGAACAGCTCGCGGGTGCGATGCCCGGGCCAGCTGCCCGTGGCGTACGCACCGCCGTAGGCGAGGGCGTATCCGCCGCTTCCGGGCGTCTTCGGGAAGTACCGGTTGTGGCCGGGCTTGACCCACGCGAGGACGATGTCGGTGTTCCGCGGATGCTTGCCGCGTCGCCCCCGGGCGCCCGGCACCCTCGACGTCCTCCCCGTGTAGCGCAGCCGCAGTCCGCTCACGTGGCGGACCTTGCGCGCCGCCCGCTTGATGTCGCGCAGCGACTTCTTCCGGTGGTGCGCGTGTTTGAGGTTGACCCGGAATCGGATCGCCTTGCACGGGTTCCAGCGGGCCTTGGCGCCCATCAGGTACGAGAAGCTCGCGTGCGGGCTCCTGGCGTGCGGGCCGTTCGCGTGCCGGCCGTTCGCCGACGCGGTCGTGCCGGACGTGAGCGCGGTCGCGAGCACGACAGAGCAGACGATGCTGACGAGCCTGACCCAGACGGACGTACGCACGCGGTTTCTCCTGGCCGAAGCGACATGTTCGCGCTTACCATCGGCACGTCCGGGACGTTGTTGCGGTGTTCTGGGTGTTCGATTCGCGCCCGCGCGGTCGTTTCCCTCGCGAGCCCGACTCCTCAGGCCGTGCCCACGCGACCTCGGGCGACCGTCGTCCGAGTGATCAGACAGACCACCGCGCCGACCACCACAGCCAGGCTGAGCAGCCCGAAGATCCACAGCACCCAGGGCGGCGGGGCGCCGGTTGCGGTGCGGTACACGAAGACGACGCCGAGGAATTCGAGGACACCGAGCACTCCGAGCAGGATGGGTGCGCCCACGCCGGTGGATCGCCATGCCCAAACCGCGCCGGCAAGTACGACGAGGCCGAAGATGATCCCGGGTACTGCCGGATCGTTGCTCGGCGCGTCGACGAGCTCGGCGATGGCGAGTGTCGCCGCAACCGCTACCAGAGCCTGTCGTTGGACCGTCGTGTCGACACTGCGCGCCTCCCGGTGCTTGCTCTTCATACCGTCAAGGTATGTCCGGGCGACGTGGCATGTCCGCGGAATGGCGTACGACGCCTGGGCGCCATGGTGAGCCTGCCGCCGGTACGCAGCGGATCGATGACCGAGGAGACGGACCTCGGATGCGGTCAGGGGTGGCCCGGACACAAACGCGGCGATCGAGATCGACACGAACAACGCGCCCGCACGGATTCGTCCGCTTCTGAGGGCTTTCGCCTTGTGTGAACACGATTCGGCGTTTTCGGTGACGTGTCACCGTGGGTCGGCGTACGGTGAGGCACATGGACGATCGCATGGTCACGGTCGATCTCGCTGTCGACGGCTACCCTGACGATGAGCAGCTGGCGACATTCGACGCCGCCCTCCCCTCGGACGCTGAAGCCGTCTGGGGCGTCGCTGACGGCGGTATCAGCGTGACTCTCACCGGCAGATGCGATGCGCCCTCGACCACGCCGGCCCATCGGCGCGCTCGATGCCTGACGTATGCGGTCCGGATGGTTGACGATGCGGTCGACGCCGCGGGACTCCGGTGTGAGATCAGGCGTGCGTCCGCCGAGGTGTACGGCGACGGTCGCCCCAACCGCTGGTAGGGATTGCGCATTCAGATCAGCCGACCGTCGGGCGTGGTGCCGGCGGGCGCCGAAGGGTTGACGTGCGTCCCCCAACGCGCAATATCATTCCATTATGACGATGATGAGTGGGTCAGACGATGCTGCTGAACTGGTGGACGAAACTCGTGCGCTTACCGTGGCCAGTTGCCTCTTCCGGGGGTTCAGCGACCCGTCTCGACTGGCGATCGTGCAACACCTAGCTCTGGGCGAGCACCGGGTGGTGGACCTGACCGACCATCTCGGGCTGGCGCAGTCGACCGTGTCGAAGCACCTGGCCTGTCTTCGTGACTGTGGGCTCGTCGACTCCCGGCCACAGGGACGTGCTTCGGTATTCAGCCTGACCCACCCGAACGCCACCCTCGACCTGTTGTCGGCCGCGGAGCGCCTGCTTGATGCGACAGGAGACGCCGTGGCGCTATGCCCGAACTACGGGACGGACGCCGAGGTATGAGTGCGCAAGAGCTGGCGTGGACCGTCGATCCGGCGGCACGTCGCCGGCTGGGCAGGCGCGCACAGCTGCTTGCGGCAACCTCCGTGACCTACAACGTGATCGAGGCAGTCGTCGCTATCGGCGCTGGTCTAGTCGCTGGGTCCGTGGCGCTCGTCGGGTTCGGCCTGGACTCGGTGGTGGAGGTCTCCAGCGGGCTGATCATCCTCTGGCAGTTCCGGCACCGGTTGCCCGAGACTCGTGAACACCTGGCGCTGCGGCTGCTCGCGTGCTCGTTCTTCGCGCTGGCCGCCTACGTCGCCTTCGAGTCCGCGCGCGCCCTGATCACGGACAGTCACCCGGACCACTCCCCTGTCGGCATCGGTCTGGCCGTGGCGTCCCTGCTGGTGATGCCGTTCATCTCCTGGGCTCAGCGCCGGACCGGCAGGGCCCTAGGGTCGAACGCGGTCGTCGCGGATGGCACGCAAACACTGTTGTGTACGTACCTGTCGGCGGTGCTGCTCGCCGGATTGGTATTGAACTCGACCCTGGGATGGACCTGGGCCGACCCGCTCGCCGGCCTGGTGATTTGCGGCGTTGCCATACACGAAGGTCTGGAAGCCTGGCGCGGCGAAGGATGCTGCGCACCGCTCGCCGCCAGTTCGTCCGATCAAGACGATTGCGAATGCGGCGCGCAGTGATTGCCCGGATGGCGTCTGGCGTCGGAGTCGGCCTCGCCGCGGCCGGCGTCTTACGACGCATGCGTGACGATTTTGCGCAGCGGGGAGCCCTGAGGGCATCGACGTCCGTACTTGTGTACGCAACGTACGTAGTGCACGGACTGGCAATGCTGCAATCTCTACGGACACCTGCGGTGCGGTCTCACGCCCCTGGTCGGGTCGTCCCTTCGACCGGTGCGTTCATTGCAGCGAGCGGCTGTGCCTTCGTCCTCAGCGGTGCGGGAGCATTCAGCACGACCGCACAAGTCTCAGGGACCGAGACCGGTGGGCTCGTCACATCGGGCGTCTACCGCTGGACTCGAAACCCGCAGTACCTCGGATACCTACTGGTGTGCGGTGGCTCCGCTGCTGCGCGCCGATCCGCGGATGCCGGGGCACTGACCGTTCTCGCGGCCACTACGTTCGCCTACTGGATTCGGTGCGAGGAAGCGAGTCTCACGCGCGTCTTCGGCAACGAGTACACCGAGTACGCCGTGACCGTACCTCGGTGGCTTGGCCCAAGTTGCGACCAGATCGCCTCGCCCCCTCATGGGCACCGCTCGCAGAGTCGGAGTGGAGCGCGACTTGCAGACAGGCCGAAGATTCGCGGCTACTCGCAAGACGCCGGTACTGGATCGGCTACCGCTGCGGGTCGCGCGTGGCGCGGCAGACCGTGTGGATAGAGTCTGAAAGTGCCCAAGCTGCAGCGCCTTTGTGCTGACCATGGTCATGCGATCCTGGCGTTTGAGCTAGCGAACCGCGCTTATTTCGCCGCCTCGATCTCCGACCGCGGCGACGAGTTCTTCGACCAGTTCACAGAGCGGTACAGCGCTCTGCTTGCCGAGCAAGAAGCCGGAATCAGTGCCTTCTATGTGCTCGTTGACGAGGACGGTTCGGTACTGGGTCGGTTCAACCTCTATGAGTTCAAGAACGCAACCGCAGAGCTCGGCTACAGGGTCGCTGAGCATGCCGCCGGTCGCGGGGTGGCGACCGCCGCCCTGCGAGAGTTGTGCCGGTTGGCGACGGCGCGATACGGGCTGTGTGCACTGACGGCGGCCGCTTCCTGCGAGAATGTGGCGTCGCGGAAGGTGCTGACGAAGGCCGGGTTCGTTCCTGTCGGCCCAGCCGACCCCGCCGACATCGGCGGCAAGCAAGGCACGTTGTACCGGCTGGACATTTCCGCGGAGTGATCTTGATCAGCCACCGGTGTGGCACCGTGCCCCTGCCGCGGCCGGCATCTCATGCGGGCGGCTCCCTCACCGCGCGGTCCGGTGGGCGGTACCCGCACGCCGGCCCGATTACGAACCGCTACGGGAGCGTCCTCGGCCTCGCCGACGAGCCGCGACACGGGCCGTGCAGCTCGTCTCGAAGAGGATC
>JBOHCT010000182.1:0-8826 GCA_050699055.1 Streptosporangiaceae bacterium | reverse complement strand
TGTGTATAAGAGACAGGGCCGGTGCCACCGTGACCGCGACCGCCAGCGCGCGCAGCCACGACCGCATCCGCTCCTACGGCGCGGACCGGATCATCGACTACACCGCTACGCCGATCGCACAGGCGCTGGCCGGGCAGCGGTTCGACGTGGTGCTGCACCTGGCGCCCACCAGCCCGGACCTGGCGCCCACCAGTCCGGAGGAGACCGCGCAGCTGGTGGACCTGGTCGCCGACGGCGGAGCCTTCGTCAGCACCACCACGCCCGGCCCAGAGGATGCCGGGCGCGGGGTGCGGACGGTGCGGGTCTTCGTGCGCAGCGACGCCTCCCAGCTCGCCGAGCTGGTCACCCGCGTCGACGCAGGCGTTCTGCAGATCGACGTGGCCGTGCGACGGCCGCTGACCGACCTGGCCGCTGTCCACGACGAAGCCGCCACCGGGCGGCTGGCCGGCAAGACCGTCCTGACCCCCCTGACCTCCGCAACCCGGGCCCGGCAACCGCCGGTCCGGGTTGCGGAGGCACCGTCTACCGCGAGCACCCCGCTCATCCCGCATATCGCTCGTTCGCAAAGGAGAACCGTCATGTCCTTCACCCTTGACCCCGAGGTTGCCGAAGCTCTCGCCTCCTTCGCCACCGAGGCCGACAGCACGCCCCCGCCAGTCGGGGACGTCGCCGCCCGCCGCGCCACGCTGGAGGCCATCTTCAGCTACGGCGACACAGCCCAGCCGTTCCCGGACGACGTCACGATCACCGACCACGAACTGACCACCGCCGACGGCGCGACGATCCGGCTGCGCTGGTACGCCCGTAAGGACACACCCGGCGAGCCCGGCCCTGCCGCGCTCTACCTGCACGGCGGCGGCATGATCGTCGGCCACATCGGCCTGTTCGACGGGTTGGTCTCCCGGTACGTGTCGGCCAGCAGCACCCCGATCCTGTCGGTCGACTACCGGCTCGCCCCCGAACACCCCCACCCGGTCCCGGTCGAGGGCACCTACGCCGCCCTGGTCTGGCTGCACGAGCACGCCGCCGACCTGGACGTCGACCCGGCCCGCATCGGTGTCTTCGGCGACAGCGCCGGCGGCGGCCTGGCCGCCGCGGTGTCGATCCTGGCCCGCGACCGCAACGGCCCGGCCATCGCCAAGCAGATCCTCGTCATGCCGATGCTCGACGACCGCACCTTGACCCCCGACCCGCAGCTCGCGCCGTTCGTCGTGTGGTCGTGGGACGACAACCGCACCGGCTGGCAGGCCCTGCTCGGCAACGCCGCCGGCGGCCCGGACACCCCCGCCTACGCCGCCCCTGCGCGCGTCGCCGACCCGGCCGGGCTGCCGCCCGCCTACATCGAGGTCGGCCAGCTCGACATCTTCCGCGACGAGGACCTCACCTACGCCCTACGCCTGGGCCAGGCCGGCGTCCCGGTCGAGTTCCACCTCCACCCCGGCGTCCCGCACGAGTTCGACTTCATCGCCTTCACCTCCACCGCCGCCCGGCGAGTCATCGCCGACCGCGTCCGCGTCCTCGCCTCCCTCTGACCATGCCGCCCATCGGGGGTTGAAGCCGTTTGGTGTGATGGCATGCGAGCACCCCGAACTCGTCATCGTCCGGGCCGACTCGATCTACGCGGGCACTCTCTCGGCTGGGCGAAGTCCTGCGAATCCGTCGACCTTGACGGCCGATGCGTCGAACGCTCCGGCGCCCTACTAAAGCCGTGTGCGCGACGTACGTACGCGCCAGCAGTGGCACCGCGACGCTGGTGTCCAGGGCCAGGGGTGAGCTCACCGTCGCCCGGCGTCGAGAAGGCCGAACACGACCTCGTCGTCGATCGTGGTCTCGCCGGTGGCGACGAGCACGCCGTCCTCCTCCAGCCGAGCCGTGCGGCTGGAGGAGACCAGATGGAGCCCGGCGCCGTAACGCGAGATCTCCACGGTGGATCCGGCCCGCAGCCCCCAAGGCCTCACGTAGCGGCTTGGGTACGATGATGCGACCGACGGAGTCCATGACGGCGCTCGTCGGAATAAGCTACCAACCAATTCCAAGCCCGTGTTGTCACGGCGATGCGACTCACCGCGGGTGACCGAGCAGGCGTGAGGCCGTGACGCGCCGCGTGTGGATCACGGCGTCGAACCACTGGCGCAGCGACCCGTCACCCATGAAGTACTCCCCGCTACGGGCGGGGTCGTAGGAACCGATGTTGATGACCCGTATCTCGGTCGGCCCGTTCAGCCACTTCCGGACGACCGGAAGCGCGGCTTCATCCAGGTCCAGGAGGTAGCACCGCCAGCGCGTCCGGCCCAGGACGTGTCCCACCTCGCCGTCCGACGGCGGCGGCACCGCGTACCGGCGCGGCCGACCGGTCGCGATGCCGGAGGTCACCGCGCCATGGCCGAAGGTGAACCCGATCGACACGTAGCGATGACCGTATCGGTCCCGTAGGTACGCCCCCGCCGTCTTCATGGTGCGCAACGGCCGCGGCGGGTACGATAGGCCGAGGTCTTGGTCGACCGCTGTGTGGACGATCGCCGACAGCGCGACGATCTTGTCGCCGGTGCGGTGGCGCCACCAGACCAGGTTGTGGGCCATCAGCTGGTCGCGATAACCGCGCGGGTGCCGGGCGGCGAAGGTGTAGTACGCCATGATCGTGTAGGCGTTGTGCAGGGCGAGCCGATAGCCCTCGCTGCCGTGGTCCACCGGCAGCTCCTTGACCAGGCGGTATCCCTTCTCGGCCAGTCGGACGTACTTCTCCTTGTCCCGCACCTCGTTGTAGAAGTAGTCGTTGTAGTCCCAGATGTTGTCGGTGTGCGGCGTGATCGGGCCGTAGTCGGCGCGCAGATCCGCTAGCCGATCCGGTGCCGCCTTGCGCACGTAGTCGATCACCGCGTCGTACGCGAGGGCACGGGTCGAGGTCGCGTCGATACCGACGAACCGCAGAGCCTCCGGATGCGTCCGGTTGTACCTGCGGACCCAGTGCACCAGCCGCAGCATCTGCGGTGTACGAAACCTCGGCGCCATGTGGGCCACGAGATCGCGGAGGTTTCCGTCGTCGGTGCGCAGGTAGCGGTTCAGCAGCACTCCGGCGGTCCAGTCGTCCTCGATGGCGATGGATCGAAATCCCTTTGTCTGGACGAGGTAGCGCGTAACGCCTTGAGCGGAGGTGCCGAGCTCGCGGGCACCCTCGGCGGCCGCGCCCAGGCCGACGACGACGGCGTCGTCCACGACCGCTCGGACCGGACGTAGGGCCGGCGATGGTACGCCGGACGGAAGAGAGTTGGCCGGATGGGCGTGGTGTCGAAGCCACGTCGTGACAGCGGACCTCTCACCGGCATTGTCCACGGGCGCGGCGTCCGCGACTCCGGCCGGGTAGGCCACCAGGGTCGTCACCGCACACGCCACCACAACCGCGGACAGCCGACCGCGCGACGTTCTCATCCCTCTCTCCTATCAATCGGGTCGACAAGGACGCTACGGGCGCGACCCCACGCGGCGCGTCGGTCGAGGAACGACAATGCCGACCGCGAGCGTGCGCCCGTGGCCGTACGGCTCCTACGCCCGGGGCGGTAACCGATCTACGCGTCGCGCGGCGGAAGAACGAGAGTACCCAGGTCCCCACGTTCCACGCCCGGGCCGCTCAGCTCACGAGCCGGTCCCCCGTCGGCCAGGCCTACTACGGACCGCTCACATTCGGCCACGAGCACGACCCGGCGCTCGCGCGGTGCGCCCAACCTGCGCCGCCACGTCTCGGCACACTCCCCCGTCCGCAAGCCGTCGAGGTACGCATCCGGCATCAGTCCCCGGTAGCCGGCCTGCCACCCTCGGACGTGTACTCGGCCGACCGCGTCCGCGTCCTCGACCGCCGCGTCCCGCACCATGACCATGACGGAAGGCTACGAGCCGGCGCGCGCCACCGGGTTCAGGTCCGAGAGGACCGCTCCTCGACCTCTCGCCGCTCGTCCGCCGCCTTCTCGACGCGGCGCCCGCGACAGGACTTCAGCAAGCTCGCCGCGGTCGCCACCACCAGGGTCACCACGATGACGGTCAGCGACAGCCAGATCGGCACCTCGGGGGCCCACGCGACCCCGCCGCCGTGCATCGCTTCCAGGATGAGCTTCACCCCGATGAAGGCGAGGATGACGGCGAGCCCGGGTGTCAGGTAGACGAGTCGGTCCAGCAGACCGCCCAGCAGCACGTACAGCTGGCGCAGGCCGAGCAGCGCGAATGCGTTGGCGGTGAAGACGAGGTACGGCTCCGTGGTGAGCCCGAAGATCGCCGGGATCGAGTCGAGGGCGAACATGACGTCCGTCGTGCCGATGGCCACCATCACGACGAGCAGCGGGGTGGCGAGCCGGCGACCGTCCACGACCGCTGTGATCCGGGTGCCCTGGTAGTCGCGCGTGGTGGGGACGACCCTCCTCGTCCAGCGCAGGACACGGTTCTCCTTGAAGTCTCCCTTGTTGTCGCGGTGCCGGACCAGCTGGACCGCCGTGTACAGCAGGAGCGCGCCGAAGAGGTAGAACACGGCCTCGAAGTGGCCGATCACCGCCGATCCCGCCGCGATGAAGGCGCCGCGCAGGATGAGGGCCAGCACGATCCCGATCAGCAGGACGTAGTGTTGAACCTCACGGGGAACCGCGAAGCGCGTCATGATGATCGCGAACACGAACAGGTTGTCGACGGAAAGGCTGTACTCGGTGAGGTAGCCGCCGAGGAACGCACCGGCCTGCTCCCCGCCTGACGTCAGGAGGACCCCGAACCCGAACGCCACGGCGAGACTGGCGTACGCTGCGACCGCGATGGCAGCGCTCCGCATCGTCGGAGGGTGCGAGCGGTCGTGGGCGGCGAGATCGACGCCGATGAGGATGCCGAAACCGGCGATGATGGCGAACCACAGCCACAGGGGTACGTCCACGAAAAAACCTCCGGTGGTCTCGGACCTTGCCGGAGGTCTCTCCAGCCCGCAAGCGCGGGCCCGGGACGCCGAGTCTGTCGACCGCGATGGCGACGCCGCCGCGAGGGATACTCCCCTCCTTTTTCGAAGCATACCTGGTCGGCCGCCCGGAGTCCTAGCTCAGACACCAGCCGCAAAGTAGCTATGAGTGATGCTCAGGCCGTGGGCTCGGCCTCCTCGCGCTCGGACTCGGCCATGCCGGCGAAGAAGGCGAACAGGGCGGCGCCGTGCCAGACAGGTCGTACACGCCTTGGAGGGGGCCGGTGATCGGGTCACATCCGGCCTCCTCCAGCGCATCGAGCTGGCTCTGGAGTTCCTGCTACGCGGTCGAGCAGCGCAAACCGGACACGGCCCGACGAGGGTCCGTGGTCTCTCAGAACTAAACTCATCTCTGCGAGTGGCCCACCGTCACCGCCATCACACACAGCTACGGCAGATGGCGTGGTCATCGCCTGAGTACGCGCGAACCACGGTTCCATTGATCCCCGGGCCGGTGTCGTGGGGCGCCGGTTTACCGCAGCCGTTGCGCTCGCAGGACGGTGTCGTGGGTGTGTTGTTTGCCAGCGGGCGCGGGAGCGGTTCGTGGGCGGGTCTCGTTGATCAGGACGGTCCAGTTGTGGTCGAGGAGCCTGGCGATGTCGTCGGGCTGGTAGTAGTCGCTGGGGTCGAAGCCGTGCTCCTGGTGTGGGGACAGGTCGGCGAGGTCGTGGCTGGCGATGAGCAGGGTGCCGCCGGGTGCGACGGCGTCCAGCAGGCCGCGGAGCGCAGTGTGGTCCGGCTGGTGCGGGAGCGGGAAGTATTGGGCGGACACCAGGTCGAACGCGCCGGCTGGGGGTGGCGTGATGGTCAGGTCGGCGCGTGTCCACGCCACGCGGCCCGTGATGTCCGTGGCTGCGGCGGCGGCGCGTTGCAGAGCGGTCCGGGAGATGTCGACCGCGGTGACCTGCCAGCCGTGTCGGGCCAGCCAGCATGCGTCGGCGCCTTCACCGCATCCCACGTCAAGTCCTTGCCCTGGCGGCAGGTCGGTGGCCTCGGTGACGAGCACTCCGTTGGGTGCGCCGCTGAAAACCTGGTTGCGGCTGCGATACCTCTCATCCCAGAACTGAGCGTCCATTGTCCTCTCCTTGGTGGTGGGCGGCGGGCGTGGTCACAGGCCGTGGCGCCGGTCGCCCATGACCTGTGCGCAGACGCGGGCTTCCGATTCGGCTGAGAAGATCGTGCGGGCCTGCACCGCGCGGCGGGTGTCCTCGGCGAGGAGGTCGGCGTCGATCGCTCCCGCGGCGCCTGAGCCGGAGGTGGCCGCCGCGAGCACGTTCGCGGCGGGGTCGGCGAGGTTGCCCGCGACCCACACTTCCGGCACCGGGGTGAGACCGGTCGTGTCGGCGGCGATGTAGGCACCGAGCCCGCTCGGGTGCGGGGTGGGTTCCAGCCCGAGCGAGCCCAGGACCGCCGCGTACGGGAAGGCGCGGGTGCCACGGCCAGCGCCCGCAGCGGGATCAGTTCGCCGGTGCGCAGGTGGACACCGGTGAGGCGGTCCTCGGTGATCTCCAGAACGGGGACCTCGCCGGCCACGACCGCGCTCGGCCGGCGTGGACCTCACCCCCGTAGCCGGCCACTTCCTGCCGTCCCGCCTCCAGCAGGTGACCGGGCGGGACGCCGTCACGGGAGAGGAAGCCATGCGTATGCGCCGCTGGCGCGTTGCGGGGCTGACCACTGTCGATCACCAGCACCGACGGTCGAGCACGCCCAGCATGAGCGCCGCGCTCAAGCCCGCCGGGCCGCCACCGACGATCACCACGTCATACCGGCCACCACTGCCGAGCTGGGATTGTTGAGTCATCGTGACCACCCACCTCCCACACTGGGTCGGCAACGCCGACGCGCGGCCGGTGGAGCTCCTGAGCATCCTCGGCCCCAGGGCGAACGCTTCCACATCAAAGCCCGCTACCGGCCCGCCGGACCCCCTGAGTGAATCAGTCACCCCGCCTGGTCTTCGATGACTTCACCGCCGGCCGCCGTCACGGTTTCTTCCTGGCACCGTGTTCCTCATGTCCGCGCGCACGCGGCGCCGGCGTTCGGCAACCCGCCCACTGGGCCGCGGGCCTGCCCGAGAAGGGCCGTACGACGGGGCCTGGTCGCGGGACCTCGGGCGAGCGGCACGTCGCGTGACCCCCACCACTGCCTGGTGACGTGCTGTCCCACGGTCACGCACGTGAGGCGTGGCCAGTCGTGAGATCGCGGTAGATCCCAGTCACCTGGTCGAGTACAGCGTCCTCGTCGGGCAGGGTGGACACGCGTTCGCGCGCCGCCGACGCGAGCCGGCTCCGTAGGTCCCCGTCGTCCAGGACGCGGGCGACCGCGTCGGCCAGCGCCGCGGCGTCGCCCGGCGGGACGAGCAGCGCCGCGTCTCCGACCGTCTCCGGCACCCCGCCGACGCGGGTGGCCACGACCGGGCATCCCGCACGCAGGGCCTCCTGCGCGACCATGGACGGCCCCTCCCACAGGCTCGAGATCGCGACCACGTCCGCCGCGGCCAGCAGGTCAGGAACGTCGTCGCGGGACCCCAACAGCCGCACGGGGAGGCTCTCCGCGCGGATCCTGGACGCGAGCGACTTCCCCAGCGGGCCGTCTCCCACGACAGCGACGAGGGGAGGGGGCGCACGGGTCGCCCAGCGCGCGGCGGCGTCGAGCAGGGTCGGGTAGTCCTTCTGCGCCGCGAGCCGGCCCACGGCGAGCACGAGCGGCCGCCCCCGGATGTCCAGTTCCGCGCGCACCGCCGCCTCGTCCCGACTCATGGGCCGCGGCGGCGGGGCGAGCACGAGCGCCCGCGCGGCGACGCGCGCACCGCGGGCATGTGCCCGCGCCACTAGGTCGGCAGACACACACAACACGGCGTCCGCCCGCGCGATCACGACACGTTCCAGCAGGGCATAGGCGGCGCCCGACGCGCCTCCACCTGGAGGAGCATTGTGCAGGGTGACCACGAGCGGGATTGCGCGACGCGTACCAGCCAGCGCGAGCGCGGCGAGCCCGGCGGCACGCATCCCGTGCGCGTGGACGACGTCGGTGCGCCCCAGCAGTCGGCGCAGGTGGACGAGCGCGCGCGTGTCCCGCAGCGGGCGGGGACGCTTCCCCATCTCCATTGGAGCGAATCGCGCGCCCGCCGCGGCGAAGCCGAAGGCCTCTTCGGTCTCCGCCGGCCCGAGCACCGCGACGCTGGCCCCGCGGCCCACAAGGCCGCGTACGAGCGAGCACACGTGACGGCCCACTCCGCCGGTACTCGTGCCGAGCACGAACGCCACATGGAGTCGATCGCGCTCACCCATCGGAGGCCCTTCTTCTCACCACGGCCCACAGGTCGTGACGGTCGAGCGCGAAAGCCACCACCGCGAAAGCGGTCAGGGCCGCGAGACCGGTGGCCGCGGCCGACCCCACGCTTCCCCACAGCGCGACCGGCCCGATCGCCATGGAGACCCCGGCCCCCGCCGCGTACCCGCAGAGCCCGCCGAGAACACCGGCTACGACCGCCCGAACCACGCCCCCGAGCGCCCGGCGTCCTCGTGCCCGCGCCATCGACGCGATCAGCAGCGCGCCCGCCAGCGTCATGCCGAGCGTGTTGCCGAGCCCAAGGGCCGCGACGACCCAGTCGCCAGGTGCGAGGCGGACGAGCAGGATGTCGGCCGCTGCCACGCCTGCCCAGCCCGCGACCGTGGAGCCCGCCGCCCACCTGCCCTGCCCGACCGCGTACAGGGCACGGCCCAGGTGCGCCACGAGGCCGAATCCGACGAGGCCGGGCGCGAACGCCACGAGCGCCCTCGCCAGCTGAGCCGGGTCGGCGGCCCCCGGGCCCCCGAGGATGAACACGCGCGCGACCGGGCCCGCCG
>JBOHCT010000181.1:0-8870 GCA_050699055.1 Streptosporangiaceae bacterium | reverse complement strand
CCTCATGACCGATGGGCCGCTCATCGTCCAGTCCGACAAGACCCTGCTGCTGGAGGTCGACCACGACGCCGCCGGCGAATGCCGCAAGGGGATCGCGCCGTTCGCCGAGCTGGAGCGCGCACCCGAGCACGTCCACACCTACCGGCTGACCCCGCTCGGCCTGTGGAACGCCCGCGCGGCCGGGCACGACGCCGAGCAGGTCATAGACGCGCTCCTCAGCTACTCCCGCTATCCCGTCCCCCACGCGCTGCTGGTCGACATCGCCGACACGATGGGGAAGTACGGTCGCCTGCAGCTCGACAACGACCCGGTCGAGGGGCTCGTGCTGCGTTCGCTCGACCGCGCCGTCCTGGAGGAGGTACTGCGGTCCAAGCGGGCACGCCCGATGCTCGGCAAGCGCGTCGACGACGACACGGTGGCCGTCCACCCGAGCGAGCGCGGCCGGCTCAAGCAGGCGCTGCTCAAGCTCGGCTGGCCCGCGGAGGATCTCGCCGGCTACGTCGACGGCGAGCGTCACTCGATCGACCTCGCGGAGAACGGCTGGTCGCTCCGCCCGTACCAGACCGAGGCCACGACGAGCTTCTGGCACGGCGGCTCGGGCGTCGTCGTCCTCCCCTGCGGGGCCGGCAAGACGCTCGTCGGCATCGCCGCCATGGCGAAGGCGCAGGCGACAACCCTCATCCTCGTCACCAACACCGTCGCGGCGCGGCAGTGGCGGGCCGAGCTGGTGCGGCGGACGTCCCTCACCGACGACGAGATCGGCGAGTACTCGGGGCAGCGCAAGGAGATCCGGCCGGTCACGATCGCGACGTACCAGGTGATGACCACGAAGCGGGGCGGCGCGTACACCCATATGGAGCTGTTCGACGCCCGCGACTGGGGGCTGATCCTGTACGACGAGGTCCACCTGCTGCCGGCGCCCATCTTCCGGCGCACCGCGGACATCCAGGCCCGGCGCCGGCTCGGCCTGACCGCGACGCTGGTGCGTGAGGACGGCCGCGAGGGCGACGTGTTCTCGCTCATCGGCCCGAAGCGCTACGACGCGCCGTGGCGCGAGATCGAGTCGCAGGGCTGGATCGCGCCGGCCGACTGCGTGGAGGTGCGTGTCACGCTGACCGACAGCGAACGGCTCGCGTACGCGACCGCCGAGCCCGACGAGCGTTACCGGCTGTGTTCGACGACAGAGACCAAGGAGCGGGTGGCGGAGGAGCTGGTCCGGCGCCACGCTGGCGAGCAGCTGCTCGTGATCGGCCAGTACATCGACCAACTCGACGAGCTCGCCGAGCATCTGGACGTCCCCCTGGTCAAGGGCCAGACGTCGGTACGCCAGCGCGAGCGGCTATTCGACGCCTTCCGCGCGGGAGAGGTCTCGACGCTGGTCGTGTCGAGGGTCGCGAACTTCGCGATCGACCTGCCCGAGGCGACCGTCGCGATCCAGGTGTCGGGTGCGTTCGGCTCGCGACAGGAGGAGGCGCAGCGGCTCGGCCGTATCCTGCGCCCGAAGGCCGACGGCCGCACGGCGCGCTTCTACGCCGTGGTCGCCCGCGACACCCTCGACCAGGAGTACGCGCAGCACCGCCAGCGGTTCCTCGCCGAGCAGGGCTACGCCTACCACATCGCCGACGCCGACGACGTGCTCGCCGGGCAGGAGCCGTTCGCCGATGAATAGCACGATGGTTCACTCGTTGCCGTGATCTCGCTCGCCCGTCTCGCGTACAAGGCTGGCACGATCCGCATCCTCGTCAGGGCCGGGGTGCTGCGGCCGGGGCGTCCCGACCGGATGCTCCGGGCGGGATACACCTTCGCGCGTGTCGGCCCCACCCTGGCGGGCGGCGTGGCCATCGCCGCCTCCCGCCATCCCCACGCCACGGCCGTGATCGACGAGCGCGGCGCTGTGACGTGGCAGGAGCTGGACGAACGCACGAACGCTCTCGCGCGGGGGTTCGGCGCCGCGGGATTGCGCGCGGACGACGGCATCGCGGTGTTCTGCCGCAACCATCGCGGCATCGTGGAGTCGACGATCGCCGCGGACAAGCTCGGCCTCACCGCGCTCTACCTCAACACGATGTTCGCCGCCCCGCAGATCGCCGACGTCTGCGGGCGGGAGGCGCCAGCGGCACTGGTGTACGACGAGGAGTTCGCGCCCGCCGTCGCCGACGCCGCCCGCGATCTCAGGCGCTTCGTGGCGTGGGTCGACGACGAGCGTGAGACGTCAGACCCCACGTTGGAGGAACTCATCGCCGCGGGCGGCCGGGGCGAGCTTCCGGGGCCGCGCAGGCCAGGCAGGGTCGTCATCCTCACAAGCGGCACGACCGGCAGGCCCAAGGGCGCCCGGCGGCATCAGCCGGCGTCCCTCGACCCGGTCGCGTCGCTGTTCGACAGGATTCCCTACCGCACGCGTGAGACCACGTTGGTCGCCGCCCCGCTCTTCCACTCGTGGGGGATGCTCAACTTCGCGTTCGGGCTCAGCCTCGGCTCGACGTTCGTGCTGCGCCGGCGCTTCGACCCCGAGACCGTACTCGCCGACGTCGCCCGGCACCGCTGCACCGCGCTCGTCGTTGTGCCGACGATGCTCCAGCGCATGCTCGACCTGCCGAAGGAGGCCCTCGCGCGGTACGACACGTCTTCGCTGCGGATCGTGGGGGCGAGCGGCGGCGCGCTGCCCGGCGACCTTGCCCTGCGTGTGATGGACCAGCTCGGCGACGTGCTGTACAACTTCTACGGTTCGACGGAGGTCGCGTGGGTGGCGATCGCGACGCCCGCCGACCTGCGTGCGGCGCCCGGCACCGCGGGCCGGCCGCCCCGCGACACCACCGTAAAGATCGTCGACGAGGCGGGCGACGAGTTGCCGGCGGGACGGACGGGGCGGATCTTCGCCCGCAACGAGATGGTGTTCCAGGGCTACACCGACGGTGCCGCGAAGGAGTCTCTCGGGCCGCTGATGGCGACCGGAGACGTCGGACATCTCGACGAGGCGGGCCGGCTGTTCATCGATGGGCGCGACGACGACATGATCGTCTCCGGCGGTGAGAACGTCTTTCCGCGCGAGGTCGAGGATCTGCTCGCCGGCCACGAACACGTCCACGACGTCGCGGTCGTGGGGGTTGACGACCCCGGGTGGGGGCAGCGGCTGCGCGCGTACGTCGTGGCCGCGCCGCGGACGAACCCCTCCGAGGACGACCTGAAGGAGTACGTGCGCCAGCGTCTGGCGAGGTACAAGGTCCCGCGGGACGTGGTCTTCGTCGACGAGCTGCCGAGGAACGCCACCGGCAAGATCGTGAAGCGCACCCTGGGCTGACGCGTGGATCCGCGCGTCGGCGCCCCAGGGTTCCCACGGTTCCATGATCGCGAAGGCTCCTCCTTCCTGATCAAGGAAGGTCGCGGCGAGGGAGCGGGCGACCGTCGAGGACGCGCAATGTGTCGCAGGGCGGCGCGGTAGCGTGCTGTCTCAGGGCGATCCGATCGAAGGTGAACACCATGAGCGGAACCGACACGACGGTGACCGATGAGCGCGCCGACCTGCTGGAGTCGTTGGGCAGACACCGGCAGTTCCTGCGCCACACCGTCCGCGATCTCACCGACGAGCAGGCCGCGCGTCGCACCACCGTGAGCGAACTGTGCCTTGGCGGCCTGATCAAGCACGTCGCCCTGGTGGAGCAGCGGTGGGCCAACTTCATCGTCGACGGCCCGCCCGCGATGGGCGGCGCAGAAGAAGGAGGCTCGGTCGATTGGGCGGCCGGCTTCCGCATGCTGGACGGGGAGACGCTCGCCGGCCTGCTCGAGGAGTACGAGCGGGTGGCGCGGCGAACCGATGAGCTGGTGGCGACGCTCCCCAACCTCAGCGCATCCCATCCGTTGCCCGAGGCGCCCTGGTTCCAGCCCGGCGCGCGTTGGTCGGCGCGTCGGGTGCTGCTGCACATCATCGCGGAGACCGCACAGCACGCCGGCCACGCCGACATCATCCGTGAGTCCCTCGACGCCGCGAAGACCATGGGGTAAGCGGCATCGCCGGGTCCAGGCCGGTACCACGAACGACGGAGGCGCGTCGCTGGGCGAAGGGTGGCCCAGGGTGCGCTCGCGCGGGTGCGACGACTCGGGGTCAGCGGATGTGGACGCCGGAGATGGCGCGGGACACGACCAGGCGCTGGATCTCGGAGGTTCCCTCGAAGATCGTGTAGATCTTGGCGTCGCGGTGCATCCGCTCGACCGGGTACTCGCGGGTGTACCCGACGCCGCCGAGGATCTGGATCGCGCGCTCGGTCGCCCACACGGCGACCTCGCCGGCCTTGAGTTTGGACATCGAGCCCTCGCCCGCCCCGAACTCCTTGCCGCTGCGCCCCATCCACGCCGCGCGCCAGACGAGCAGCCGGGCGGCGTCGATCTCGGTCTTCATGTCGGCGAGCGCGAAGGCGATCGACTGGTTCTCGATGATCGGCCGGCCGAACTGCACCCGCTCCTTGGCGTAGCCGAGTGCGTACTCGTACGCCGCGCGGGCGATCCCGACGGCCTGCGCACCGACGGTCGGCCGGCTCACCTCGAACGTCCGCATCGCGGCCTGGCCGCTCGAAGACCGGCCCTCGCGGGCGCGGGCCAGCCGATCGTCGAGCTTCTCCTTGCCGCCGAGCAGGCATCGGCCCGGGACCCGGACGTCGTCGAAGAACACGTCGGCGGTGTGCGAGGCGCGCAGGCCATGCTTCTTGATCTTGCGGGTGCTGTGGACGCCCTCGGTGCCGGGTGGGACGACGAACGCGGCCTGGCCGCGGGCGCCGAGCTCCGGGACGACGGCGGCCACGACCACGTGGACGCCGGCGATCCCGCCGTTGGTCGCCCACGCCTTCTGGCCGCTGATCACCCACTCGTCGGCGGCCTCGTCGTACCGGGCACGCGTCCGCATCGACGAGACGTCGGAGCCGGCGTCGGGCTCGGAGACGCAGAAGGCGGCCACCCTCGGGTCGGAGACGTCGCCATAGCACTGCGGCACCCACTCCGCGAACTGATCAGGCGTACCCGAGGCGAAGATTCCGGCGACGGCGAGGGTGCTGCCGAAGATCGACATCGCGATCCCGGCGTCGCCCCAGAACAGCTCCTCGTTGACGATCGGCAACGAGAGCCCGGTCTCGTCGGCGTAGAACGTCGCGAGCGACTCGAACCCGTACAGCCCGATCTTGGCGGCCTCCTGGATGATCGGCCAGGGCGTCTCCTCGCGCTCGTCCCACTCCTCCGCCGCGGGGCGGACGACCTCACCGGCGAAGCCGTGCACCCAGTCGCGGATCTCGCGCTGGTCGTCGGTGAGCTCGAGGGAGAAGGTCATGGTGTCCTCTCGGTCGTACGTCGCAACGGGGGCGGGCGTGCGCCTACGCGCGGGGAATGTCGAAGAAGCCCATCAGCGTGGCGGCGAACGCGAGGTCGCCGGCGACCTTGAGCTTGCGGGTCATGAACATGGTCATGCCGTTCGCGTTGCCCGAGGCGAGCTCGAGGAACGGCACCGCGCCGAGCGTCAGTGTCACGCGGGGCTCGCGCTCCGGGCTCCCGCTCACGGTGAAGGCGCCGTCCTCGATGACGGTCTCGTACGTGTCGTGGCCACCGTCGGACCGGTCGCCGATCCGCCAGTGTACGACGGCTCGGGTCTCGGCCGCCTTGTCCGCGCGGAAACGTGAGCCCATGCGCTGAAAGACCTCGTCGAGCACCTTTCCGCGCATCTCACCCTCCGTGACCTCGCGGAGTTGGCTCTGCGAGGCGCCGGACACCAGCTGGGCGAACTGCTCGGGGGTGATCTCGCTGAAGTCGACGCTCTCGATGTCGACGTCGTTGCCCATGCCGTCGGTTGCCATGAGGGACTCCTCGGATAACTACCTACTCGTGGGTAACATTACGTGCGGGCGGGCACGCTGGCAAGGTGAGCGGCGGTACTGAGGGCGCGCGCTCGGACCGGACCGTGGGACCCGCCCGAGCACGACCGCACGGTCAGGCAGGGCCGATCGTCCCGGTGAGGTGCGGGGTACCCCGCTTCGGGTCGTACAGGGTGAGATCCCAGTGGGAGTCCTCGCGACGCGCCTCGAAGCCCACGCGGCTCGGCAGCAGCACGGGCCGCTTGAACCGCACCTCGACCGCGAACGCGTCCGGCAGCCGCCCCCCCAACGCGGCGAGGCACCGCGCCTTCGTCCACATACCGTGCGCGATCGCGCGCGGGAAGCCGAACGCCTTGGCCGCCCACCGCGACAGGTGGATCGGGTTGCGGTCGCCCGCGACGCTGGCGTACCGGCGTCCGATGTCGGCGGGCACGTGCCACATCGCGGTCGGGTGCGGCGGCTCGGGCGTACGACCCCGCTCGCGCCGGCCCGAACGGCCGGACCCACCCTCCCCGCGTGCCAGGTACGTACTCGTCTCCCGCCAGACCACCTCACCGGCGAGACTCGCCTCGCTGACGACCTCGAACTGGGTCCCCCGCTCGTGCGGCCCGAGCCCGCCGGTACGGACCGTGAACGTGGGAGCGTCGGCAACCGTGAACGGGCGGTACTGGGTCATCGCGTTGCCGATGTGCACCAGCCCGAGCACGGAGAACGGGAACGCGGGCCCGGTCATGATCTCCATCGCCACCGGGAAGGCGAGCACGTGTGGGTAGGTCACGGGCAGCCGATCGTCGACCCGGAAGCCGCAGACCCTGTCGTAGGCGGCGAGATGGTCGGCGTCGACGGCGACGTCGCGGACGACCAGCTCGACGTCCGGCAAGCCGGGCTCCCGACCGCCATCCGATGTCCCCCCGGGAAGGCGGCGCAGCCCGCCGCGTACCACGCCGGTGAGCGCCCTCGGGTACAGCGCGGCCATGGTCGGCGGCGCGGACAGCTCATGTACTGTCATCGGGAATCCTCTCACGCGCCCAGCAGGCTCTGTCCGCAGACGCGGACGACGCTGCCGTTGACGCCCGCCGACGCGGGGCTCGCGAGCCAGGCGACCGCCTCGGCGACGTCGCCGGGGAGGCCACCCTGGGCCATGCTGTTCAGCCGTCGTCCAGCCTCGCGTACGCCGATCGGCATCGCGTCGGTCAGGCGGGTCTCGATGAAGCCGGGTGCCACGGCGTTGATCGCCCCTGGCCGGCGCGCGATGGTGGGGGCGAGGGCCTTGACCCGCCCGATGATGCCGGCCTTGCTCGTCGCGTAGTTGGTCTGCCCGCGCTGCCCGGCTATGCCGTTGATCGAGGACACGCAGACGACGCGCCCGCCCGGCCGGAGCGCGTCCTCGCCGAGCAGCACGTCGTCGAGGCGCTGCTGGGCGCTGAGGTTGATGCCGAGCACCGCGTCCCACTGCTCCCCGCTCATCCGGGCCAGCGTCTTGTCGCGGGTCACGCCCGCGTTGTGCACGACCACGTCGACGCCGCCGTACCGCTCACGCAGGTGGTCGCCGAGCGCGCGCGGCGCGTCCGGGGCGGTGATGTCGAGCTGTACGGTAGACCCGCCGACCCGGTTGGCGACCGCGGCGAGCCTGTCGCCCTGGGCGGGGATGTCGAGGCAGACGACCTGGGCGCCGTCGCGGGCCAACACCTCGGCGATCACCGCCCCGATGCCCATGGCGGCGCCGGTGACGAGAGCGACCTGACCGTCGAGCGGACGCTCCCAGTCGTCCGGGATCGCCGGCTCACCCCGCCCGACGCGCACGACCTGACCCGAGACGTACGCGGACCTGGCGGAAAGCAGGAACCGCAGCGTGGACTCGACGCCCGGCTCGGCGCCCGGAGAGACGTAGACGAGCTGGGCGGTGGTCCCCCGCTTGACCTCCTTGCCGACGGACTTGACGAAGCCCTCCAACGCGCGCTGCGCGACGGCCTCCCGGGCGTCGTCGCAGTCCTCCGGTGGCGTCCCGAGCACGATCAGCCGTCCGCAGGTGGCGAAGCCGCGCACCACCGGGTGGAGGAACGTGTACAGCTCGCGCAGCCGGTCGCTGTCCGTAATGCCGGAGGCGTCGAAAACGATCGCGGACAGGCGTGTTCCCTCGCGCGGCGCGTCGAGCACCTCGGCCCCGACGGACCGCAGGATCCGATCGACCTCCTTGCTCAACCGGCCTCCGGCGGCCTCTCCGATGAGGACAGGCCCGGAGACGATCGGCTGGCCCGGAGCGTACCGTCGCAGCGGGACCGGGTCGGGTAGGCCGAGGCGCTTGACGACGGCGCGCCCCGCCGGCGAAGCGGCGAACTGCTGGTAGCGGTCGGTCACGACAACATCACCTCTCTCGGGCGCCGCTCGGAGTCCTGCCCGCGATGCGCCGCGGAGATCCACTCGATAGACGCAGGTAAGCCTACTCACCAGTAGGTTATGGTTGTCTAGCTTCTCAGTGGCATGTACCCCGTGCGCACCCACTCGGCCCAGGAGGCGATCATGGCTTCGACCGTGCGCCGCGTCGCGATCGTCGGCGGGAACCGCATCCCCTTCGCCCGCTCGGGGGGACCGTACGCTCACGCGTCGAACCAGGACATGCTCACCGCCGCCCTCGACGGGCTCGTGGCGCGGTTCGGCCTGCGGGGCGAGCGGCTCGGCGAGGTGGTCGCGGGCGCCGTGCTCAAGCACAGCCGCGATTTCAACCTGACCCGCGAGTGCGTGCTCGGTAGCCGGCTCGCCGCGGAGACGCCCGCGTACGACGTCCAGCAGGCGTGCGGGACCGGGCTCGAGGCCGCGATCCTCGTCGCGAACAAGATCGCGCTCGGGCAGATCGACAGCGGCGTCGCCGGTGGGGTCGACACGACCAGCGACGCCCCGCTCGGGGTCAACGAGGACCTCCGTCGAGTGCTGCTGGAGTTCACGCGCACCAAGACACTGGCCGGTCGGCTCAAGCTGCTCGGCCGCCTGCGCCCGGGGCAGGTCGTCCCTGAGATCCCGCGC
>JBOHCT010000180.1:0-8949 GCA_050699055.1 Streptosporangiaceae bacterium | reverse complement strand
CCGCGCCCTGGCGGTGAGTCGCCGCGGGGCGGGGGCGGGGGCTACGCTGGCCAGCGTCGAGGAGCTGGGGCGCTGGTTGGAGGAGTTCCATCCGCATTCGCTCGTCGAACTCGATTACGGTGGGCTTGTCCATCTTCTCGACGACGATCGGCTGCGGGCTGACCAGTCGGTCGCCGACGTCGCGGCCACACTGACAGCTTTGGAGACCGGTCATCCTCAGCTGGCCGGCGTTTTGTACGAGCGGCTACTGGCGCGCTGGCGCGGCGTACAGGCGCTCGAATCCGCGAACTGAGTCCCAAATTTTCCCGAATACGGGTCCCTGCGACGATACGTATCGCTACAATCACAGAGCGTAACTCAAACGTGGGGCTCCCCGTGCAGCGATCCGCACGGTGTCGCGTGGCGTCGACGGAGTCCGGTTTGGGGGGGACACCGAGGTGGTCCATCCGGGTCATTTCGGTCATCCTGACGCAAGCGCGAGGATTGCCGCAGGATCGCCGCCATCGGTCCACGGAGGAGAGGCCGCAGACATGACCACACGTACGCCCGAGACCGAACCGCTGCTCACTCCGGCTGAGGTCGCGACCATGTTCCGCGTCGACCCCAAGACGGTGACGCGGTGGGCGAAGGCTGGGAAGCTGACCTCGATCCGCACATTGGGTGGCCACCGTCGCTACCGCGAGACCGAGGTTCGCGCCCTGCTCGCGGGCTTCCCGCAGCAGCGGTCGCACTAGGTGTCATTCAGCTACGCGGGGCGATCCTGGCGCGGCCGGGGTCGCCCCGCGTTCTCCGCCTGCGCCGGGCGGGAAAGCCTCCGTCCCGACAAGTTTCCCCTTCCCTCGGTATACGGCCGAGCAAGCGCGCCCCAGGCACCGAGACCCTCGCCAGGGTGAGGCCTGTCCTCCTGGCCCATTGACAGAGGACACGGCAGACGCAAGTCTGTGGAACGTTCCATACACTTCTGGCGTGGCGCGCTTGAGCCTCAGGACGAGTTGCCTGGCAGTGTCGGCGACGCTCCTTGTGGAGCGCTCCAACGCGCTGGGTATTCGGAAGGCCCAAGGGGATGGCACTGATGGCGACTCCCACCTCTTCTCCGCGCACGCCGGACAGGCGCACCATGCGCGCGGCGATCTTCGCTGGTCCGGAGGATGCGCGACTCACTTCCCGTCCGCTGGCGAGAGTCACCGACCCGAGCGAGGTGGTCGTCGCTCCGGAGGCATGTGGGATCTGCGGCACGGACCTGCATATTCTTGAGGACCCACCGGGCCACCCGGCCACGCCGGGGGTGATCCTCGGCCACGAGATCGTCGGCAATGTCACGGAGTGTGGCGCCGGTGTCTACGGCGTAGGCGCCGGGGATCGCGTCGTCGTCCAGCCCAACCTCGCATGCGGGTCCTGCCTGCCGTGCAAACGCGGCCTGCGCAACCACTGCGAGAACTTCACCAGCCTCGGCATCTTTCGTGACGGAGGGCTCGCGGATGCCGTGGCGGTACCCGCACGGGCGTGCCATCGCGTGAGTGACGCCTTGCCGCGGCGGATCGCCGCACTCGCCGAACCGCTGTCGTGTGTGCTCAACGGCCTCAGTCAAGCGCGCCCCGAACCAGGGGAGGTCGCGGTGATCTTCGGGGCGGGCGCGATCGGGTTGATCTTCGAGGCGCTGCTGCGTGCGGCCGGCGCACGGTGCGTCGTGGTCGAGCCGGATGAGACCCGACGCGCGGCCGCGTCCCGGATGGGCGCCTGCCACACCGTCGATCCTCGCGCCGGGCGCGTGTCCGAGATCGTGCACCGCGTCACCGGGGGGCTCGGAGCGGACGTCATTATCGATGCCGTGGGCTCTCAGCTGCCCGCCGCGATCGAGGTGGCCCGCCCCCGCGCGCGTGTCCTGCTCTTCGGTATGAACGCTGGCGCCCGCGATACCGTACGCCAGTTCGACGTCACGCGCGGCGAACTGCAGGTCTTCGGCACGTATGTGGGCGACCACACGTTCCCCGACGCAGTGCGCATTCTCGAGCAGGGGATCGTGGACCTCGACCCGATCGTCTCGCATGAGCTTCCGCTCGAACGGCTGCCCGACGGGATCGCCGCCGCCCGCTCAGGCGAGGCCGTCAAGGTCGTCATTGATCTGACCACGTGAGGCACCGACGTGCCGCACGTGACAGAATGTGTCAACCTTGGAGACATGGAACGGGAACGCGATGGCGGGCACTGAGCGACGAGCCTCAGCGCCCCGCGGGGGCAACCTCCGTATCCCCGAGCGGCCGGAGTTGTCGGCTCCACGTAATGGGGTCGGCCGTAAGGGGAGGGAGAAGGCGGGCGCGGGTACTGAGCGCGGTCGGCGCAGGGCGTCAGGTAAGCCCACGATCCGCAACGTAGCCGCACACGCTGGCGTGTCGAAGTCCCTCGTGTCGCTGGTGCTCCGTGGCTCTCCGCACGTGAGCGAGAAGCGGCGTGAGGCGGTCCTCCAAGCCGCGCGCGAGCTGGGCTACCGTCCCAACGCGGTCGCCCGAAGCCTCGTCGAGGGCCGTACGCGTCTGGTCGGCGCCCTCGTGGCGGACCTGCACAACCCCTTCTTCGCGGAGTTCCTGGACGGGTTGCAGGAGACGCTGTACCAGGACGGGTTGCGGCTGCTCCTCGGCAGCGGACGTTGGAACGCCACCTTCGAACTTGAGGCGATCGACGCCTTCCTGGAGCTACGCGTCGACGGGCTGGTGCTGCTCAGCGTCGTGCCCGACAGCAAGGCCCTCGCCCGCACGACGCTCGGCGTGCCGACGGTCGTGGTCGGCGAGTTCGACGCCGGCCTCCAGAGGGTCGACATCGTCGTCGATGACGATACCCTCGGCGCCCAGCTGGCGGTCGACCATCTGGTCGAGCTGGGCCATCGCCGCATCGCCCATATCGAGGGCGCTCCGTCCGCGACCGCGAGGACCCGCCGCGAGGGCTATGTCACAGCCATGCGCCGCCACGGGTTCGATCGGCACATACTCGTCGAGCCGGGAGACTTCACCGAGGAGGGCGGCCGCCACGCGGCCCATGCGTTGCTCGCGTCCCGCCGGCCGCCGACGGCGGTTTTCGCCCCCAATGACCTCGGCGCGGTGGGTACCCTCTCGGCCGCCGTGGAACTCGGTCTGAGCGTACCCGACAACGTGTCCGTCGTCGGGTACGATAACACCCACCTGGCGGCGATCCGCCACGTGTCACTCACAACCGTCAACCAGCCGCGTCGGGAGATGGGCCGGACCGCGGCCCGCCTGCTCGCCGCGCGGATCGCCGAGCCCAACCGTCCCCCGCGACGCACCCTGGTCGTGCCCCACCTTGTCGTACGTTCGACGACCGGGCCGGTGTTCTCGGCGCCGGGCACCGGGGGTGGCGCCCAGGGCACCCCCTCTGCCCGCACGGTCGAGGCCTCGTCCGACCGGACCTGCTAGTGCGCCGTGGGCCACCGGCAGGCCAGCATCGTCCGGGCGAGCCCATACGCCGAGACGAGGGCCCACACACCTTCGAGCAGAAGGAACCCCCACTGGCCGCCGAGCAGGGCCAAGACGGCGAGGAGAGCGGAACCGACGGTGTTGACGAGCAGGTACGGGTACGACGCGACATCGAGCACGCGAAACTGCGCGAGGACGAACCCCGAGAGCACAAGCAGCGCGCCGACGATCTGCAGCACTTGAAAGAAGACATTCATAGGGCGTGGTGCGCGTCGTCTTCGCACGGCCGGGTACGGCGCGCATCTCGTCCGGGACCCACCCTCACCGGTAGGCCTGTACCCAGGATACCGAACCTGGCCAGTGGCTCACCTGCGAAGCGGAGGCGGGGGAAGGAGAGGCAGGTCACGCGGCCTGTGGACCCGCGCTTGCCGACTGCGCGAAGAGGACCGACAGTAGATCGCGCGTAGCCGACCGGTACTCGGGGGAGGAACAATCGCGTGCGAGAGGTTACGGGCGCGAGGGGAGGAGAGGCTCACGTGACCGGCGCCACGAGACGGCAGCGGTTCCCCGGCAAACCGGAGCGGGTTGCCGACGCTCGTCGTTTCGTACGCGAGGTCATCGGCGACGACCCACCGGTGCTCGACAGCGCCGAGCTTCTTGTCAGCGAGTTGGCCACCAATACTCTGCACCACACCGCCTCCGGGTACGGCGGCTCCTTCGAGGTCGTGGTCGTGTTCGAGGAGACGCGGGTCAGAGTGGAGGTGCACGACGACGGGGCGATCGGGCGGCCGCGGACGAACCGCAAGGACCCGAACGAGTATTTCGAGGCCGGTCGCGGCCTGGCGCTTGTCGAGCAGCTGGCCGACCGCTGGGGTCAGTCGGGCGACAACTCCGGCTGGGTCGTCTGGTTCGAGATCAACAGGCAGCCGTCGGCTCTCTCGACACTGCGGTCCCGCTTCCCGTCGTGGGGGATCGTCCACGACCCCTTTCGCGATCAGTGGATGGCCGTCCGCGGCCGGGAGCACGTCACCGCCGAGAACGCCGAGGACCTGCGCCAGAAGCTGGAGCGCACCCAGTCGTCGTGACCGGGCTCCCCCAGACGGGTGGTTGGGTAACCATGATCCGCGCCTGTGGTCCAAGCGCAGCGAATACTGCCCGTTGACACCACAGATGCGGATCTTCGCGGGCGGAACTATCGGGTCTTGGCCTCGACCAACTCGAGCTCGATCTCGTCGCGGAGGGGGATGCCGTACTCGCCAACCTCAGGGATGCTCGGTTTGAGGCGACGCGCCGCGCGGACCGCGCCGGGGTGCAAGCTCGCCAGCCGGAAACCGCGCCGCTGGTAGAAGCGCAGCGCGTCGAGGTTGTCGTTGGTGGTGATGAGCCACACGCGACGGCACCTCCGGATCTCCGCGAGCTCGCGTACGGCGTCGATCAGAGCCGTGCCTATGCCACGGCGGCGTTCGCGGGCGTCCAGGGAGACGACCTCCAGCGCGTCGCCACTGACCTCGTACGTGAGCAGCCCGACGCCCATGCCGTCGATCTCGGCGACGAGCGCGGGAAGGGCGTCGGTGTGACGGACCCGACCCAACACGATCATCTCGGTCGAGCCCCAAGACCGCTCCAGAAGCGCGCGGATCCAGGCCGCGTCCCCTTGCTCCGCCGGACGCACCTTTATGTACACGCGGATCTCCCCTGGGACGAGGGCTCAAGTGCCTGGACGAACCAGTGAGCAGCGTAGCGATTGTCGTTGTAGGCGGAGATCTCTTCGTACCCCGCTGATCGATACAACCCGATCGCCTCGGGGAGATGGGCACTGGTGTCCAGGCGCGCCTCGTGGTGACCGCGGCGGCGTGCGGCGCCCTCCAGGGCCGTGAGCAACCGACGACCGAGCCCGGCACCCCGGACAGCGGGGTCGATCCACATCCGCTTGATCTCCGCTATGCCCTGGCTCAGGCTCCCGACGGCGCCGCAGCCGCGGGGTTCCTCATCGACCCACACCACGAGGAAGGCGCCCCGTGGCGGGCTCAGCTCCGTCGGCTCGGCCGAGACCGTCCTCGCGGGATCAAAACCATCCGGGAACCGCCTACCGAGCTCCCCGACGTACCTGCCGAGGAGCCCGGTCGCCACCGCGCTGTCGGCTGGGACCGCGCGGACCTCAACCCGCATCTCATCGCTCCTTGATCCGGCTCCACCCTGGCGGGACGTGACCACGAACACAGAAACTACCCATTACGCTCGTCGCGATCGCCGGCGGCACGCTGGGACGACGCATGCGAGGCTGCCCCCGTGAAAACCTTCAGATTCGCGGTCAACACCGCGACCCTTCCCTCGCGCGAGGAATGGGTAGCCCGTGCGCGGGAGGCGGAGCGCCTCGGGTACGACCTGCTCGTGGTGCCCGACCACCTGGGCTGCGCGGCGCCTTTCAGCGCGGCGGTCGCCGCGGCGTACGCCACGGAGCACCTGCGCGTCGGCACGTTCGTACTCAACGCGGGCTTCTGGAATCCGGCGCTGCTCGCCCGCGAGATCGCGACCGCCGACCAGCTCACCGGCGGACGGTTCGAGGTCGGCATCGGCGCCGGACACATGAAGAGCGAGTTCGACGACGCGGGGATCCCGTGGGAAGGCTTCCGGGAACGGGCCGCGCGGCTCGAGGCGACGGTCGAGGAGACGAAACGACGGCTCGCGGATCCCGATCATCAGCCGAGGCCGGCGCAGGCGCCCCACCCACCGCTGCTCGTCGGCGGCAGCAGCGAACCTGTGCTGCGTCTCGCGTCCCGAACCGCCGACATCGTCGGCCTCGGCGGGGTCAGGCAGGCGCCAGGCGAGCCGCCGGGAACGTTTCGCCTGCTCGACCGCGAGGGCGGGGCGCTGTATGTCGACCTGGTCCGCCGCTTGGCGGGTGAGAGGCTCGCGTCGCTGGAGATCAACGCCTTGGTCCAGCGCGTTGTCATCACCGATGACCGGAACACCACCGCGAGGGAGCTTCAGGACCTGCTTCCTTACCTGACCGCGGACCAGATCCTGACGACGCCGTTCCTGCTCCTGGGCACGCCCGACGAGATGGCCGACCAGCTCCTGCGGCAGCGCGACGAGCTCGGCATCTCCTACATCAGCGTCCACGAGCACTCCCTGCGTGCGCTCGCACCCGTGATCGCACGCCTCGCCGGCCGCTAGTGCCTCCGGGCGAACGACCGCAGCAAGATCCTCACCCGCGGTCGGTACGCGAAGTGAACTGCCCTCCTGGACCGCAAACTGAGACCTTGACCGTCTGTCGATTGTCAGGGGGCGCAGGCGTCGATGACGTCCTCGGCGCGGCGCGTCGCCTTGTCGGCGTCGGCGTCGGGCGAGCCGATCTCGGGATCGTAGTTGAGATCGAGGAACAGCTCCGTCACGCCCTGGTCGCGTATGACGCCGAAGTCGCCCTTGATCTCCTCGAGCGACCCCGTGAGCGGACGACGGTTCGGGTCGCCGGGCGTGCGGACGAGAACAACGCCCCGGCAGACGAAACGCAGCCGTTCAGGATCGCGTCCGGCCGCACGGGCGGCGCTCTTCACGGTGGCGATCGCGCCACCGAGCGCGGTCAGGTCGGCGCGGCTGCTGCTGATCCACCCGTCCGCGAGGCGCCCGGCCCGCCGCAGCGCCGGCTCCGCGGACGCGCCGAGCAGGATCGGGGGATGGGGCCGCTGTACGGGCTTGGGGTTCATCTGGGCAGGGGGGAGCTCGTAGAAGTCGCCGCGATGCTCCACAACTGTTTCGGTCCACAGGGTTCGCAGCGCGCTCATGAACTCCTCAGCCCGCCGCCCTCGACCGGCGTATGGCGCACCGGACGCGATGAACTCGTCCTTCGACCAACCAAGCCCGAGGCCCACGTCAAGCCGTCCGCTGGAGAGGATGTCCAGGGAGGCGAGTTGCTTGGCGAGCAGTGTCGGCGAGACGAACGGCATGTTCACGACGCCCAGGCCCAACCGGATCCGGGACGTCTGGCCGGCGAGGTACGAGAGCGTGACGATCGGGTCCTGCACACTGCGGTAGACCTCGGGAATGCCTCCCCCGGTCGGGAAGAGGAGTCGCTGGAACGTCCACGTGGAGTGGTACCCGCGATCTTCCGCGCGCCGGATGAGACGGCGCACGATGTCCGGAGTGGCCCACGAGCCGGAAATGGGTGCGGCGAAACCGATCTTCATGTCATCACCCTATGCCGGGGGCGGCACGCCACCGATCAAGTTGGCAGGATGGCTGGAACGGAGGTATGGACCCATGAGAGACGCGTGCGATCGGCGAGCGCTCGCGGCGGCCGGGATGCTGGTAACGGCGCCCGTGCTCTACCGTGCCGCGGTCGCCAAACAGGTGCGGCTCCTCTTCGACCGCCTGAACCACGGCGACTGGCGGGCGGTCAACGACAGCCTCGCCGCCGATTTCGGTGTCCGAGCACCTCACCCCCGGCCGTTGGGACGTCGCGCGGCGGCCGAACCGCAAGGAACTGGCACAGACCTCCGTTCTCGCGCTGTCCCTCGACGAGGCCTCAGTCAAGGTACGGACCGGACCACCGAAGGACGAGCCGGGGGACATGGACCGCGAGGTATGGGCGGGCGTCCTCCCCGTCCGGCAGGCCTGGGGCGAGCCCGTCCCCGACCCTGCGATGGATACCGGCGCTGCTGTTCCGGTCGACGGCGTCAGGCGATAAGTCGCCGGCCGCGCATCTCGCGGCGCGGCTCAGGGAAATGCCAGGGTCCGATCAGGGGTCGTCCCTGACGATAGCGGGACCGCGCCCGTTCCAGGCTGGAGCCGAACGATCTCCCTGGAGGGCCCATGGACGTACACGATCTCGCGCGACGTGCCAGCAACGGAGACAGAGAGTCGATCGCCGCGCGGCTCAAAGAGGCATTCACCAACGGGTTGCTGGATCTCCCCGACTTTCAGTGGCGCATGGACCGGGTGTACGCCGCCGTGACCCTCGGTGACCTGGCGCCGATCATCGCAGACCTGCCAGCAAGGATCTCCCGGTCGGGACCGGACCCGGTGCCTGACGGAGCCCGCCGCACCATGAGGGTCCTCGCCCGGCGCTCACGGTCACTGGGTGGGTGACGACGGGCCCGGGCATTTCCGGCGCGGCCGCGGTCATCAGCCCAGCAGACGTGATCACCTTTCCCGCAACGAGCGGCCCCGCCCCAGCCCGTTCGCTCTCCCGGCCTGGTGTCGCTTGCCTTCGTTACCGACGGGTAGCATTATGTGTTACTGATCAGTATCGACCCGGACGGGACCACCGGAGCGGCGGCATGGGCCACTACAGAAGCAACCTCCGAGACCTCGAGTTCAACCTGTTCGAGGTCCTGGGCCGTCAGGAGGTACTGGGCGCCGGCCCGTACGCGGAGATGGACGAGGACACGGCCCGGGGCGTGCTCGCGGAGGTCGACCGGCTGGCGCGGGAAGACCTTGCTGCTTCCTTCGAAGAGGCCGACCGCAACCCCCCGGTCTTCGACTCCGAGACGGCGACGGTAACGCTTCCGGAGTGCCTCAAGCG
>JBOHCT010000179.1:0-9001 GCA_050699055.1 Streptosporangiaceae bacterium | reverse complement strand
GGCCCTGCGGCGTGCGTCGTCGGAGGCCGCGTCGCCGGGCGTGACGGGCGAGGAGAACACGACGGTGCCGGCGTCGCGGGCGACGGCGACGGAGGTGACGCCGCCCGGGCGGGTCGCCACCTGGCGGGGCTCTCCCCCGCCGGCGGGCAGCAGCCACAGCGCGGCAGCCTTCCCATCGGCTTCCTCGTCGGCCCCCTCGGCATCCGGGTCGGGCCGGCGCGATACGAACAGCACGCTGCCGTCCGGCAGGAAGGCCGGCGTCTGTTCGCCGGACGAGGAACGGGTCAACCGCCGCGGCTCGCGCTCACCGGTCGGGTCGACCTCCCACAGCGACGTCACGAACCGCTTCCCGTCGGGAGCGGACGCGGAGACCGTCGTCACCAGCCGCCCGCCGTCCGGGGAGACCCAGAGCCCGGCCGCCCGGGGGATCGCGATGTAGGCCTCTAGATCGTGGAAGGGCGTCACGGATCCTCCGTTCCGCGGTGCGGCGCAGACGGCCGGCTTCAGCCGAACGCGACCAATCTTTCCAGGCGGCGGACCGACGACAGGAGGCATGTCACCCGCTGGCGCCGGCCGCGGCGGGAGGCGGTCCGCGAGGGTTCGGGCAGCAACCCGCCGGGCAGGCGTCGTGGCTCGCTCCCAGACCTCCGAGCGTGGGACGCGCCACGCCAGGCTCCGTGCGCTCGCTCACGAGACCGCGCACCATGGCGACGAACCTGGGGTCAGGGCCCAGGGTCGCGGCACGGACGAAGCTCATCCCGCGCACCCGGGCGACGCTCCCCGCCTCGTCGTCAAGGTCGTGGATCACTTCGACGTGGTCGGAGACGAAGCCGATGGGCACGACAACCACGGCGTCTACTCCCTTCGCGTGCAGGTCGATCAGGTGATCGCAGACGTCGGGCTCGAGCCAGGGCTGGGACGGGTGCCCGCTTCGACTCTGAAAGACCAGCTGCCAGGGCAGGTCGGGCGGGCTGACGCGCTCGGCGATCAGCGCGGCCGTCTCGGAGAGCTGACGAACGTAGTCGCCCCCCGCCGGCCCGCTCGACTCGGCCATCGAGACGGGGACGCTGTGCGCGGTAAAGACGAGGTGGGCCCGGTCACGCTGCTCTTCTGGCAGTACGGCGAGAGCGCGCCGGACGTTCGCGGCCATGGGCTCGACGAAGCCGGGATGGTTGAAGAAGTGCCGCAGCTTGTCGACGCGCGGAGCGACAGCATCCTTCTCGGCGCGCACCTCTTCCTGGGCCCGGGCGATGTCCTCGCGGTACTGCCGACAGCTGGAGTATGAGCTGTACGCCGCCGTGACGAACGCCAGAGCCTGGCGCACGCCGTCCGTAGCCATCTCGCGAAGGGCGTCGACGAGGAACGGGTGCCAGTTGCGGTTACCCCAGTAGACGGGCAGCCCGACGTGGTGTTTCCTGAAGTCGCCCGCGATGGCATCCCGCAGCGCCCGGGACTGCGCGTTGATCGGGCTCCCGCCGAGGCGGTAGTAGTGCTCGGCGACCTCCCGCAGCCGTTTCGCCGGCACTCCCCGCCCCCGCGTGACGTTCTCGAGAAACGGTATGACGTCCTCGGGTCCCTCCGGCCCGCCGAAAGAGACGAGCAAGAGGGCGTCGTAGCCGGGACCGGTCATGTCCCCATCCAATCAGGGCCGCCCGCTCCTTCCGTCAGCCGTACTGCCTGGCGTACGCCCGGGCCAGCCCCAGCACCTCACGGACGTACCAGTGCGCATGGTTGTAGGCATAGACCGCGCGCCGCAGCCCCGCGTCGCCGTTCCCCGCGCCGTGCGCGCACAGGTACCGGGCGGCGGCGGGCACGGCGTCGTAAGGGTTGTTGATGTCGGCCACGCCGTCGTCGTCGCCGTCCACGCCGTAGCTTCGCCAGGTGTTCGGCATGAACTGCATCGGGCCGAGGGCGCCCGCACTCGACGGCCCGTTGTTGCGGCCATGACCGCTTTCGATCTGCCCGATCGCGGCGAGGACCGTCCATGACAACCCCGGGCAGGTGGCCGCAGCCCGCATGTACAGCTGCTTGTACGTCGTTGCCTTGCCCGGCGGGGAGTGCGACGGCCCGGACGTGCCCGGCGCGGGGGCGTGCGCGGGAGACGTCGCGTCCCGCGTACTCAACAGCTGGGCATCGTGCCCCAGTACGAGCCGGAGCGTTCTCTTGAGCTTCCCCATGGGCACGCCGGGGGCGTTGACGAGGAGCCCGAGGTCATGGACGAGCCCGAGCCTGCGGCCGGTCTCGCGTTTGACCAGCGCCTCGATCCCGGGCAGTCCCAGCGCGGCGACCCCGCCGAGGCGCACTCGCTCCCTCCGCTTGCCTCTGAGCTTGTACATGTCGCCAAGCTTGAGGTGATACGCCTTGCGGGCGGCGAAGGAGGTGACCATATCGTCCTGGGCGAGTGCCTTCCACAGGGCGTTCGAGGCCGCCGTATGCGGCGGCGTCCATGACCGGAACTCGGACGGGTCGACCCCCAACACGTTGATCGGCCGGCCGCCCACACGCAGCGCGCCCGCGTCGAACGTGATGACAGCCCGAACCCCGTCCAGCGTCTTGATCTCGCCCACCCGGGTGGAATCGAGCGGGTGCTTGGCGACGACGAGAAGGTCGGGCGGCAGAACACGGCGAAGCGGGGCGACCCGAGACGCGGGAGTCGTCACCATGCGCGGCCGGTGCTCGGGCGACACGGCCGGCGTATGCCCACTGGAACTCGACGGGAAGGCATGTGGCTGTTCGCCCCCGGGGACCGCGGTGGAGGCGACGACGAAGCCGGCGGCCGTCACCGCGGTTCCGCCCAGGCAGACGGCCACAGCGGTGGCGATCGCGGGAACGGCGGTGCGCAGCCTCGCTCTCACGGATGGTCCAACGAGCGAGCGTACGGACGGTTACCCAGCGGCATCGTTGCCCTCGCCGCCTCCTACCTACGCATGCCTCAGTGGAGAGGGGGTTTGGCCCGCCCCTGCCGTTACGGGGAGTGGCTCGACTGGGGAGAGGCTACCGGCCCACCCGACCGCTCGGGAACGGGTGAGGTAGAACCCGCCGAAGGCGACGGGGACGGCCGCGTTCTGGGCGCGGTCGAAGGGCTGGCCGGAGTGGACGGTTTCACGCTCGGGGAAGTCGAGGGTCTGTCCGACGCGGTGGCCGTACTCGACGGCTGGCTGGGCGCCATCGGGGCCTTGCCGCGGTCGGGATGGCCCTGCGGCCCGTGGTCGGACGTGCCCCGCACGGCGGAGCCGAAGGAGGTGGTACCGGGACCGTCCGCGCGCCCGCGGACAAGCTGGTACATCGGGGAGCCTGCCCCGGCCTCGATCACGGTGACGGCGACGAGGGCGATGACGAACGCCAGAGCGCCGCCCCCTATGTAGCCGAGGAAACGACGTCGCGCAGAGAACCATCCGGGCAACCGGGACAGGTACCCGCTCCGCTTGCGCTCCTCCGCGACGCCTGCCGTGGAGGTCTTGCCCCCTTCGTCCCGGGACACGCGCGCGGCCCGCCCGAACTTCCCTTGGGGGATGCGCACGCGCGGAACGGAGATGTGCACGCCGCGCAGTCGCTCGGTGGTGCGCTCCATGTAATGCTGGTAGACCGCCGTTCCCGCGGTCGCCACCGCCGCCATCAACCCCGCTCCCGCGAGGGTGCCGTAGACCCCGAGAAACGAGGCGGCCACAGCGGCGGAAAAGCTGGCCAGAGCGCTGGCGGCCACCGGGGTCGCGCCTAGCTGAGGTCGCCTCACCATCACATCCTCCGTCTCCGAACCCCAGAGACTACGCCCAGGTTCCAGGCGTTTTCGACCGGTCGGTACGGCTGTCCCCCGATTGGCCTCACTTGTCGGTATCGACGTCACCACCCGGCGCCGAATGTTTCGGGGTGGCTTGACGGCCCCCGCTCGCTGCCCTTAGGACCGTGCTAGCCGGTGAGCCTTCCCGTCACGCCGCTGGCTGCGTCGGGGAGCCGAACTTGGAGGCATCGTGAAGAAGCTGGCCGTGGCCGTCGCCGCGCTCCTGCCTGTCGTGGGAGCGCCTGTTCTGGGGGCGCCTGTTCTGGGAACGTTGCCCGGAGTGGGCTCCCTTCCCACCGGGCAGCCCTCGAACGGTCACCATGCCCCGGTCCTCCGGGCGGGGGGGGACGGGGTGCCGCACCGCTACATCGTGACGATGCGGCAGGGGCACGCCGTACGCGACGTCCTGGCGGGTGTCGCTCCTCGCCTCCTCGACGGCACTGCCGTCGAGGTCTTCCACCACGTGCTCAACGGCTTCGCCGCCCCTTTGGATGATCAACAGCTCGCGGCCCTGCGGCGCGACCCCGCCGTGACGCGGATCGAGCAGGACCGCCGCATCCACGCGACCGGGGTCGAATGGGGGCTCGACCGCCTCGACCAGCCCACCCTCCCGCTCGACGGCCACTACCGCACCAAGGCGAAAGGCAAGGGCGTCACGGCGTACGTGATCGACACGGGCATCGATACCTCCGTGGCCGACTTCGGTGGACGGGCCCGCGACGTGTACGACGCGACCGGCGGCAGTGGTCGGGACTGCGGCGGCCACGGCACCCATGTCGCGGGCACGATCGGGGGTCGCACGTGGGGGGTCGCCAAGCGTGTCAGCCTCCGCGGCGTGCGGGTTCTCGACTGCGACGGGTCCGGCAACCTCTCCGATGTCATCGAGGGCATGGACTGGGTCGCGGCGCACGCTCCCGGGCGGGCGATCGCGAACATGTCCCTGGACGGTGAGCACTCCCCCTCTCTGAACGACGCCGCGACGCGGCTCGTGCGCTCCGGCGTCTACCTGACGGCGGCGTCGGGCAACGGATCCGGCGACGCGTGCGATGCCTCGCCCGCCGGGGCGACGGGCGTCATGACGGTCGCCGCCTCGAACGACCACGACAAGGCGACACAGTGGAGCAACGACGGAAAGTGCGTGGAGGTCTACGCTCCCGGCGTCGACATCACTTCCGACTGGCTGAACGGTGGCAAGCGCACGCTCACCGGGACGTCCATGGCGGCCCCCCACGTCGCCGGCGTGGCGGCCCTGTATGAGAGCGCCTATGGTGACGCCAGCGCATCGACGATCACGCGTTGGATCGAGTCCAACGCCGACAAGGGTGTGTTGCACGGCGTTCCCGCGAACACGCACAACCGTCTGCTGAACACGGGCGCGTTGTGATGGAGGGGGTCACTCCAGCGGACGGGCCAGGTGCTCGGTAGGTTCGACATGCCGCGCCAGGTGCTGGCCACAAGGCGGACGAAACGACACACTCGAATCCGGGGAACGGACGCGGAGGGACGGGCATGCAGGAGCTGCGCCTCGTCGCTGTGAGCGAGGACGGCACCTACCTCGTGCTCGCCTCCCCGGTTCGAGGCACACGCTTTTCGCTCCCCATCGATGGGCGGTTGCGTGCCGCTGTCAGCGGACACGTGTCCCGCCTCGGCCAGCTGCAGATCGAAGTGGAGAGCCCCTTGCGACCCAAGGAGATCCAGGCGCGCATTCGTGCAGGAGAGACGGCGGACGACATCGCGGAAGCCGCCGGTATCCCGATCGACCGCGTTCGGTGGTTCGAGGGCCCTGTGCTCCAGGAAAGAGAGTTCATGGCTCAAGAGGCCCAGCGGACCTCTATTCGCCGCCCAGGCGACACGACATCGGGCCCGCTGCTCGGCGAGATCGTCGCCGATCGCCTCCGGACCCGTGGCGTCGACGCTGACAACGCGGATTGGGACTCCTGGAAGCGTGAGGACGGCACATGGAAGATCCGTCTCCACTACCAGGTCGCGACCCGCCCGCATTCCGCCGAGTGGATCTTCGATCCCGCACGGCGCCACGTCTCGCCGGTCGACGAGGAAGCGTCAAGGCTCTCCTTCCCCGACGACCTCGCGGGCGAGACCGTCACGCCTTTCGTTCCGCGTATCGCAGCGGCCCCTCCGGCCGAACCAGAGACACCCTCCGAGCCCGATCCCACGCCTGAGCCTCAGCAGGCGAAGGAGGAGCCGGCCGAGCCCGCACCGCCGCCCGCTGACGCGGAACCGCAGCAGCGCAAACGCCGCGCCGCCGGCGGTCGGGGGCGCCGAGCATCCGTCCCGTCGTGGGACGAGATCATGTTCAGCACTCACCGTCGCCGCGACTGAGTTCGAGAGAGAACGGCGCCAGCAGCTCGGGCGCGACCTCGCGGGCGAACGCCGTCGCCTCGTTAGCCGCCAGATCGACGGCGGGGTAGCCGCCGCTTCCCGCACCGACTCCGACGACAAGCGTCGCGAGCCCCACGCGCCGCTGAAACCAGGTCTGCCGGATGGTCCAGCCGACGATGGCTCGGTGTTGGACGACTGCCTGAACCCGGCGCAGCGAGCCGGAGCGTACGCTCACGCACGCCTCGTCTGTCGCATGCCCAAGGGAGCGATACCGATCGAGGCCGAGGGGGATTCCCAGGGCGGCCACGCAGCCGAATGCCAGCGCCAGCCATATCTGATGGGCGGCCACGGCGAGGCCCGCGAGCAAGATCCACGGTACGACCGCGCGCACGAGCCGTCGTGTCCGAGCCGCCCTGGGATGGGGTCTCAGCGCGGTGTGGAAGCTTGCGACCGCTCGGGACGCGGTGGTGAGCGCGGCGACGCGCGGAGCGATCGGCAGAAGCTGTGCGCGATGTGCCTGGTCGGCGACGCCCGTGACGACGGCCTGCAGGCTGGCCGCACCGCCGAGCCGTTCGAGGATCCCCTCGCGCAGCTCGAAGCCGCGGATCTTACGCCGCTCCAGAGAGACGCTGCGGCGGGTGAGGAGCCCACGCTCGCAGACGAGCGACCCATCCCGTACGAGCACCCTGAAGTGCCAGTTGACCAGGGCGAACGACGCCACGGCGAAGAGAGGTACGCACACAACGAACCCTGCCACGAGGCCGATGATGAGCCATGGGGATACCAGCCCTCCCTCGAACGCGTCGCGTACCGTTTCCGGCGTCGGGTCGACACCGAGATCGCTCGCGACTTCGCTCGCCAGGCCGACTATGCTGCCCAGAACGGCGAGCGGGGCGAGGAGGTAGCCGGCGGACAGCGGAGCATAGCGCCACCACGCGGGCCGCAGCTCAGCGAGCACGTGTTCCTCGTCCGCCGACCTCGGCTCGGGCTCACCACCGACGCCGGCACGGCGAAGCAGCACCGCCCGCAGGCGCTCAGCCTCCTCGAGGGTCACGGCGTCGAGAGACCCCTCGTTCTTGCGCTCGCCGCCCGCGGCCGCCTCGATGCGCACGACGGCCAGGCCGAGTAGGCGATGCAACGCTGAGGCGGTCAGGTCGACCCCACGGATCCGATCGAGCGGGATAGTGCTGGTCCGTCGCCCGAGCAGGCCACGGGAGATCTCGAGCCGGTCGGAACGTATGCGGTAGGTGAAAGTCAGCCAACGGACGAGTGAGCCGACGAGGACGAGCGCGAGGGCGACGGGGACGGTGACGATCCGTCCGGCGTCGAACGTGCCGCCGGCGACGAGCACGACCACGACCGGAATGATCAGCGGCCGCAACCCGCGCAAGGGGTGGACCGCGAGGACGCGCGGGCTCACCCTGCGGGGCTCGGAGAGGTCCGCACTCGGTTCTGCGGCTGCTCGCTCGCCGCGTTGTGTCATGTCGCGTCGTCCCGAAGCTCACCCGCGCGTTCCGCAAGCTCATGAGCCAGACTGCGGGCGACCGGCGCGGGGAGCCCGGAGATCTCCGATGAACCCACGTGCGAGGCAGTACGGATGCGGAGGGTGGCCAGGCCGAAGGTTCGCTCCAGCGCGCCGGCCGTCGTGTCGACAGTCTGGATGCGGCTGATCGGAACCAGGCGCCACTCTCGATCGAACCAACCGCTCAACGTGTACACGACATCCCCGCTGACCTCCCAGCGATGAACGGTGTAGCGCCACAACGGCTCGATGAGCAGTCCTGGGGCGGCGAGGACGAGACCGATCCACGGCGCCCACCAGACGTGCTCGGCCACGACCCCCGGCAGCCAGGCCGGTTGCCAGCTATCCAGCCCGAAGGCCACGCCCGCCCCGATGGCGCCGAGCACGAGCGCCCCGAACAACCCGTAGATCGCCCACAGCGCCACCGCCGACCGTGCGACACGGTGGGCGGGGGGACGCAGCCGTACGGCCATGCTCACTGGTCGCGCTCGCCTTCTGCCTGCCGCCACGGCCGAGCTCCTCGGCTCGCCGCGGGGCGCTGACTGCCACGGAGCCTGAGTCTACGGTGCGCCGACGTCCCTCCCCGTGCGTCGGGTGGTGCGGCAAACCTCAACACTCGTATTGTTCACACGTCGACGAGTTGCTGGATGCGAGGGCACATGATGGACGAGTTCACCAAGATCACACTCGACGAGAGCGAGATTCCCCGTCGGTGGTACAACCTGCTGGCCGACCTCCCGGCTCCTCCCCCGCCGCCGCTCCATCCCGCGACACTGGAACCGGCCGGCCCCGAGGACTTCGCGCCGCTGTTCCCCGCGGCCCTCATCGAGCAGGAGGTCACACCCGAGCGCTACATCGACATCCCCGACGATGTCGTCGACGTCTACAGGTTGTGGCGACCCACCCCGCTGTACCGCGCCCGGCGCCTCGAGCGAGCGCTCGGCACGCCCGCCCGCATCTACTACAAGTACGAAGGCGTGAGCCCGGCCGGCTCCCACAAGCCCAACACCGCCGTCGCCCAGGCCTACTACAACGCCGTGGAGGGCACCCGCCAGCTCACCACCGAGACCGGGGCGGGCCAATGGGGCAGCGCACTCGCGTTCGCCTGCGCGCAGTTCGGCCTCGGCTGCGAGGTGTGGATGGTCCGTGCCTCGTACGACCAGAAGCCGTACCGCCGTCTGATGATGCAGACCTGGGGCGCGACAGTCCACCCGAGCCCCTCCGACGTCACCGAGTCCGGTCGCCGCATCCTCGCCGACGACCCCGACTCGCCGGGCAGCCTCGGCATCGCGATCAGCGAGGCGGTCGAGAAGGCCGCGGGAGCGAACGGCACCCACTACTCGCTCGGCAGCGTGCTGAAC
>JBOHCT010000178.1:0-9013 GCA_050699055.1 Streptosporangiaceae bacterium | reverse complement strand
CAGCACGCCCGCCGCGGGCGCCGCGGCCACCGCGAAGCCCGAGACCGCGTACGTGGACGTGTCCGTCGCTACCCTGTGGACGTCGCCGGACCGCGCCCGGCCGGTGGACACGCCGTCGATCACCAACCCGGTACACATCCGGCGGTGGCTCGCGGGCATGTCGCTGTCCGACAAGCTGTGGCTGGTCGGTGAGCTGCAGACGCAGACCCTCTACGGCCACGAGGTCTACGTCCTCGAGCACCGGGGCTCCTGGGTGAAGGTCGCCGTACCGGGGCAGCCGACGCCGAAGAACGCACTCGGGTACCCGGGCTGGATGCCCGCGGCCCAGCTCGCCCACAGCGCGAAGTACGCCCAGAGATATGCGCGGTACCAGGACCGCCCGTTCGCGCTCGTCGACGGTGCGCCCACGGCGTGGCTGTACCGCAACGCGCACCTGTCCAAGAAGTTCATGGAGGTCAGCTACAACACCCGGCTGCCGGTCATCGCGCGCACGCCACATGCCATCCGGGTGGCGACCCCGACGGACGGCAAGAAGTGGCTGTCCGCCGACGACGCGACCGTGTACCGGTCGACTGACGCCATCCCCAAGCCGTCGGGCGACGACCTCGTGCGGACCGCCAAGATGTTCGAGGGCCTGCCGTACCTGTGGGCCGGCCGGTCGGGGTTCGGCTTCGACTGCTCAGGCTTCACCTCGACCGTCTACCAGGGCAACGGCATCGTGATCCCCCGCGACGCCTCCGACCAGGCCCTGCGGGGCGGCGCCACCCCGGTCGACCTCGACCATCTGCGAAAAGGCGACCTGCTCTTCTACGCCCATGACGGCGGCGAGGGCTACATCCACCACGTCGGCATGTACATCGGCGACGGCAAGGAGATCGACGCCCCGATCAACTCCGCGACCGAGCCGAGCCCGCTGGAGATCGTGAAGGTCGCCGAGCACCGTTACGTCGACGAGTACTGGGGCGCGGTGAGATACCTGCGCTGACAGCGGAGAGGCAACAGGCCGGAGGGGACATGAGTTAATGGGCCGCTATGTGGCCAGGCGTGTGTTGCAGTTCATCCCCGTCCTGTTCGGGACGCTGTTCCTGGTGCACTACCTCACCTCGCTCGGGATCCAGCTCAACGGCGACCCCGTCCGGGCGATCTTCGGCGGCAAGCAGCCGAACCCGAGCACCCTGCACTTCATGCGCGAGCAGTTCCACCTCGACGACCCCTGCCTGCGGCAGCCCGGTAACCCCTGCCTCGGGCTGTTCGTCGACCGCCTGGGCCGCTACGCGCGCGGCGACTTCGGCGCCAACTTCGACCTCCAGCCGGTGACCGCGGTCATCGGGCGGGCCTGGCCGGTCACCGTCCGCCTGACGATCATCGCCGTCGTCTTCGAGACGGTTCTCGGCATCCTCTCCGGCGTGATCGCCGGGCTCCGCAAGGACCGCTTCGCCGACAACGCCGTCCGCGTGTCGACGGTGTTCCTGGTCTCGATCCCGGTGTTCGTCCTCGGCGTGCTCGTACAGATCTTCTCCGGCCTCTACATCGGCCTCTGGGTGAAGCACCACGACTGGCTACCACACTGGCTGACCTACGTCTTCACGGTGTCCTACCGCCCCGACCACCCGTGGCTCAGTCTCATCGTGCCGGGCCTGGTCCTCGGTGCCTTCTCGCTGGCCTCGATCGCGCGGCTGACCCGGACGAGCATCCTGGAGAACATCCGCGCCGACTACGTGCGTACCGCCAAGGCCAAGGGACTGCGGCGGCGGCGGGTCATCGGGGTCCACACGCTGCGCAACTCGCTGATCGCGGTCGTCACCTACGTGGGGGTCGACGTCGGCTACCTCATCAACGGCGCGATCGTCACGGAGGGGATCTTCAACATTCCGGGGCTCGGCGGGCTCACGTTCCGCGCGGCCACGGAGGGGGTGGTGCCCGTCATCATCGCGCTGGTCACGATCCTGACGTTGGTCTTCCTGTTCGTGAACCTGCTGGTGGACGTGCTGTACGCGGTGCTCGACCCGAGGATCCGCTATGACTGACCCGACGGTCCGGCCGCCGAGCGACGCCGGGGAGAGGGCGGCCGGCCCGACGGCCGCCACCCCGGACGGCGGTCCCGGCCGGCGGCGCGGGCGCGGGCGTCAGGGCAGGAGCCTGTGGGGCGACGCCTGGCGGGGCCTGTGGCACAACCCGGTTTTCATCATCTCGGCGTTGCTGGTGCTGACCATCGCGTCGATGGCGGCGTTCCCCTGGCTGTGGACGGGCATCGACCCGACCATCTGTGGTCTCGCGCACAGCAAGGAGGGTCCGACCGCGGGCCACCCGTTCGGCTTCAACGTGCAGGGCTGCGACCTGTACGCGCAGACCATCTACGGTGCCCGCCCCTCGGTCATCATCGCCGTGGTCTGCACCGCGGCGACGACACTCATCGGCGTGGCGTTGGGAACCCTCGCCGCCTTCTACGGCGGCAAGGTCGATACGCTGATCTCCCGCTTGACGGACGTCGTGCTGGGGCTCCCGCTCGTCCTCGGCGGGATCCTCATCCTGTCCATGCTCAACTCGCACTCCATCTGGGCGGTCAGCGCGATCCTCATCGCCCTCGGCTGGGGCCAGATGACGCGCATCATGCGGGGCAGCGTACTGACGATCATGAACATCGACTACGTCCAGGCGGCCCGCGCGATAGGCGCGCCGAACCGCCGCGTCATCCTGCGCCACATCCTCCCCAACGCGATCGCCCCGGCGATCGTGATCGCGACGATCGCGCTGGGCGGCTACGTCTCCCTGGCGGCGACGCTCACCTTCCTCGGGGTGGGACTGCAGCTGCCGGAGATCTCGTGGGGGCTGCTGATCTCCTCGGGACAAGGGTGGGCGGTCTCCGGCTACCCGCACCTGCTGATCTTCCCCTGTATCTTCCTCGTCGTGACAGTCCTGAGCTTCGTCCTGCTCGGCGACGCGCTGCGCGACGCCCTCGACCCGAGACTCCGCTGAGGTTCCGCACGTGACTACGTATCCCGGCGTCCTCCTCCGTTCCGCTGCTGCACCCCACGAAAGCGCTTCCGCGTTTCCGTGGGGACCCCGCCCTCGCTCGCTGGCGCTCGCTGCGATGCTCAGCAGCGAAGGAGCTGAGCGCGAAGCTCCGCCGGAGTTCGCGCGAGGCGGTTGCGAGATCAACACTGGGGAGGCCGCCTCGTGACCGACACCCACGCCGTCCAAGCCCGAGGGGACCTGGGGTACGTCCCGGGAGCGCCGCTGCTCGAGGTGGAGGACCTGCACGTGGAGTTCCGTACCCGGGACGGCGTCGCCAGGGCGGTCAACGGCGTGAGCTACGCCGTCGAGGCCGGCCGCACACTCGGCGTGATCGGCGAGTCCGGCTGCGGCAAGAGCGTGACCGCGCAGGCCATCATGGGCATCGTGGACACCCCGCCCGGGTACGTCACCGCGGGCAGCGTCCGCTACCGCGGCGTGGACCTGTTCACCTTGCCAGAGGAGCGGCGTCGACAGGTCCGCGCCAACGAGATCGCGATGATCTTCCAGGACGCGCTGTCCGCGCTGAACCCGGTGTTCACCGTGGGTTTCCAGATCGGCGAGCTGTTCCGGATGCACCGCGGGGCGTCCCGCAAGGAGGGCAGGAAGAAGGCCGTCGAGCTGCTTGACCTCGTGGGGGTCCCGGCCGCGAGGAGCCGGGTCAGGCACTTCCCGCACCAGTTCTCCGGCGGGATGCGGCAGCGCGTCATGATCGCGATGGCGCTGGCCCTCGAGCCCGAGGTGCTGATCGCCGACGAGCCGACGACCGCCCTCGACGTCACGATCCAGGCGCAGATCATGAACCTGCTCGCCGACATCCAGGCCGAGCGGAACATGGGCCTGATCCTCATCACCCACGACATGGGGGTGGTGGCCGACGTCTCCGACGACATCGCGGTGATGTACGCCGGCCGGGTGGTGGAGAACGCGGCGGTCCGGGACATCTACAAGAGTCCCGCCCACCCGTACACGAGCGCGCTGCTGCGGTCGGTCCCCAGGGTCGACCTCAAGGGACAGCGACTCGAGGTCATCGAGGGCCTTCCCCCGAACCTCACGCGTATCCCGCCCGGGTGCGCGTTCGGTCCGCGCTGCCCGCTGGCACGCGAGCGGTGTCGGGCCGAGGCCCCGCCGCTGTACGACGTCGCCCCCGGTCACGACAGTGCCTGCCACTACTGGGAGGAGGTCGTGGGCGCATGACAGCGCGTCCCGGCCCCCTCCTCCGTTCCGCTGCTGCACCCCACGAAAACGCCTCGCGTTTCGGCGGGGACCCCGCTGCTGGCTCGCTACCGCTCGCTGCGATGCTCGCTTTGGAGGACGCCTCATGACCGGTGGTACCAGCCAGGACCTTCCCGACGGCGTGGCGCCGGCGTCGCCGGAGACGGTCATACGGGCGCGTGACCTGGTCAAGTACTTTCCGCTCACCCGCGGCATCGTCTTCGAGCGGACGATCGGCCAAGTAAAGGCGGTCGACGGCGTGAACCTCGAGCTGCGTCGCGGGGAGACGCTCGGCCTCGTCGGCGAGTCCGGCTGCGGCAAGACCACCCTCGCCAAGCTGCTCATGGGCCTGGAGCGGCCGACCTCCGGTTCCGTCGAGGTCCTCGGGCGCGACATCAGCAGGCTCAAGCCGAAGGAGATGCGGCGCGCCCGGCGCAACATCCAGATCGTGTGGCAGGACCCCTACTCCTCGCTCAACCCGCGCATGACGGTCGGGGACATCGTGGGCGAGCCGCTGCTGGTGCACCCGGACGTGGCCGCGCAGGGCGGCGACCGGTACGGGCGGGTCCAGGAGCTGCTCGAGGTCGTGGGGCTCAGCCCCGAGCACATCGACCGCTACCCGCACGAGTTCTCCGGCGGCCAACGCCAGCGCATCGGCATCGCCCGCGCGCTGGCGCTGCGTCCGGAGGTCATCGTCTGCGACGAGCCGGTGTCCGCGCTCGACGTCTCGGTGCGGGCGCAGGTCATCAACCTGCTCGAGGAGCTGCAGGACGAGTTCGACCTCTCCTACGTCTTCATCGCCCACGACCTGTCCGTCGTCCGGCACATCTGCGACCGGATCGCGGTCATGTACCTCGGCAGGATCGTCGAGATCGGGTCGGACGCGGAGATCTGCGACCACCCGACCCATCCGTACACGCAGGCGCTGCTGTCCGCCGTCCCCGTCCCCGACCCGACCGGCAGGGAGGAGCGCCGCCGGATCCTCCTCGAAGGGGACGTGCCCAGCCCAGCGAACCCGCCGTCCGGATGCCGGTTCCGTACCCGGTGCTGGAAGGCGGAGGAGGTGTGCGCGGAAGAGACGCCGGAGCTCACCGTCCGACCCGGCTCCCCGCACCGGTCGGCGTGTCACTTCGCCGCCGAGCGCGGCGCCGTGAGTACCGCCGAGAGTCGATAGGACGGCCGCGGTCGCGTGCGCCTCCGCCCCGATGGGTCGCAGCAGGTCCAAGGTGCGGTCCGTCCCCGCTCGCGCGCGGCTGCCCCCTATGTGGCGTTGGCGCCTGGGGTATGGTCCGGATGCGGGACCTCGACAACCTTCAGCCCGTCGATGCCCGCGAAGTCCTCAGGGTTGCAGGTGTGGATCGGGAGCTCGTTCGCCAGGGCCACGGCGGCGATCATCGCGTCGTACGCACGGGCCCGATGCTTGCGTCCGGCACGGCGGAGCGATGCCGCCACCCAGCCGAACGCGCGTGCGGCGGCCACGTCGAACGGCAGCGGATCGAAGTCGGCCTCGGCCTGCTGAACATGGACCTGCCGTGCGGCCCGTTCCTCGTCATTGGCCGCCACCAGCGGTCCCACTGACAGCTCGGCCAATGTGATCGTGGAGATCAGCGGCTCGTGGGGGAGCACTGACGGGTCGGTGAGCCGGGGCAGCAGGATCACCGTGTTGGTGTCCAGCAAGCCACGCGGTGTGGTCGCCGGCTCGATCACAGGGACGGGTCGATCACGGCGTCAACGTCCGCGCGCAGCGCTGTCGGGTCGATATGCGGCAGCCGCCGCCACCTCTGCAACAGCGTCGCGGCGTCGAGCGGCGGACGGGGGAGGGGGCGCAGCTGAGCGACCGGCACCCCTGCGCGCGTGACGGTCACCGTCTCTCCGCGGTGGACGCGCTCCACGACGTCTCCACCGTGGTTGCGCAGCTCCCGGATCGCCACCTCATTCACACCGCGAATGTATCACATGTGAGACGAAGCGGAGAAGATAGAGAGTTCTCTGCGTCCGGCACGACGAAGCCATGCCGCCTGGGCCGAGCGGGCTACCCCGCCTCGCTCGGCAAGGTCGGGGCGGTCATGGTGAACCGTGCCTCGACCGTCGCCTCCACCTGCCGGCGTCCACTTTCGAGGTCGAACGACGGGGGGCCTGCCTCGGCGCTCGCGGCGAGCGCCATCGCCCGCACGCGATGGGGTGCCTCCCGCTCTGGATGATGCAACAGCCCGGTGTCGGCGAGCTCGAGCACGTCGACGAGGCGGGCGCCGAGAGCGGCGGCGTAGTCGCTCGCACGGGCCACCGCGTCGGCGACGGCGGCCTCGCGGGCACACCGGTAGGCCGGGCTGGTCGGCCGGAGCTCCCACTCCGGCCCGTGCACCTGCGCGCTTTCCACCTCGGCCAGGCGGGCGAGCAGGTCGCCCGCCAGGTCAAGGCCCGCGACGGTGATCGTGTACCACACCTCCGCGGTGTAGCCGACGACTGTCTCCCCGTGCCCACGCCTGGGGTAACGCGGCGCGACGCGGACATGTGAGGTCTCGACGTCCTCCAGCCCGTCGGCGAACGCGTCGAGCACCTCGCGTACCGCTCGCTGACGCGCCTCCACCAGTTCCAGCGTGCGGGCGCGGTGGGCGTCCCGCCCGCTCACCGCCACGGAGACGCGCGCGATCTCCGGGTCCACCTCCAGGTGCCCCTCGCCGCGTACCGAGATCACGGGCAGCTCGTCGGCCACGTCCGGTCACCTCCCGTCAGGCGAGTCTCTCACCTCCAAGGCGTGCGCTGCCGTACGCCCCGAGATCCGCCCAGGGTCCCCACTGCTCGTCGGCGGGCCGCTGCTGGGTCCACCACTTGGCCCGCCACTCGTGGCCCTGGTAGGTGACGACGTCGCCGTCGGTGTAGACGGTGCCGGGCTGCCAGGCGGGTGCGTCGCGGCTGGAGCCGCCGCCTCCGCCACCGGACCCACCGAAGTCCACGTCGATGCACTGGTAAAAGGCATTGGCGGTGTCCGCGATCTCCCACACGGCGAAGATCATCTGCCGGCCGCTGCGGTCCGGCAGCACCGCCCCATGCGCGACGTCGGCGGGCGGCTGCTCGCCGAGCCCGTCGACCAGCAGGAACTGCGTCAGGTCCAGGTCGGCGCGGGTGAGCGGCTGCGTAGAGTCGAAGCCCTGTTCTCCTGTCAAGGAGTACGCTCTGAGTCTTCCGCGGGAGAGTCGTCCGATCCCCGGCCCAGAAGTCGGCTCAGAAGTCTGTCGCGCAGTACGGTGCCGGCGCGTGGGCGAAGGCGTGGGCCGCGGCGGCGAGGGCGCCGCGGCGTGACTCGTTCACCCGGCCCGCTCCGGCGAGGGTGTGCAGCGAGGTTCCCCCGAGGTAGGCGGCCCCGAGCTCGCGTACGGACAGTACGAGGTCGGCGTCGGTGCTCGTGCGCTCGCAGGTCGCGCCCTCCGGCCCGCCGGTGAGCCGCCACCGGCCGGTGTTCCACGGGCAGAAGGAGTCTGTTACGTCGAAGACCACGTCGACCTCTGTCGCGTATGTGCGTGCGGCCAGTGCCCGGCCGACGTCGACAAGTCGTACGTGCAGCCCGTCGCTCGCCACGGGTGCGGCCCGGCGCGGGTCGGCGAGCATCGCCAGCAGCGGGTCGTCGATTGGACGGCGGGCTTCGACCGTGCCCATCAGGTCGAGGTCGAGCAGGTAGCGCCACAGCGCCGCGTAGGCCGGCCGATCTGCCGCGAAGACCTCGCGGACCCCTACGGTGCCGCCCGGTCTGCCGCCGGAGCCTTCCTGGGTGGTCGCGTACCACGCGTAGCCCTGGACCCCGCTCGTGTCCTCGGCGAGCACGCAGCGCAGCGGCGAGTAGCCCTTCCGGTCTCGCTCGGGGTCGAGGATCGCTGCCTTCGCCCAGAGCCCGGATCGTGTGAGCAGGCCAGGGCGCCGCGGGACGTTCGCGGCGTAGACCGGGGCGACCAGGTCGAGGGAGTCGGAAGGGACGACGAGCCGGAGCCGCACCGAGGCGTCCGCGGGGGGGTCGGCCAGCGCCCGCGGGTCGCGCGGGACGGCCAGCCGCGCCCGGTAGGTCGCGATGCCGTAGCCGAACCGGCCGTAGATCGCGGGCTCGGAAGCGTACAGCGCCGCGACCGGCTCGGCTCCGCTCTCGTACAGGTCGGTGAGCTGGCGCCGCATCATCCCTGTCAGTACCCCGCGTCTGCGGTGCGTGGGCAGCACCGCGACGGCGGAGACGCCGGCGACTGGGAGAAGGGCTCCGCCGGGGACAGTCATCTCGAAGGGGAACACACAGGTCGTACCGCACATGGTCGCGCCGTCGAAGGCCGCGAGGGTGCGGTCGAGGTCGATGAGCTCACGGTCGAGCTGGACCTCCTCCGGCGACTCGGTCTCCCCGAACGCCTGCTCCAACACGGAAACGTAGGCGTCCCATTCGGCCTTGCGAATGGGACGGATCACGGGGGAGTCGGTAAGCGCGGCGACCACGACCTCATCTCTAGCAGACCCGGCCGACACCGGCCCAGCGATTTATCCCCGCGCGGCACCTGCCGCCATTGTGATCACGTTCCCCTTCCAGGTGTCACTCGAGGCGGACATTTCCGGCGCGGTCTTGGCAATGTGGAAGGAGAACGCGATCATCTAACGAGCTTGCTCAGGGGTGCGGCGGTCCGCTGGCCGTGTCGGCAGCGGGAGCCGCCTCGGTCGGGAATCGCTCGCGCCAGGCGCCCAGCCCGCCCTCGAGGGCCGCGGCGTCGAAGCCCGCGGCCCGCCGGGGCCAAGCACCAGCGCGGGCACCTTCCACTCC
>JBOHCT010000177.1:0-9035 GCA_050699055.1 Streptosporangiaceae bacterium | reverse complement strand
GAGTAGAGGAGGTAGGCGGAGCGGTGCAGAGCGACGACGGTCTTGCCCGTACCCGGACCGCCGTCGACGACGAGAGCGCCGCGGGATCCCGCGCGGATGATGGCGTCCTGGTCGGCCTGGATGGTGCCGAGCACGTCTCGCATCCGGCCCGACCGGCTGCTGCCCAGGCTGGCGATGAAAGCGGACTGGTCGTCGAGCGCGGCGTGCCCTTCAAGCCCGTCCGAGGCGAACACCTCGTCCCAGTAGTCGTTGATCCGGCCGCGGGTCCAGCGATACCTGCGGCGGCTTACCAGACCCATCGGGTTGGCGTGGGTAGCTCCGAAGAACGGCTCAGCCGCGGGGGAGCGCCAGTCGAGCAGCAGCCGACGACCCGCGCTGTCGGTGAGGCCAAGCCGTCCGATGTACACGGGCTCGGGGTCGTCCGCGCTGACGATGCGTCCGAGGCACAGGTCCAAACCGAAGCGGCGCAGGGCGCGCAGGCGAGCGGTCAGCCGGTGGATCTCCATGTCCCGGTCCATCGCCTGTTGGCCTATGCCGCCGGGCGCCTTGCGCTCGGCATCGAGGCGGTCGGACAGGTCGGCGATCGACTGCTCGAGGCTCTCCGCGATGGCCGCGAAGTGCTGCTCGTCGCCGCCGATCAGCGTCGGGTCGGCCTTGGGAGAGAGGCGGTCGGGAAGATCAAACGCGCTGGTAGTCAGGGGATTCACGTCATCAGCTCCGATCGGAGGTCGTTCGCGACCTTTGCGCGCAGCAATGCGCCTGGACCGGCGTGACGAACCGGGGGGCCAGACGAGCAACGCTCCGCCTGACGTGGACCCCGTGGCGGTTGTCGGTTCAGGTCGCCAGGGTTTGCAGGTTCTCGTGTTCCGGGTCCTGGCTCGACGGTCCCGCGTGGTTCACGTGGACGCTGGCGGCCTTTCCCGGCTGACCGCGTCGAGCAGCAGCTTCGCGGCCACCGTCGCCCCGTCGGTGCGGATCGTGCCGGCCACGGCGGTCGCTCGTGCGCGGGTCTCGGGGGTCAGGGTCGTCTCGACCGCGGCCGACAGGGACTCGGTGGTCGGGGCCGGACCGTCGTGTGCCGCGCCGATGCCCAGGTCGGCCACCCGGCCGGCCCAGTACGGCTGGTCGGCCCACTGGGGTACCACCACCTGGGGCGCGCCGGCCCGGGCGGCCGTCGTCGTGGTGCCCGCGCCGCCGTGGTGCACGACGGCGGCCACCCGGGCGAACAGTGCCTGCTGGTTGACCTCGCCGACGACGAGGCAGTCGTCCCGGTCGTCGAGCAGGGCCAGGTCGGCCCAGCCGCAGGCGACGAGTGCGCGGCGGCCCTGCGCGCGGATCGCCTCGATGGCCACCCGGGCGACGTCCTTCGGGGCGCGCATGCTGCCGAAGCCCACGTACACCGGTGGTGTGCCGGCGTCCAGGAACGCCACCAGCTCTGCCGGGAGCGGGCGAACGTCGGGCAGGATCCACGCGCCGGTCTGCACGACGTCGAGGTCCGCCGGCTCCTGCCAGGGGGCCAGGGTCGGGTCCGCCGCCAGCCACGGATGGTCGGTGAGGACGTGGGCGCGGACGTTGTCCACCGGTGGCAGGCCGATCGATGCCCGGTGGGTGTTGAGCGCCTCGCCGAACAGCGCGTTATAGCTCTGGACGTCCAGGTCCCACAGCACCCGGTTGTCGGTCACCTCCGGTGGCAACGGCCGGCCCGGAAACGGCACCGGCGGGTGGTGCGGCGACGGCAGGAAGATCGGACAGTAATGCACGTGTACGGAACGGATGCCCAGTTTCTCGGCCACCGACCGCGCGCCGGCCGCGGCCGGCACCAAGCCGGACGTCACCAGCGCGTCACATCCCTCGGCCGCCGCGGCGAGCGTGTCGAACTGCGCGGCGATCACCTCGGCCGCGATCCGGGGCACGTCCGCCGCCGATGGCGGCGTCGCCCCGTGCACCAGCGGGCGCACCGGTTGGCCGACCGGCACCAGCGGCACGCCGACCTCGGCCAGCCGCTCCGCGCAGTCCGGCGGCGCGCACACCCGCACCTCCGCGCCGAGTTCCCGCAACCGCACCGCGAGTCCGACCAGCGGTTCGACGCCTCCGCGCGAATCATACGTCGACAACAACACACGCATTTCGTTACCCCCCATTTTTCGTAGGTTCTGGCCTCGACCAGCGATTCTGCGGCACGACCCGGGTCTTGCCGCAAGCCCCCCGGTGTGCTATACATTAAAAGTGGCAGGGAGTGGTTACCCTCCTTGCTTTTGATCGTCCGCTGTGGACGGACAATCGCCTCGCGTAGCGGCGACGCGTTGCGTACGGCGGTACCGCCGGCCGGGGAGGATCTCCCATGGGCCCTACGGATGCAGCCGCGGAACGAGAAGTTCTTCACCCTCTTCAGCAAGGCGGCTCGAACGTCGTCGAGAGCGCCGCCATTCTCCTGGACTTCGTCGCCGCGCCGCACGAGCGCTGCGCGGAGCTCGCCAAACGCATGCACGACACCGAGCACGTCGGCGACGACACCGCTTAAGGCGCTCACCCCTCGTCGATGAAGCGCTCGAGGAACTCGACGGTCCGCTCGACCGCGGCGCCCGCGAGCGCGGCCCCGAAGTCCGGGTCGGCCAGCCGGGCGTCGCCAAGCGCGCCGTTATCGGTGATGTCGTCGAACGCCAGCGGGAAGCCGAGCCTCGGGCTGGCGTTCGGATTGGTGTGGGGCAGGGACGAGCCGCGCACCGCGCCCGCCCGCAACGCCTCGCGGCGTACGAGGTCGGGCCGCAGCGCCAGGCCGATCGAGGCCTCGACCTCGCACGCGTGGCCCCACCACGGCGATCGCACCCGCTCGTGGATGAGGTCGTCGACGAGCGTGAAGTAGAAGAGATACGCGGCCCGGACCCCGAGCCGGAACCTCAACGTGGTCATGAGGACGTCGAGGGCGCCCTGGTTGCCGCCGTGCCCGTCCACGATCAGGAACCGCTCGACGCCGTGCCGGTGCAGGCTCTCCACCACCTCGCGGACGACGGACTGGAACGTCTCGGGCGACAGGGTCATCGTGCCGGGGAACGCCATGTGGTGGTAGCTCACCCCGTACGGCACGGTCGGCGCCACGACCGCGCGCGGGTGCATCGCCGCGGCGGTCCGCACGGCCAGCTCGTACGCGACCGCACTGTCGGTCTGCAGCGTCATGTTCGGCCCGTGCTGCTCGGTGGCGCCGACCGGCACCAGGGCGACCCGCGCCCGCGACAGCGCCTCGCCCGCCTCCGGTGAGGTCATCTCCGCCAGGGCGACCCGGCGTGCGCCCGTGTGCTCGCTCACCTCGTCGCCCCCGTCGTCAGCCCCCGCACCATGAACCGCCACACCGGGTACACCAGGAGCATCGTGGGGACGCTGCCGATCATGATCGCGGCCATCAGGATCCCCCAGGATACGTCCGGGTTGGTGGACAGCACTCCCAGCGTGACCGGCAGCGTCCGCACCAGCCTGGAGTTCACGATGAGCAGCGCGAGCAGGAACTCGCCGTAGGCCAGCATGAACGTGAACAGGCCGGCGCCGACGAGGCTCGGCAGCGACAGCGGCAGCGTGACGTACCACAGGTTCTTGAGCGGCCCGGCGCCCTCGACGCGCGCCGCCTCGTCGATCTCCTTGGGGATGCCGCGGAAGTACAGCGTGAGGATGAGCACGGCGAACGGCAGCGTCAGCGCCGTGTACATCGCGATCAGCGCGATGCGGGTGTTGAGCAGCCCGAAACTCTGCACGATCGCGTAGTACGGCACCGCGAGCGCGACGGTGGGGATCAGCCGGCTCAGCAGCACGAAGAGAAACGTTCCCTTCCGTGCGGGGAAGCGCAGCCGCGCGTACGCGTACGCGGCCAGGCTCGCGAGGATCAGGGTGATCAGCGTGACAAGCAACGCGACGACGAAGCTGTTGAACATCGCGTACGGCACCCACCGCGCCTCCTCGGAGATCGTCGAGCGCAGCGCGCCGCGTTGCAGGTACGTCTGCGGCACCTCCCCGAAGAGGATGTACTTGTAGTTGCCGAGGAACGGCGGGTCGGCGAACCAGTGCGGCGGGAAGGAGAAGAGGTTGCCCTCCGGGATCACGCTGCCGAGGGCGACCAGCGCGAACGGCCCACACCAGAAGATGGTCAGGAAGATCGCCGAGACGTAGACGAGGACGCGCTTGGGCGCCGTGCGGACCCTCATCGCTCCTCCTCCATGAGGGCATCGGTCGGCATGGCGCGGAGCACCACGAAGATCGCGAAAAGCGACGCCAGGGCGATCACGACCGCGAGCGCGGCACCGCCGCCGAAGCTCAGCTGGCCGAACGTCTCCGACCAGATGAAGTAGCTGATCAGCATCGTCGCGCTGCCCGGGCCGCCGCCGGTGAGCGTGTACACGAGATCGAAGGTCGCGAAGGCGATCAGCACCTCGTAGGCCGCCACGATCACGAGCATCGGGCGGATGCCGGGCAGGGTCACGTGCCGGAAACGGGCGAGGACGTGCGCTCCGTCGACCGCGGCGGCGTCGTACAGCTCATCGGGGACCCGCTGCAGGGCCGCCAGCAGCAGGATGCTCACCAGCGGCAGCTGGGTCCAGATGAAGACGACCACGATCACCATGCGGGCGAGGTTCGGGGTCGTGAGCCAGTGGATGTACTCGTTGGTTGCGCCCGACGCGTACAGGCCGGCGTTGAGGGCACCCGAGCCGTCGAGGAAGATCCACTTCCAGATCACGCCCGCGGCGGTCGCGGGGATCCCCCAGGGCAGCAGCATCGCGGCGCGGAGGAACGTGTTGCCGAAGAACCGCTCGTTGAGCAGTGAGGCGACCAGCACGCCGAGCGTCACGAGGATCGGGACCGCGACAGCCGTGAAGATGATCGTGGTCGTGGCCGCCTGGAGAAAGTACGCGCTCGTGACGACGTCGCGGTAGTTCTCCAGCCCTACGAATCTTGCCTCCAGCAGCGGCGACGACTCCCGGACGCTCGTGTAAGCCGCGTAGGCGAAGGGGTAGAGGGTGAAGATGGCGGTCACCAGCACGGCCGGCGCCACCAGGTAAAGGCCCGGCGCCCGCCTGGCGGCGCGGCGGCTCGCTCCGCGGCCGCCCGCCCCGCGGACCGTGCCGGCCCGCTCGATGGTCCCTTCCTCCATGGGGTGCCCCGTCGTCACCCGGTGTACTTCCGTTTCAGCTGCTTCCACTTCTGGGCGGTCGCCTCCAGGGCCGAGTCGGCGTCCCCGTTTCCCGATAGCGCGTTCACGTACTCGCGCCGGAAGAACTCGTCCCATACGCCGAACCAGACGGTGTAGCGCTGCGCGCGGGCCAGCTCCAGCTGCTTGCGTCGCGTCTCGAGGTCCATCCACTGCGAGAGCGACTTGCGCACGTCCGGGTCGTCCAGCAGCGGCTTCTGCCCGAAGCCCAGCCCCGAGCTGAGGGCCCACTCCTTCGCCACGACGTACTTGCCGTCGGTCTCGCCGCCGAAGTACTCGATGAACCGCCCGCAGGCGTCCACCACGTCGTCGCCGCGGTCGACGGCCATGTGCGTCATGTTGTAGAACTTCGCGAACCCGTAGCACTCGTGTGTCTCGCCCGGCATCTGCGCGAGCGCGAACTGACCCGCCCTGCCCGACCGGGCCTTGTTGTTGAGCGACTGGAGGTTGTAGTTGAAGAGGACGGTGAAGGCATGGCGGCCCGCGCCGAGCTCCCGTACGACATCGGTCTCGTGCGGGGCGAACGTGAGGATCTTGTCCTTCTTCGCCGCGTCGACCAGCCATGTCATCTGCTCGGCCGCGGCGCTCTTCGGGTCGGTCCACATCGCGTTCGCGTCCTCGTCGAACATGTTGCCGCCGCGACCGAACACCATGCTGGTGAACGCGCCGGTGATGGTCGGCAGGTCCTGGGCGAGCTCGAAGACGAAGGGGTAGTCCATCCCCTTCTTCTGCAGCCGCTTCGCCTGGTCCGTCAGCTCTTCCCACGTCTCGGGCGGCTTGTTGATGCCCGCGTCCTCGAGGATCTTCTTGTTGTAGAGGAACGAGATCGTGTCCGCGTAGTAGGGGAGGCCGTACACCTTGCCGTTGTAGGACATGTCCTGCCAGGCGAAGTCGAAGGTCTTGTCCTCGTACTCCTTGACCCAGTCGAAATGGTCCTCGAGCGAGACGACCCATCCCGCCTTGCTGAACTCGGGGAGCCAGTTTCCTCCGTTGTAGACGACGTCCATCGGGGTCTCGGAGTGGAAACGGTTGACCATGGACGCGTGGTAGGCGTTCCACGAGATGTCCGTAAGGTCGACCGGGGCCTTGCCGTACTTCTCCTCGAACTGCTTGATGAACTTCTGGACCGTTTTGACGTTGTAGCTCCAGATGACGAAGTCGAGTGGGGTCTTGCCTGACGCGCCGCCTCCCTGGGTCGGAGGGTTGCACGCGACCAGGGGCCCGCCCAGGCCCACCAGCCCCGCGGCCGACGCTGCCCTCCCCAGGAAGGCGCGGCGGCTCATCGGCCTCGTCGTCAGTTTGGAAGCCATCACCGATGTCCTCCTCGTCGTGATCCGTGTCGGTGGTCTGGCTGCGCAGTATTCTGCCGTCTCGGACCGCAGAGCGAGATCTTGATGGGCAAGTGCGGCCACGGACCGCAGACCGAGATCTTGATCAGCGCCGCCGGGTCACTGGTACGCCCCCGCGGAGTAGGTCAACTCGTAGCTGTGACTGTAGATCTCGATGATGTTTCCGAAGGGGTCCTCGCAGTAGACCATCCGGTACGGTTTCTCGTTGGGGTAGTAGTAACGCACCGGCATTCTCTGCTTACCGCCGGCGTCCACTATGCTCTTGGCCAGGCCCTCCAGATCCGGATCCTGTACGCAGAAGTGGAAAATTCCGGTCTTCCAGTACTCGAGGTTGTCCTGCGGCCGCTCGTTGTTCCTGAACTCGAACATCTCGACACCGATTCTGTCGGCGGTGGACAAGTGTGCGATGCGGAAGCCGCCCCACCCGGTGCCGAACACGTCCTTGCACATCACCCCGACCGCACTGTCGTCCTCCACGATCTCGGTCGGCGGCATGATGACGTACCAGCCCATGACCGAGGTGTAGAAGTCGACGGCGCGATCCAGGTCAGGCACGCTGAGCCCGACATGGGAAAACGTCTTCGGGTACGCTTCGCCTGCCACGGTAACTTCCTCCTTCAGCGACGAGATCAGGGAAGATCTGCGGACGAGATGGACTCAGAGCCGCCCAAACTCGGCCAATAGCTGCTCGACATTCCACCCGGCGGCTATCTTCTCGCGGGTGGCCTCCTCGCGCTCGGCCTGGTCCCGCGCCAGCCGAAGAGTCTCGTCCGCGTGTTCCGACGCGATAACCGTCACGCCCAGTTCGTCACCCACGATGACATCTCCCGGACGTACGAGAACGCCGCCGCAGGTGACCGGGACCTGGAGAGCGATGTTGTCTTTTCTGCCGCTGAACATGGTGTGCGTCCCGCGGGGTGTCACGGACCGAGCGAACACCCGGAAGCCCTGGTCGCGGTTCTCGTCGCAGTCTCGACAGGCCCCGTCGATGACGGCCCCGGGCGACCCCTTGAGCTTGAACAGCGATCCCATGAGGCCACCCCATACCGACGTCTCCGTCTCGCCCCCCGCGCCGACGACGGGTACATCACCCGCCCGCACGATGTCGAGCGCGGCGAGCGGGTCCTGAAGGTCTCCGGGCGACAGTTGGACGGTCAGCGCCCGGCCGACCAGGACGCCCTCCCGATCGGTGGGTTTCATCGACGAGTGCATCACCCCGGCACGACCCTGGACGTCGGCGAAGACGGCGGAGGCGCTGTAGCAGCGGGCCACCCTCGCGAACTCGGCCAGCATGTCGCCGGTGACGGCAGCAGTGGTCATGGTCTAGCTCCCTCCTCCGGGCAGTCGCCTCCCGCCAGGCCGAAGCCGGTCCAGGTTTACCGGCGAGTGCGGCGGCTCACCGCGCAGCACCCGGACGACCTCGCGGGCGGCGAAGGTGCGTGCGTACCGCAGGGACTCCTCGCTGTAGTACGCGACGTGTGGGGTGATGATGCAGCTGGACAGGCCGAACAGCGGGTTGTCCGGGGTCCACGTGCGGCGCTTCGCCGGCTCCTCGGGAAGGTCGTCCACGGCGGCCCCGGCGAGGTGGCCGCGCGCGAGGGCCTCGTAGAGAGCCCCGGAGTCGACGATCGGGCCGCGGCTGGTGTTGACGAGTACGGCGCCACGTTTCATCTGGGCGATCGTCCTCGCGTTGAACAGGCCCCTGGTCTCCTCGGTGAGCGGCACCTGGACGGCGACGTAGTCGCTTGTGCCCAACAGCTCCCCGAGCCCGGTGAGCCGTACGTGCCGGCGACGCGCCGCTTCGGCCTCGACGTATGGGTCGTGGGCCCGCACGTCGAGCCCAAACCCGAGCGCCCGCTCGGCGATCGCGCGCCCGATGTTGCCCAGTCCGACGATGCCGAGGCAGGAGCCGCGCAGCCGGCGGAGAGGCGCCGCGGCCTGCCAACGCCACGTGCCCTGGTGGGTGGCCTCGTCGTACCTTCGAAGCCCCCGCGCGAAGAACAACAGCATCGCCAGCACGTGGTCGGCCACCTCGTCGCGGCAGTAGTCGGCGGGCACGTTGGTGACCAGCACCCCGGCCGCGGCCGCGGCGTCCACGTCGACGATGTCGGTGCCCACACCGTACCGCGCGATGTGACGCAACCGCGGGAGGTTGGCGATGGACTTGGCCCCCACGGTCGCGTACTGCGTGACGACGGCGGCCGCCCGGGCGGCGCTCGCGACCAGCTCGTCCTCACTCTTGCACTGGAGAGCGTCGAGGCGGAACCCGGCGGCCTCGATCACGGACCGCTCGACCTCGACGTCCCCGAAGTCGTAGTCGGTGATCGCTACGGTCTCTGCCACTGGCCCTCCCGCCCCGCATGCCTGGCGCGGTACAAAGCGTCGGCGCCGAGGGCGCCGAGCGGCTGGCCGGACGCGTACACCTGCTCCACCCAGTCCGCGTGCCGGAAGAGGCGCTCGTACGCGGGCGCGAGCCCCTGACCGCCGCCGACCAC
>JBOHCT010000176.1:0-9111 GCA_050699055.1 Streptosporangiaceae bacterium | reverse complement strand
GGGCCAGCTCTTCTCCGCGCCGCCGTGGGTTCCGGCCATCCCCCCGACGCTGGGGAACTTCATCGCGCTGTTCCAGTCCGGGTTCCTGCACTACATCGTGAACTCCGTCGTCCTCACCGTGTTGCTGGTCGTCGGCGAGCTGTTCTTCACCACCCTGGCCGCCTACGCCTTCGCACGGCTGCGGTTTCCCGGACGCGACGTGCTCTTCTGGGTCTACGTCGCCACCCTCATGGTGCCGAACGCGGTGACGTTGATCCCGCTGTACCTCATCATGCGCCAACTCGGCTGGGTGAACACCTGGTTCGGGCTGGTGGGCCCGTTCATCCTCGGCACGCCGTACGGCGTGTTCCTCATGCGGCAGTACCTGCGCACGATTCCGCGCGACCTCGAGGAGGCCGCACTCATCGACGGCGCCGGCAGGCTGACCATTCTGGTCCGGGTGATCCTGCCGCTCAGCCGGCCGATCCTCGGCACCCTCGCCATCATCACGACGGTCTTCTCGTGGAACAAGTTCATGTGGCCGCTCATCATCACCAGCGACCAGAACACCCAGCCGGTGACGGTCGGTATCGCGGTGCTGCAGGGGAAGATCGGCACCCACTTCGGGCTGCTCATGGCCGGCAGTTTCGTCGCCCTGGTCCCGATGGTGGCGATGTATCTCGCCTTCCAGCGCTACATCGTGCGGTCGATCATGCTGACGGGACTCAAATGACAGATGAATCCCGCGTCCTCGCTAATAGTCCCCGGAGAAGGAGTACACCGATGCGACGGGCAAAGTTTCGCCGAGTAGGCGCGATCGCGTGCGCGCTGACGCTCGCGCCCCTGGCCGCCTGCGGCGGGGGAGGAGGTGCCGGCGACAGCGGCTCCCAAGGCAAGACACAGATCGTGTACCGGCTGTGGGACAAGGAGCAGAAGCAGCGCTACCAGAAGATCGTGGCCGCCTTCGAGAAGAAACACTCGAACATCGACGTGAAGATCGAGCTGCTGCCCTGGTCCGCGTACTGGAAGAAGCTCACCACGGAGGCCGCCGCCGGGACCGCTCCCGACGTGTTCAAGGTGCTTCCCTCGCGGTTCGCCACGTACGTCCGCAAGGGCATGCTGATGGACCTGTCCCCGGTCGTGGAGAAGCACGGCATCGACTCGGGCGCCTATCGCGAGATCGCGTGGAAGTCCTATCAGTACAAGGGGAAGATGTACGCGATCCCCGCGGACCAGGGCGTCCAGGTGATGTACTACAACAAGGACCTGTTCAAGAAGGTCGGCGTCACGATGCCGGACAAGCTGACCTGGGACCCGCAAGGGAGCGGCAGCTTCGTCGCCTTGATGAAGAAGCTGACCGTCGACAAGCAGGGCCGTCACCCCGGTGAGCCGGGCTTCGACCCCAAGCACGTGAAGCGCTGGGGCTTCGCGTCCTGGAACCACTTCGGCTCCCAGTGGTCGAACTGGGTCCGTGACAACGGCGGCCGGCTGATCGATCACCCGTACGGCAAGTGGACCCTCGACGGGCCCAAGTCCGTCGAGGCGCTGACCTGGGCCGTCGACCTCATCACGCGGTGGCACGTCTCGCCGCCGGCGTCGATGACGAACCCGCCGTCCGGTCAGGCCACAGAGATGTTCCAGCGCGGCCAGGTCGCCGTGTTCCCCGGGTCGAACGCGCTGGTGTCGTTCATCGCCCCCGACTCCAACTTCGACATCGGCGTCGCGAAGATGCCCGTCGGACCGGCCGGTCGGTTCTCCAGCTCGCACGGCGCGGGCGAGGTGGTCTTCGCCGGCACCGACCATCCGGAGGCGGCGAAGAAGTTCGTCGCGTTCCTCGGGTCGAAGCAGGCCAGGCGGGTCACCGCCAGCGCCGGCGGGTCGATCCCCGCGATCAAGAGCCTCGCGCCGCTGTATGTGAAGTACTGGAAGTCCAAGGGCGTCGACATGAGCCCCGCGACCGGGCAGATGAGTGCGGGCGCCACCTTCGCGGTGCCCGTCGTGGCCAACTACGACGCGTCGGTCGGCGAGATCAAGCCGGTGCTCAACCAGATGTACCTTGGCCAGCTCTCACCCAAGGAGGCCACCGACCGCGCGGTGCGGGAGGCGAACGACGCGATCAGCTCGGGGTAGCAGAAGGCCCGGCGTCCCGCGGGTCTCGTCCGCCGACCGGCGAGGCGACGGCCGCGCGGGACCGCCGGGGCCACACTCCGGCCGTGTGAGGGAGGCATGCCGTTGTTGTTCGGGGCGTCGTACTACTACGAGTACCAGCCGTACGACCGGCTGAGCGAGGACGTCCGCATGATGCGGGAGGCGGGCGTCAACTGCGTCCGCATTGGGGACGCGATCTGGGCCCGGTGCGAGCCGTCGGAGGGTTCCTTCGACCTCGACTGGGTCGGCCGCGTGCTCGACGCCCTGAACGACGGCGGGATCGCGGTCATCCTGTGCACACCGACGTTCGCGATCCCGCCCTGGTTGTGCCGGCGCCATCCGGACGTGATGTTCGCGGCCGGCGCGGAGCGGGCCGAGTACGGCGCCCGGCAGAACATGGACATCACGAACCCCACGTACCGCTGCTACGCCGAGCGGGTCACCCGCCGGATCCTCGAGCGCTACGCGCGGCACCCGGCCGTCATCGGCTTCCAGGTCGACAACGAGACAGGTTCGAGGCTGCCGCTCAACCCGGCCGTGTTCGCGGCGTTCGTCGACCATCTCCGGGCGAGGTTCGGCTCGGTGCAGCGGCTCAACGAGGTGTGGGGGCTCAACTACTGGTCGCACCGGCTCGGCGACTGGGCGGACCTGTGGCCGCCGCTGGCCGTACGTCAGATGCCGGCCGGCGGGCCGAAGTCGGGCAACACCAACCCCGGGTACGACCTCGAATGGCGGCGCTTCCACCTGGGGGTGACGACGGACTTCCTCACCTGGCTGGCCGGCATCGTGCGGGAGTACGCACGCGACGACCAGTTCGTCACCCACGACATCGTCGGTGGCCACGGGCGGATGGACGCGGACCGCCAGGGGATCGCGCAGGCCATGGATATCTCGGCGGAGAACCTGCAGCACGCCTCGCAGGACGCGCTCGCCTACCCGCCGGTCGGCCGCACCGTCATCGACCACGGCGTCGCGCAGGGGACGGGTCCCGCGGGCCTCTACCTCAGGGCCGACATGGGCCGCGGCGGAAAGCAGGCGAACTTCCTCGTCACCGAGTTCAACGCGCGCGGGCCCGGGACGGCGGCCAACAACTTCCCGCACTACGACGGCCAGTGGCGGCTCACCGCCTACGCCTGCGTCGCGCGCGGGGCCGACGCGATCATGTACTGGCACTGGCACACGCTGCACTACGGCCACGAGACCCACGCGCAGGGCGTCCTCGGCCACGACCTGGGACCGAACCGCGCCTACCGGGAGATCAGCCGCCTCGGAGGAGAGCTGGCCGAGCACGGCGACCTGCTGACCGGCCTGCGGCCCGACGCCGACGTCGCGTTCCTCTACTCCCAGGACAGCAGGATGGCGCTGCGGTTCCACCCCTGCCTCAAGCGGCGGGGCGGGGCCGAGCGCGACTTCCAGTCCTACGAACGCGTCTTCGACACCTTCTACCGGGCGTTCTTCGACGCGCGGGCGCAGGCGGCCGTCGTCCATCCCGGGCAGGACTTCGAGCATTTTCCGGTAGTCGTCGTCCCGGCGCTGTACATCTCCGACGACGGGCTGCTCGATCGACTGGTGCGCTACGCCGAGGCGGGCGGCCACCTCGTACTGTCGTTTCGCTGCGGCTACGCCGACGAGTACTCCCGCGCCCGCTGGCAGCGTGCCCCCGGACCGCTCCGCGCGGCCGTGGGCGCGGGTTACAACATGTACTCCAACCTCGCCGGGCCGCTGCCGCTGCGGCCCGGCGAGGGCGGGCTGTCCCTGCCCGCGGAGGCGGGTGCCGAGGCGTGGGCCGACGAGCTCGAGCTGGAGGGCGCGACGCCGCTCGCCTACTACGACCACCCGCACTTCGGCCGCTTCCCCGCCGTCGTCTCGCAGGCGTACGGCGCCGGCCGGGTCACCTACTGCGGCACGCTGCTCGACCCGGCGGCCGGGCGTGCCCTCGCCGGGTGGGTGCTCGACCGGACCGGGCTCACGCCGGCGGGCACCTACCTGCCCGAGCCGGTACGCCTCACCACCGCGCGGAGCCGGGGCGGTGACCGGCTGTGGTTCCTGAGCAACTGGTCGTTCGACGCCCAGGCGGTGCGCCCTCCCGTCGCGGGGACCGAGCTGTTCAGCGGGACACGGTTCGACCCCGGGGTCGAACGGCAGACCGAGCTCACCCTCGGGCCCTGGGGCGTGGCGGTCGTCGTCGAGTCCGGGAGCGCGGATGCCCGGCGCTGAGGCGGGCGGATCGGGTACGCGGCCGAACCTGCTGCTCATCACCACCGACCAGCAGCGGCACGAAACCGTGGGCCCCGGGTCGCCGTCGTTTCTCCGGACCCCCCACCTCGACCAGCTGTCCCGCGAGGGCGTGCGGTTCGGCAGGGCGTACGCGCAGACGCCGATCTGCGTGCCGTCGCGGGTCTCCCTCATGACCGGGCAGAGCCCCCTGCGGCACGGCATGACGTGGAACGGCCCGTCCACCGCCGTGATGGGGCGGGCGGACACGCTTCCTTCGCTGCTGCGCGCCCGCGGGTACGCGACAGCGGCGATCGGGAAGATGCACTTCTCCCCGCAGCGGGCCAGGCACGGGTTCGACGAGATGATCCTGCCCGAGGACTACTACACCTGGATCCGTGAGTCCGGCTCGCCGTGGCAGCCGATGCGCCACGGGCTCGGCCAGGCCGAGCTGTACCCCACGACCTCCACGGTCCCGGAGAGCCTCTCGCTGACCTCCTGGACCGCGGAGCGGTGCGTCTCCTACATCCGTGATCGCAGGGACCCGACCTGCCCGTTCTTCCTGTGGGCGTCGTTCAGCAAGCCGCACCCGCCGCTCGACCCGCCGGAGCCGTACGCGTCGATGTACCGGGACGCCCCGATCCCCCGGCCGGTCATCGGAGCGTGGAGCGAGGCCGACACCTGTCCCGAGGTGTTCGCGCGCCATCGGCAGCGGGACAGCTACGACCTCATGCCCCCCGAGGTCGTCGAGGCGGCGCGGGCGGCCTACTACGGTCTGGTCACCCACGTGGACTACGTCATCGGACGCATCCTCGCCGCCCTCCTCGACGTCGGGCTGTTCGACGAGACGCTGATCCTGTTCACCTCCGACCACGGCGAGTTCCTCGGCGACCACCACGCCGGCGGCAAGGTGATGTTCCACGAACCGTCCTCCCGCGTCCCGCTCATCCTCCGGCCGCCGAAGTCGTGGGCGGGCTTCCCACGTGGGGGAGAGTCGCGGGAGCTGGTGACGCACAGCGACGTGCTGCCGACCCTGCTGGCCGCGTCCGGCGCCGCGGAGATGCCCGCGGACCGCGACGGGATGGACCTGCTCGACCTGTCCCGCGGGCGGCAGGGGCGCGACCGGCTGACGGGCGTCGCGATGGAGAGGATGCACTCGGCCCGCGTCCCCACTTACCTCGCCCTGGTGGAGCAGCGCTGGAAATACATCTGGTACCCGGAGGGGCCGACAGAACAGCTCTTCGACCTCGCGAACGACCCGGACGAGCTGGTGGACCTCTCCGCCGCAGGGGAGAGCCAGACGCACCGCGCCCGCCTGTACGGCCAACTGCTCGAGCGCGTGGCGAAGGCCCGCCCGGACTGGGTCGCGGACGGGCGGCTGGTACGGGAGCCGCCCCGCGGGGACCCGGAGAGCCATCGGCGCATCTCCGGCTGGGTCAGCTACCACACGGAAAGGACCGACCTCGACGTACGGCATTGACAACGCCCTGACACCAGAATGATCGCTTCCGTGGAGGTTTGCTGTGTCTCGACTTCGCCGTGTCCGCCCTGTCCTCGCCGCGACCGCCGCTGCCGCCTTACTGGCCACAGTTCTAACCGCGGGGCTCGCGGCTGTGCCCGTCGCCCCGGCGGGTGCCGCCGAGAAGCCTGTCAACGTGCAGCTGCTGGCGATCACCGACTTTCACGGGTACCTGGCCGCGGACGAGGGCCGGACGATCGACAGCCCCGACGGGCCGCTCGTCGTCGGCGGCGCCGCGTACCTCGCGGGGCACGTCGAGCGGCTGCGGACGGGAAAGAAGAACTCGATCCTGCTCTCGGTCGGCGACGACTTCAGCGGGTGGCCGGACTATACGCAGGCCTTCGCGAACGAGCCCACCGTCGAGTTCCTCAACCGGCTCGGCCTGGACCTGTCCACCGCCGGTAACCACGAGTTCGACAGGCAGTTCGGCTTCCTCCAGCGGATGATGGATGGCTCGTGCTTCGGCACCGTCGGCGTCGACTCCTGCTTCCGCGACTCCACGGGGCAGCGGTTCCAGGGAGCGCGGTACGACTATCACGCGGCGAACATCACCGACCCGCGGACCGGCGAGCCCGTGCTCGGTCCGTACTACATCGCGCACGTCTCCGACGGGAGCGGCGGCACGGTCCCCGTCGGGATCATCAGCGTGGACACGGTGAAGACCGTGACCTCACCGATGTCGTTCACCGGGTCCGGGCTGGACTTCGGCTCCGAGGTGCGGGCGGTCAACACGTACGCGGCGAAGCTCCAGCGCAAAGGCGTCAAGGCGATCGTCGTGGCCGTGCACCAGGGTGGGTCGCAGGAGGGGTACTTCAACCAGTGCAAGGACCCGTCCGGCCCGGTGTTCGACATGGCCGAGCGGTTCTCCCCGGCGGTGGACGCGATCTTCGCCGGCCACTGGCACACGCAGTTCCGCTGCATGGTCCCCGACCCCGCCGGCAACCCCCGGCCGGTCATGGAGGGGGCGAAGCAGGGCAAGCTGATCAGCGAGATCGACCTGGCGATCGACCCCGCCACCGGCGACGTCGTCCGCGGCGAGACGCGGGCGACCAACCACCCCGTCATCCACGACGTCCCCCCGGTGCGTCGCGTGCAAAAGATGGTCGACTACTGGGTCGGCCGGTGGCAGGACAAACGGGACACGGCGATCACCACGCTGACCGACGGCCTCTCGTACGCAACAGGCAAGGAGTCGCCGTTCGGCAACCTCGTCGCCGACATCGTCTACGCCCAGACGGAGGCGCCGGACGCCGGCGACGCCGACCTCGCGCTGGTGCCGCCGGGCATGGTCCACGGCGGCCTGAGCTACCGGGCGGGCGACGACCCGGCCGACGCCGACGGTCGCGTCCTCTTCGAGGAGGCCTGGCACACCGCGGGTCAGGCGCCCCTCGTGACGGTCTCTGTCACCGGTGCGACCCTGGACACGATCCTCGAGCAACAGTGGCAGTCGAGCGGCGACGGCACTGCCGCGCACGAGCAGCTGTCGGTGTCCAAGAACGTCCAGTACGCCTACGACCCGGACCGGCCGGTGGGGGAGCGCGTCGACCCGGAGGACGTGGTCATCGGCGGGCAGCCGCTCGACCCGGACCGGACATACCGCGTCGCCACGGACGCCTACACGGTCCTGGGCAAGCGCGGTTTCCCCGCCTTCACCGACTACACAGACGCGGTCCGCCAGTCTGGTCCGATCGTGCTCCGCAGGGCCGTGCTGCACTACCTGCGGGCGCACGATCCGGTGACACCGCCGGACCTGGGCCGCGTGACGGAGAAGTAGGGACAGCGCATGGCCGGGGACGCGTTCGCCCAGGTGGCCGAGGTTCCGGTCGACCCGGACGGGGCGCTGGTGTACGAGGAGGGCTGGCAGTCGTGGAGCCCGTCGACGACGTACCGGCTCGGCGAGCCGCCAGTCAGGGGCCGGCGCCGGCAGGCGCTGTGCTACCTGCCCGACCGTTACCCGTCGGCGGGGTCGTACCAGGGTGAGGGCCTGCTCGCCCTCGACCCCGGCGACGGCGGGCCCGCGCACGTGTTCGCCGCTTCCGACGGCCGCGTCGAGGTGCCCTCGGTGCGGGCCAGCCGCGCGGGGGAGCGGGTGCTGGTGTCCGCGGACGGCGGGATCGAGCACATCGTCGACGACGGGCCCGGCGGGCTGCCGTGCGCGCTGGCGCGGTGGGCGTCGGCGTACGCGGCCGGTGTCGGCGCGCCCCGGCCGCGGCCCGCCCCGACGATCTGGTCCTCGTGGTACCAGTACTTCTCCCGGGTCACCGAGCGCGACGTGCTCGAGGACCTCGACGCGATGGACGAGCTCGGGGTGCCCGTGGGGGTGGTGCAGGTCGACGACGGGTACGAGGCCGAGGTCGGCGACTGGCTCACCCTGTCACCGGGGTTCTCGTCGTTGGGCGACCTCGCGGAGCGGATCCGCGACAGGGGGCGGCGTGCCGGCATCTGGGTCGCGCCGTTCCTCGTCGGCGAGCGGTCCGCGCTGCGCGCGGAGCATCCCGACTGGCTTGTCCGCGGGGCGTACGGCGGGCACAACTGGGGACAGGAGCTGGCCGTCCTCGACGTCACCCACCCCGGGGCGGCCGCGTACCTCCGCGAGGTTTTCGGCTCGATATACGAGCGGGGGTTCGACTTCTTCAAGATCGACTTCATCTACGCGGGGGCGAGCCCTGGCCGACGATACGAGGACGTGCCCGCGCTGGAGGCGTACCGCCGGGGCCTCGCCATCGTCCGCGCGGCGATCGGCGACGCGTACCTGCTCGGCTGCGGGGCGCCCATCCTGCCGAGCGTCGGGCTGGTCGACGCGATGCGGGTGAGCCCGGACACGGCTCCCAGGTACGAGCCCGCCGACGGTGAGCTCAGCCACCCCGGCCAGCGCGGCGCCGCGTTGACCGGGGCGGCCAGGGCCTACCAGCACGGGCGCCTCTGGGTGAACGACCCCGACTGCCTCATCGTCCGGCCCGAGGTGGAACGCCGCGCCGACTGGGCGGCCCACGTCGAGCGCTACGGTGGGCTGCGCGGGTCGAGCGACCGGCTGCGGGGCCTCGACGCGTGGGGGCTCGACACGACCCGCCGGCTGCTCGCCGAGCAGCCGCCCGCATACCTGGTCGACGCCCACCCGGTGGGTGGGTAGATCGTCGGGTGCGGCGCGCTGACGCTTCCGCTGGTCGCCGCGCACCCGAAGACACCCAACGATCTACCCAGCCGGGACGTTGTGTCGGGCCTCGCTTCCTGATGGCCGGCCGGCTGAGTGC
>JBOHCT010000175.1:0-9171 GCA_050699055.1 Streptosporangiaceae bacterium | reverse complement strand
GTTCGAGGTCGTAGACCATGAGCGGGCCGTCCGCCAGGTCGATGCTGGAAAACAACGGGTTGTCGGCGCGGAACCGTCCGTGCGCGGCGACATGGGCCAGGTCGGCGCCGTCGAGGGAGGCGGAGACGACCTCCGCGCGCGCGTCACCGGCGCCGATGCGGGTCGCGTCGGGGTAGTGGTCGGCGAGGGCGGCGACCTCGGCCTCGGCATTGTCGAGTTCTGGGCCGGCGACGAGCACGGTGCCCTGCCTGCGGCGCCGACCCGCGACGTTCGCCGCGAGCCAGGACATCGCGGACGGCACGATCGTGACAGGCCGTCCTGACAGCGGAGCGAGGGCGGGCCAGGGGAGCGCGTGCAGCCGCCCGGTCGGCGCCATGACCAGCGGGCGGTCCGTGATCTCGCCGCGCAGCGGCTGAAACAGGAGCTGATCGAGTCGCTGGCTCACGTAGGACAGGCCTTCCCGGGCCGCGGTCAGCGAGACCGTAGAGCCGTGTCGGCGCGCGAGCCTGTGTAGAAAGAAGCGCAGAGCCTCAACTTCCCACAGTACGGTGCCGTAGGCGCAGAGGTAGGTCAGGCGCATGGCCCCGTCGACCATGGTGACCGCGTAAAGCTGGCCGCTGTGCTGAACGAACGCGACGAACGCGCGCGTGCCCAGAGCGGCCGCGAGCCTGTCCGGCGAGAACGCCGGTCCTCGGCGCCGCGTCCCGCCCTCCGCGTGCCGAGAAAGTCGACGGACCTCGCCTTCGAGGCGCATCTGCTCCTCGCGGAGCCCCCGGGTGTCGTTCCCTGAGGCGGCCAGTCGGGTGATCTCGGCCGTGATATAGCGCAGTTCGGCGAGGTCTCGGGCGAGATGGCTGTCGCCGGGCGGCCGGACGGGAGGGTGCCGCAGCGCCCCGGCACGCCAGCGTTCGACCCACGCGAGCACTCGCTCGGGCCGCCCCGCTTGGAGGGCGAGGCGTACGCCGAGCGACGCGAGCTCCTGGCCCCACCCAGCGACGTGGGCACGCAGGTCGGTGGCGCCGAGGGCAGCCGCGTGCTGGTCCACGACCTCGAGTCCCGCCTCGAGCGCGGCGCTCGTTCCCTCGTCGTCGCCTTCCGCCAGCCGATACAGCGCGGTGGCGTGCCAGGCCGCGACGCGGAGATGGACGGGACCAGAGTGACGGGCACGGCCCGTACGCAACAGCTCGCGTTCGGCCGCGGCGCCGTCTCCCCATTCGATGGCGAGGCGGCCGACGAGAATCCTCGCGTGCGCGGCGGCGACCTCCCATCCGGATCTCGTGAGGTGTTCGGCGGACCGTCGAGCACTGTCGAGGAGCGAGCGGGAGCGATCGCCGGTTGCCCAGCGGGCGAACACCTCGAAGTGTCGTGCGAGGACCTCCCATCCCGCACGACCCTGGCTCGCGAACTCGGCGCGCGCCGCCTCCGCTGTACGGGCGGCGGCCGCTGGATCACTGTCGAACAGCTCCGTCTGGGCGAGCATCAACCGTGCCTCGGCCAAGTCGACGGCGAATCCCGCGGACTCGAAGGAGGAGATGGCGTCGGCGAGAACGGCGCGGGCCTCGCTCACGAGGTGGACGGCGAGCAGGGTTTCCGCCCGGTCGATCTGCTCCTGCGCGGCGCGCCAACTGGGCTCGGCGTAGCTCGCGAGATCGCGCTCGACCGCGTCGAAGAGCGCGAGCGCGCGGGGAATGTCACCGCGCCTGGACGCCGTGAAGGCGAGGTTCCATCGAGCGAGGGTGGCGAGGTAACCGAGCCCCGCGCGCTGCGCGACGTCGAGGGAGCGTCGTAGCGCCCGCTCGGCTCGCCGGGTGTCTCCGCGGTAGACGTGGACGGCCGCGAGGTTGGCGAGGGAACCGGCCTCGAAGCGGGCGTCACCGCCACGACGTAGCCGGGGGACGGCTCTCCGGTAGCAGTCGAGGGCCTCGTTGAACCTGCCCATGCGGGCGAGCACCATGCCGCGTTGGGAGAGCAGTCGCGCGCCGTCGACTCCTTGGAGCACGTGGGCGGCGCGGTCGGCCTCGGCCAGTGCCGCGACTGTGTCGCCGCGGTCGGCGATCACCGCCATGAGGCTCATTCGCGCTTGTGCGGCACGGACACCGAGCCCGGCGTCCGCGGCCATCCGTACCGACACAGAAAGATGGTCGTAGGCGCCTTCGATGTCGCTCAGCTCGCGCAGAGACAGCCCGAGGGCCCGCTCCGCGACGGCTCGGACCTCTGGACCTCGGGCCTGGTCGAGGACGCGTGTGGCCTCGGACAGCGCGACTCGGGGATCCGCGGACGCGAGGGTCACGGCGCGTTCGGCGGCCGTGACGAGATACGCGTCAGTCCGTGGCACGCCCCTAGATCGTCACCCAGCTGGTTACGACCGGAGTAGGTGAGTCGCCCAGCCAGCACGCGACACTCACCGGTCCGGCCGGTACGGGGGCAGCGATGAACCGCCCGATCGTGTCGCTGTTGCCGCGCAGGGACCCGCCCCGCCAACGCACCTCGACGTCGGCCACCTGAGGAGGCACGAGCTGCCCGATGAGCCGGCGCTCGTCTCCCTCGTCGGCGACCTCGACCTCGATCGTGAGCCCAGGGGCCTCGAACGTCAGCAGCCGCGGACCGGCGTCGGGAGCCGGCGTGCGCACGACCGCGAACGGCTGTACCGCGGAGTCCGCGACGAGCTCGGCCAGCTCGACGTCGATGGTTCGCCAGTCGAAGGATGCCCTGGCGGCCTTGTCGACCTGCCGCGGCACGGGGTCGATCATCGCGAGCACTGTGCGGAGCTCGTCGAGCAGGCTCTCATCGCTGTCGGGCACCTGCTTCACCCCCTCTGAGTCTCCCGGGCGTCCCAGGAGCCGGCCCAGGAGCCGGCATCGCGGGTCGCGAGGCGACGCAGATGTTCGAGGCAACGGGCGCGGGTCGGCCCGATGCTGCCGATCGGGACCCCGAGGGCGTCCGAGGCTTCCGCGTAGCTCGGCGGCGGGGTGGCGGCCAGGACGCGCAGCAGGTCGCGGCAGCGCGGCGACAGCGCGGCGAAGGCCGCGGCGAGGTGCGCGCGCCGCTCGGACGCGAGGGCGACCGCCTCGGGGGAGGGTTCGGGTGACGCTTCGTCGGCCTCGTCGCGCGTGGTGTACGGCTCCTCCACGGAGATCTCCCGGGCGGACCTGCGTAGGACTCGTCGTGACTCGTGGCGTGCGGTGGTGGCGAGCCAGCTTCCGATCCTCTCCGGCTCGCGCAGACGATGAAGGTACTCGACGAGCCGCAGCCAGGTGGTCTGGCTGACATCAGCGGCGTCGGTGGGGTCGAGTCCGTGGGCGCGGGCAACGGACCAGACGAGTCCAGCATAGCGCTCGACAAGCGTATCCCATGCGTCTCGGTCGCCACAGCCCGCTGCCGCGACGAGCTCGGCCGGCGTGGGATCGCCCAGCGTCGCCTCCTCGTGTCGATGCCCGGAGCGTGCCAGGGGCGTATCAGCGTCCGGCGAACCATACCGCTCATGTCTCCACCACGACACCGAGATCGGGGAGACTCCGTCGATCGGTTGGGTCGAGGAGCATCTCGGCCGCCGTCGCCGCGGGGACGTCATCACGCGCGCTCAAGGCGGCCAACACCCCGGCGACTCCGGGCGCGGCGAAGGAAGTACCGCTCCAGGTGGCATAACCGCGGAAGAGATCGGGATCGAGGCCGTCGGTCGGGGGTGCTGGACCGTCGAACACCACGAAGCTGCTTCCCACGTCTTCGCCGACCGCGCAGGCGTCGATCCACCAACCGTAGTTACTGAACGCGGCGCGGTCGTGTCCCGCCGCGTCGAGCGCCCCCACCGCGATGACAGACTTGAGCGCCGCCGGCCAGAACGGGCGATCGCTGGCGTTGTTGCCCGCGCTGGCGATGATGGCCGTCTCACGGCCGAGCCGTCGAAGAGCATGGGCGACGACTGGAGTGGGGCGGTCGTCGAAGGTGTAACAGCCGAGCGAGAGGTTCAGTACGTCGAGCTGAGACTCGGGACGTCTCGACCATGCCCACAGCTCGGTCAAGGCGTCGACGAGTGTCAGCTCGTCGCAGACGCCGTCACTGCCCAGGATCCGCCGGACATGCAGGCGGACGGACGGAGCCCCCTGGAGGACGACCCCGGCGACGAACGTGCCGTGCCCGGCGTCAGGGTCGAGGCGGTCATCGCGGTTGGCGTCGAGGACCTCGGTGATGCCGTCGTCGCGCTGCCGGACGTACCAGGTCTTGCCCTCGAACCAGGGGTGGGGGAACAGGCCGGTGTCGAGGAGTGCGACGGTGATGGGTCGACGCACCGGCCGTGGCTCGGGCGGGGGGATGGTCGGCGCGGGCCTCGGATAACCCTCGGGCCCGGCCCACCACCCGGGCTCGGCGCGCAGCAGGTGGTTCGGCGAGGCGGACGTCGAGCGGTGGGGAGCGCTGCCCTGCAGATCTCTAACGAGCTCACACACGTCGATATCCGCGCCGGCGCGCAGCCGGAAGCGCACGGCGCCGGCGAGATCGTCACGTCCATCGAGCCACCGCCGGGCGCGGTCCTCGACGGTGGACGCATCGCTGCCGGCCGCCAGGATCTGGTCCCGACGTACAACAGTCCAGCGACCCGATCCGTCTTCGACGACGGTCGCGTCACGGTGACGTGTGAGCACCCGCTCGAGACGGGCGTCCCTGTCTGCTGTCATGTCCCCTTTCCTACGCTGTGGCCAGCCGCGTGTCACGCGTCGCCACGTCCTGGGGCGCCGGGAGCTGTGCCGCCCCCCGTCGCGGCACAGCTCCCCAACCCCCAATAACAAGAGTCCGTCTCCGCCGTCCTGATACATCTCTCTAGGAGAATTCTTTCCGGCGTCCATGCAGAGAGGAATCGCCGATGAGTCCGTTCCGGGCCTCCGCGGGGTTCACCCGGGAGTGGCGCCACTTCGACCTCGCCGTCGCCGACGGCGTCGCCACCGTGAGATTCTCGCGTCCCGACCGGCTGGGCGCTCTTACCTTCGACGTCTACGCCGACCTGCGTGACCTCTTCCGCGAGCTGCCGCACCGCGACGACGTCCGCGCCGTCGTCGTGACGGGCGAGGGGCGCGGCTTCTGCTCCGGCGGTGACGTGGAGGAGATCATCGGCGCGCTGCTTCACGCGGACAGCAAGCGGCTCTTGGAGTTCACCCGCATGACCGGCTCGGTCGTCCAAGCCATGCGCGAGTGTCCTGTTCCGGTCATCGCCGCGGTCAACGGTACGGCTGCGGGCGCGGGCGCGGTCATCGCCCTCGCCTCGGATCTTCGCCTCGTCGCGCGGTCCGCGACCTTCGCGTTCCTGTTCACGAAGGTCGGCCTCGCCGGAGCCGACATGGGGTCGGCCTACCTTCTTCCCCGGATCGTCGGCTTCGGCCGGGCAACCGAGCTGCTCATGCTCGGTGAGTCCATCGACGCCGCGACCGCGGAGCGGTTCGGCCTCGTCACGCGGATCGTCGACGACGAGGCGCTTCGCGACGAGGCGGACCTCCTCGCCCGGCGTCTCGCCGGTGGGCCTTCGATGGCGTACGCGACGACCAAGATGCTGCTCACCCGTGAGCTCGACATGGGCCTGGGCGGGGCACTGGAGCTCGAGGCGTCCGCTCAGGCTCTGCTCATGACCAGCGACGACCACGCGGAGTTCCACCGGGCGTTCACCGAGAAGCGCGCGCCCCGCTGGAGCGGCCGGTGAGCGCCAACGAGACCCCGGGCCGGCCCCCAGACCGGTACAGCCCCCATCGGATCGTCAACCCCTCGGCGCTCGCGCCGCCCGTAGGGTTCTCGCACGCGGTCGTGGCCGCGCACGGCCGTGTGGTGTTTCTCGGTGGCCAAACCGCGCTGCGCCCCGACGGGTCGTACGAAGGCCGCACGGTCACCGAGCAGTTCGATCGCGCGGCGTCCAACCTCGCGACCGTGCTCGACGCCGTCGGCGGCAAGCCCGAGCACCTGACCCAGCTCACCGTGTACGTCACCGACGTCGGGGCGTATCGCGCGGCGCTCAAGGACATCGGACGCGCCCACCGTCGCAGGCTGGGGCGTCACTACCCGGCGATGGCCCTCTTCGGCGTGACGGCGCTCTTCGACTCCGAGGCGCTCGTGGAGCTTGTCGGGGTGGCGGTCATACCCGAGTGACGCGTGTCGCCCGGTTGCCAGGGGTTTGCGGGTCAGCGGCGCCGGCGCATGATGCCCGCGGTCACGCCGAACACCACCACGGCGCAGACCACGCAGGAGCCGAAGAGGAGTGAGATGACGAACCTGTCCGGCTCCATGCCCATGCCGAGCAGCACGAGAAGCGCGATGATCGCGAGCGCGAACGGCACGATCGTCACGTACGCGGCATACACCTTGTACGCGTCCTCGCCGAACCGCGACGAGCGCTCCTCCGCCTCTGCGTCTGCCAACGTCTGCCTCCTCCTCGCTCACCGGTTTCCGCCGGGATGTCGCCACGAAGCGAGCAACAGCCTACCGACGCCGCAGAGTTTGTTTGTGAACCTCGCGGGCGTCGGCCCTTCGGGCCTCCTGGCTTCGGTTCACGTGCTCCCGAGACTCCGCGCGGCCCTGCGGGCGTCGGCCGCCTCCGGCGGCGCCTGGCTCCTCGCCCCTCGGACGCTCCGCTCGGGAGCGGGCACCTCCCCGATGCTGCTTCCCACATGCTCTCACGGGAGGGTGAGAACCTCGTGGCCCGTTTCTGTGACCAGCACTGTGTGCTCGAACTGTGCGGTGGGCTTGCGATCCTTGGTGACGACGGTCCACCCGTCTTCCCAGACGTCGTACTCGATCGTGCCGAGCGTCAGCATCGGCTCGATGGTGAACGTCATCCCCGGCTCCATGACGGCGTCGAGGCCCGGGTCGTCGTAGTGGGGCACGACCAGCCCTGAGTGGAAGGTCGTGCCGATGCCGTGGCCGGTGAAGTCGCGGACGACGCCGTAGCCGAACCGTCGCGCGTAGCTCTCGATCACCCGTCCGACGGCGTTCAGCGGCCGGCCGGGCGTGACCGCGCGGATCCCGCGGGTCATCGCCTCCCGGGTGCGTTCCACGAGCAGCCGCGAGTCCTCGTCGACCTCTCCCACGCAGAAGGTCGCGTCGGTGTCACCGTGGACGCCGTCGATGTAGGCGGTGATGTCCACGTTGACGATGTCCCCCTCCCGCAGCACGCTCGAATCGGGTATGCCGTGGCAGATGACCTCGTTGACCGACGTGCACAGCGATTTCGGGTAGCCCCGATAACCGAGCGTGCTCGGGTACGCCCCGTGGTCGATCATGAAGTCGTGCCCGACGCGGTCCAGCTCGTCAGTGGTAACGCCGGGGGTGGCGTGGCGGCCCACCTCTTCGAGCGTCTCCGCCGCGACGGTGGCCGCGACGCGCATGCGCTTGATCACGTCGGGCGTCTTGACCTCGGACTCTCCGGTGTGCGGGCGCTTCTTGCCGACGTACTCGGGACGCGCGATGGAGGGCGGGACCTGTCGGGTGGGAGAAATCTTGCCGGGCCGGACGGGAGTCATATGTGCGCAGTCTAGTGTCACGACCGCAGGCCTCAGCGGCCGATCCGCTGCCACGGAGAGGAGGTCCGTGAGCTCCTACGGCCGCCCCGGATCCGCGAGAGCCGCGTCCAGGCGCTGGCCAAACCGCACGAACAGGCCCCGCGCGATGTCGCCGCCGAACCCGCCGCCGAGCCGTCCCACTCGGCCGGGGAGCCACATGTCCGCGTACAGAACGGCCCCCGTCGACGTGGGCTCCAGTCGGAACGTCACACGGACCGGCGGCGTCGTGGCCACCTCCTGGCCGTTGTCGGCGAAGCCGAGCCGCAGTGTACGGGTCCTCTCATCAGTTCCCAGCACCCTCATCATGCCCTCGAAGTTCCTACCGAGTGGTCCCATGGCGAGCCGGATCCGCGCCGGGTAGGTGCCGTCGCCCAGCGGGTGACCGATCTCGGCCTTGGGCACGCAGCGAGCGGCCGCGCGTACATCGTTCAGCAGTGCCCACGCCGCCTCAGCGTCATGGTTCAGCGTCGTCGAGGCGGCGAGGGTCGGAGCCGGGTCGCTCCAGGACGGGGTGTCGGCCACTGTTCTCCCTCAACTCTCGGGGCCTGGACCGTTGACAGTACGTAGCAGCCTGGCGAGCCTGCCCCGCAACCCGGACACCTGGTCGAACGGCTCGCCCGCCGCTGTACTGACGAGATGTTGGACGCCATCGAAGGAGACCGTCGGCTCGTCGGGGGAGACCGTGATCGCCTCGTGGGCCAGTCCCTCCAGTTCGCGGTCACCCGTGTCGAGGGCGAGTACCGTCGCTCCGACCTTTCGCGCGTCGGCGAGCCGATCGAGGAGTGGCGGCGGCGCGGCCTGTGGCGTGACGACGAAGAGGGCCTCGCCGCGGCGGGTGGCCTCGATCCTGTCGATGCCCACGCGGAGGTGCGGGGGGGCGGTTGCCGGCGGCGACCAGCGCACGAGCGTCGGTGCCAGCACGGGAAGGTCGTGGAAGCGGCTCTCGTCGTCGAGGTGCGCGGCGAGATGCCACGGCTCGTCCTCCGGGGTGCCGACGAGCAGGAGCCCCCCTGGGTCCCGCACGGAGGTCCGGAGGGCACGCGCGAACGCAGTGGCGCGCTCCACCCACCCCGTCTGCGCGAGAACCTCGCGCAGCATGGCGACTTTGACGGCGTCCACCCCTCCATCGTGCACCGCGCGGTAAGCCGCGGCATCCCCGTCCGGCGGACGCCGACGGGCCGCGTGTGTCGCGGTGTCGCCATCACAGCACCGAGACCTTCGGGGCGCGGCCGTGGGTGGAGTCAGGACGAGCGGTTCGCCGCTTAGTGGTAGCTGTGCTCGGCCTCGGGGTAGGTGCCCGCGGCGACCTCCTCGGCGTACGCGCGGGCCGCCACGCCGAGCGCGCCGCGCAGGTCGGCGTAGCGTTTGACGAACCGCGGCGTCCGGCCGGGCGTGATGCCCGCCATGTCGGTCCACACCAGGACCTGCGCGTCGCAGTGCGGACCGGCGCCGATGCCGATCGTGGGGACCGGCACGGACCGGGTCACACGGGCCGCCAACTCGGCCGGGACCATCTCCAGGACGATCGCGAACGCTCCCGCCTCGGCGAGTGCCTTGGCATCGGCGAGCAGCGTCTCTCCAGAGTCGCCACGACCCGCGACCCGGTGCCCGCCCAGCGCGTTGATCGACTGTGGGGTGT
>JBOHCT010000174.1:0-9224 GCA_050699055.1 Streptosporangiaceae bacterium | reverse complement strand
GGTGGATGGATCGCGAGGCGGAGGAAGGAGGCGCAGTGGGCCCTGCGTCGACTGACGACTCCCTGGGGTCCCCGCGGAAACGCGGCAGCGTTTTCGTGGGGATGGGGCGCGGCGAGGCGCCGCCTGGGCGTCGCCAGGGTGAAGAAGACTTCCGACGCGCGACACTAGTGTCGGAGCTGGGTGGGCGTACGGCGCGTGTGGCGAAGCTGAATGGTGACGATGACCCCGAGCTCTTCTCAGCACCGGAGTTCCGACGAGCGACAGATCCGGGTCTTCCTCCTGTGTGTCAGGGGATACGGGCCAGGCGCGAGCAGGGAGGCTGACCGCTCGGTACTGATGGAGGTCGAAGGAGCGCCGTGAAATAGGGCACTTCGGTGACGGGGGAGCCAGGATCGTGTGATGTCGTTTGCAGGAGGCAGCCGTGTCCCTCAATATCTTTGTACTAGGACTCGACGAACTGAACCTCGAGGCGCTCGAGGAGCTGCCCCACTCCGCGGATTACCGCTTTCATCCGCTGCTGAGTATGGAGGAGTTGCTCCGCTCGGAAGAGATCTGCCTGCCAGAGCTGCTGGAGACCGCGCGGAGACAGCTCATGTCTTTTGCCGGCTCGATTGACGCGATCGTCGGCTATTGGGACTTCCCCGTCAGTTCGATGCGACCTATTCTCTGCGCAGAATTCGGTCTGCGCAGCCCCAGCCTCGAAGCCATCGTGAAGTGCGAGCACAAGTATTGGACTCGTCTCGAGCAGCAGAAGGTGACCGACGCGTATCCACGGTTCGCGCTCGTCGATCTCGATGATCCGGCCTTGCCGCCGGGGTTGACTTACCCGTTGTGGCTCAAGCCGGTCAAGTCGGTCGCTTCGGATCTCGCGTTCCGCGTCGCGGGGCCGCGCGAGCTCCTCCAGGCGGTGGCCGCGATCCGGGTGGGCATCGGCCATTTCGGCAGGCCGTTCGAGCACGTCCTCGACCGGCTCGACCTGCCGCCGGAGATCGTCCGAGCAGGCGGGCAGGCATGTTTGGCGGAGGAAGCGTTGGAGGGCACCCAGTTCACCGTTGAGGGCTACAGCGACGACGGTGAAACCCGCGTCTATGGAGTAGTGGAGTCTCTCCACTACCCCGGGAGTCCAAGTTTTCTACGGTACCAGTATCCCGCGAGACTTCCTGAAAGTGTCTTCAACCGGATGGTCGATATTACGAGGCGCGTGATCGAACAGATCGGCCTGGACGGCGGGACTTTCAACATTGAATTCTTCTGGGATGCCGGCCGCGACGCGATTAACCTGCTCGAGGTGAACCCCAGGAACTCCCAGTCGCATGCCCGACTCTTCGCTGATGTCGACGGGGTACCCAATCACCAGTGCATGGTGAGTCTGGCCCTCGGCCAGGCCCCGAACCCACCGTACCGACGCGGTCGCCACCGCGTCGCGGCGAAGTGGTTCCTTCGGCGCTTCGCCGATGGCGTCGTTCGTCGCAGCCCCACACTGGAAGAGGTCGCGAAGCTGGAGCGGGAGATCCCCGCCACCGCCGTGAGAGTCGTCGCGGGGCTGGGGGCCCGCCTTTCAGAGCTGCCCCGCCAGGATAGCTACAGCTACGAACTCGCCGACATCTATATCGGAGCATCTGACGAGGCCGAGCTGGTTGCCAAGTACGAGCAATGCGCGGAGTCGTTGCACTTCGAGTTCGACGAGTAGGATCGGGTAAGTGCATACAGTCGTCTCGCTTCCCCGTGCCACGGTCACGCGAGATCGAAGCCCAACGAGCTGGCGCGCGGGCCAAGCTACGCGAAGCGGCCCAATATCAGCCACTGACGACCACAGGCGTCCACGAACTGGTCATCGGACCCGGCGACCTCACCGTGGTGATCCGTAACGCCGACCGAGCCGACAAGGCCAGGGTGTACCAGCGGATCGGCCTACAGCTGACCTGCAACCCAGAGGAACGCACCGTGTACGCAGAGACCACAACGCCGCTCGGGCATGTACACAAGACGTGTCCGAGGGGGGACTCGAACCCCCATGCCCGTTCACCGGGCACTAGCACCTCAAGCTAGCGCGTCTACCTATTCCGCCACCCGGACAAGGCTGCATGGCGGATCGCCATGCCGGCACTACGGTAGCAAACTCCCGCGAAGATCGACATGTGGACGAGGTCTGCCGACCACCCCGTCCGGAAACATCGCCGGGTGGAGGTGAGAGGCAAGGTGACCGGCCAGAGGCCCGCCGGCATGGATGATGGTGAGGGCGCCCGCGCCGAGCGACCCGCCCGCGCTGAAGGGAGCACCGACCGTGGCCGAGCAGGACATGTCCCATCCGGCAGCCCTTGACGAGGTCGTGGACCTGTGCCGCGATCTCGTCCGTATTGACACGACCAACCGCGGTGACGAGTCCAGTACCGGCGAGCGCGACGCCGCTGAGTACGTCGCCGAGAAGCTGTCCGAGGTCGGGCTCGAGCCGCGGGTCTACGAGTCGCGGCAGCGGCGTACGTCCGTGGTCGCCTGCGTGGCGGGCGAGGACCCGAGCCGCGACGCCCTGCTCGTCCACGGCCATCTCGACGTCGTCCCGGCCGACGCCGCCGACTGGCGGGTCCACCCGTTCTCTGGCGAGATCGTCGACGGCTGCGTCTGGGGACGCGGCGCGGTCGACATGAAGGACATGGACGCGATGACGCTTGCGGTCGTGCGTCAGCGGCTGCGCGAGGGACGCCGGCCGCCCCGTGACGTCGTCCTCGCGTTCCTCGCCGATGAGGAGGCCGGCGGCAGACTGGGTGCGCGCCATCTCGTCGACAACCATCGCGACCTCTTCGAGGGGTGTACGGAAGCGGTCGGCGAGGTCGGCGGCTTCAGCTACACGGTCAGCGACGACCTACGCCTGTACCTGATCGAGACCGCGGAGAAGGGCATGGCTTGGCTGCGGCTCACCGCGAAGGGCACGGCGGGTCACGGCTCGATGATCAACGACGACAACGCCGTCACCGAACTTGCCGAGGCGATCGGCCGCGTCGGGCGGCACCGCTTCCCGCTGCGGGTGACGAAAACCGTACAGGCTTTCCTCGAGCAGCTGTCCGACGCACTCGGCGTCGCCCTCGACCCTGACGACCTCGAGGGCGCGGTCGCGCGCCTCGGTGCCCTGTCGCGGGTCGTCGGTGCCACCCTCCGCAACACCGCGAACCCCTCGGTGCTCGACGCGGGCTACAAGGTCAACGTCATTCCTGGCGCGGCGGCCGCCGAGGTCGACGGGCGGTTCCTGCCGGGCTACGAGGACGAGTTCTACGCCGAGCTCGACGAACTGCTCGGGCCGAGTGTGGGGCGAGAGTTCATCCACCGTGATGTCGGCCTGGAGACGGAGTTCTCCGGCCCGCTCGTCGAGGCGATGGCGCGCGCCCTTCGCGCGGAAGACGCCGGCGCCCGCCCGGTTCCGTACTGCCTGTCGGGCGGCACGGACGCCAAGTCGTTCTCGCGGCTGGGAGTGCGCGGGTACGGCTTCGCGCCCTTGCGACTTCCAGCGGAACTGGACTTTTCCGGCATGTTTCACGGGATCGACGAACGCGTTCCCCTCGATGGCCTGCGTTTCGGCGTAAAGGTGCTCGATCGCTTCCTCGATTACTGCTGAAAATGGGTCCCCGGGGCGTCGCGGTGTCTCACGGATCGCCGAGACACGTGTCATTCCCGGTGCTAACGTGATCGACCGTCGCGTGATGGGAATCTCGGGGAGGTGTCGTGCGGGGGCAGCACCCAGGCGCCCGCGTCGCCGCGTGTGTCGTTCGGCGGTCGGCGGCGGTCCTCCGCCGACCATCTGTCCGCCGTGTCGTGTCGGTTGGTGGCCTCGTCGTCGTCGGTTGGCTCCTTGGCGGGAGCCTCAACGCCTACGCGGCCGACGACACCTCCAGCCCTTCCGCCGTCCAGCAGGCCGCGTCCTCGGTTGCCACCCATGCCGATGGCGTGACGTCTCGCGTAGAAGACACCGTGCAGGGCGTCACGAAGGGCACCGGGATCGACGGGCGTAAGCCCGTCCGCGACGATTCCGCTGACCCGGTCCTCGCCAGTGGCGAGTCCAGCGGCGGACGTTCGCGTGCCTCCGCCCCACACGGTGCGTCGCCGACCACGTCGCGCTCCGTCAAGGCAGCGGCCAAGAGGTCGGTTGGGCAGACGCCGTCCGAGGCGGCCAAGCGGACGCGGGCGCCCTCGTCGGACGCGGGCGGTCCGGTCGGGGCCGCGGTTCCGGGCGGGAAGCCCGGGCCCGTCGCCCGTGGCGACCTGGCCCGCGGACTGCGCGATGCGCTTGCCCCTGGCCTGGGGTGGCGGCACCCGCGCGCTGACGTACCGGCCGATCCGGGCCCCCCGCCGGGCAGCCCCCCGCCGGGCAGCACCCGCCGACCGCCGGACCGCCTCCGGCCGTCACGGTCCCCGTGGGCGGCGAGCAGCCGGCGCAGGCCGGCGAGGAACTGCCCTTCACCGGTCTTGACCTCGGCTCGCTCTTCGCCCTTGCCCTCGGCGCCATCGCCGTGGGTGGTGCCTGCGTCGTCGCCGCGAGGCGACGGCTCCACATCCGCCGCGGCTAGACCCCGCTCGGTGGTTGTCGATAGACGCTGTGCCCGCTCCGGTGCGCGGACCGGGGCGGGCACAGCCACGTCGTTGATCCGTTCTTCTGGTCCAAGGACGCAGTATCCTGTTCCTCCTGACCCAACCGAGATCTTGGCGCTGTGGCGGGGAGAGAGGCCAGAGCGGTCGAGCGGTCGGGTCGCCCGGGCGAGCCTCGTCTCGTTACAGCGTGATCCGCGGCGTTCGGGGACGCCCCATCTGTCTGATGATCTTTCGCCGCAGCCAGGCACGCCGACTACCGTCCGGATAGAGCCGCACGCGGGCGAGCTCCCACTGGCCGTACTCGGCATGGTCGGTCAACAACTGTCGGGCGACCCGGCGTGAGGTGCCACGCGGGAGGTAGACCTGCATGTACTCGTACTCGACCACCGATGCCATTGTGGGACGCACGCTCCTTGCCCGCCAGTGGGAACCGGTCGGGAATGCCCGCTGCCGACCCACGTGTCTCGCCCGGCGCCTGGCGCCCGTGTTTACACTGGGCGTCCGTGCCGCCCACTGCCAGTGACAGTCACAGCCACGCGTGGTCCACAATGGACCGGCGCGTCGGGAACGCGGGCGGGCCTTCGAGGAGTTGTTTCCCCTCGAAGGCCTCGTCGCCCGAATCCACACCAGACATCGACACTTGAGCGAGGAGCAGCGTGGCCCCGAAGAGCGACACGACCACGGACGCGCGCCAGCGCTTGGTGATCGTCGAGTCCCCGGCCAAGGCCCGCACGATCGCCGGCTACCTCGGGCATGGGTACGTCGTGGAGTCCAGCATCGGCCACATTCGTGACCTGCCCGACAAGGCCGCGGAGGTACCCGCCGCGTACAAGAAGACGCGATGGGGGCGGCTCGGCGTCGACGTGGAGAACAACTTCCAGCCGCTGTACGTCGTCAACACCGACAAGAAGTCCCAGGTCAGCAAGCTCAAGAAGCTGCTCGCCCAGGCCGACGAGCTGTACCTCGCCACGGACGAGGACCGCGAGGGCGAGGCCATCGCCTGGCACCTGCGCGAGGTGCTGAAGCCCCGCGTGCCCGTGCGGCGCATGGTCTTCCACGAGATCACCCGCGACGCCATCGAACAGGCGGTCCACAACCCCCGCGACATCGACCTCAAGCTGGTTGACGCCCAGGAGACCCGCCGCATCCTCGACCGCTTGTACGGCTACGAGGTCTCGCCTGTGCTGTGGAAGAAGGTCATGCCGAGGCTCTCGGCCGGGCGGGTGCAGTCGGTGGCCACCCGTCTCGTCGTCGAGCGGGAGCGGGAGCGGATCGCGTTCCGCGCGGCCGGCTACTGGGACCTGGAGGCGGTCTTCGATACCGGCCGCGAGAACGAGGACCCGCGCGCGTTCACCGCGACGCTGGCGTCCGTTGACGGTCGGAAGGTCGCGAGCGGCCGCGACTTCGGCCCCGACGGGACACTGCGGACGCGTGACGTCATCCACCTCGAGGAGGCTGCCGCGAGCGAGCTCGCGGAGCGTCTGCGCGACGCGCGCTTCGAGGTCCGCGGCGTCGAGCGCAAGCCGTACCGCCGGTCCCCTTATGCCCCGTTCCGCACGACCACCCTGCAGCAGGAGGCGTCGCGCAAGCTCGGCTTCGGCCCCAAGCGGACGATGGCGGTCGCGCAGCGGCTGTACGAGAACGGCTACATCACCTACATGCGCACCGACAGCATCACCCTGTCCGATGCCGCGATCACCGCCGCCCGGGGTCAGGCGCGCCAGCTGTACGGCGACGACTACGTTCCGGACAAGCCACGTAAGTACGCCAGCAAGGTCAAGAACGCCCAGGAGGCACACGAGGCGATCCGGCCGTCCGGCGACACGTTCCGCACGCCGGCGGAGACCGGGCTGTCCGGCGGCGAGTTTCGGCTGTACGAGCTGATCTGGCGGCGCACCGTCGCCTCGCAGATGAAGGACGCCACCGGGCAGTCCGTCTCGGTGCGCGTAGGCGGGCGCACCGGCGCCGGGGAGAACGTCGAGTTCACCGCGACCGGCAGGGTCATCGCGTTTCACGGGTTCCTGAGGGCGTACGTCGAGGGCGCGGACGATCCCGAGACCGAGCTGGACGACCGGGAGCGACGGCTGCCGCGGCTGGCCGACGGCGACCGGCTCACGCCCGCGTCGATGGAGGCCAAGGGCCACACGACCCGCCCGCCGGCCCGCTACACAGAGGCGTCGCTGGTCAAGGAGCTGGAGGAGCGGGAGATCGGCCGGCCCTCCACGTACGCCACGATCATCGGCACGATCCTCGACCGGGGGTATGTGTTCAAGAAGGGCAACGCGCTGGTGCCGTCGTTCGTCGCGTTCGCGGTCGTGGGCCTGCTGGAGCGGCACTTCGGCTCGCTGGTCGACTACGCGTTCACCGCCCGCATGGAGGACGTCCTCGACGACATCGCGCGCGGTGACGCCGAGCCGCGTCCGTGGCTGTCGCGCTTCTACTTCGGCGACAACGGCGACGAGGGGCTCAAGGAGGCGGTCACCGACCTGGGCGAGATCGACGCCCGCGAGGTCAACTCGTTCCCGATCGGCGAGAACGGCGTCATCGCCAGGGTCGGCCGGTACGGCGCCTTCCTGCAGCGCGGCGACGACCGCGCCCCGATCCCGCCCGACCTGGCGCCCGACGAGCTGACCGCGGAGAGGGCCGAGGAGCTGTTGGCCCAGCCCACCGGGGGCAGGCCGCTCGGCGTCCACCCGGACAGCGGCCTGGAGGTGGTCGCCAAGCACGGCCGCTACGGCCCGTACGTCGCCGAGGTCCTGCCCGACGACGCCCCCAAGGGCACGAAGCCGCGTACGAGCTCGCTGCTGCGGTCGATGTCGCTCGACACGATCACGCTGGAGGACGCGCTGTCGCTGCTGCGCCTGCCCCGCGAGGTCGGCGAGATCGACGGGGAGATGGTGCGGGTCCACAACGGCCGCTACGGGCCGTACCTGAAGAAGGGGACGGAGACCCGTTCGCTCGAGACGGAGGAGCAGCTGTTCACGCTCACCGTCGACGGCGCGAAAGAGCTGCTCGCCCAGCCCAAGGGGCGCCGCCGGGCGACCAGCGCGCCGCTGCGGGAGCTGGGCGACGACCCGGACACCGGCAAGCCGGTCGTCGTCAAGTCCGGCCGATTCGGGCCCTTCGTCACCGACGGGGAGACGAACGCGGGTCTGCGCACCGGTGACGACCCGGAGAGCGTGACGCTCGAACGGGCGGCGGAGCTGCTCGCCGAGCGCCGGGCCAGGGGACCGTCCACGCCCCGCCGGTCGACCCGCCGGAAGACCGGCGCGCGACGCTGAACCGGACTACGGTACGTACTCGTGAGTGAGGTAGGCGCGCGCGGGCGCTCCGCGGGTGCCGACCTCGGTTCTCTCGGGGCTCTTGGCCACGCCGCGTGGAGGGTGTGATGGCAGCGACCGCACCGGCGTCGTCGACCCGCGCGCTGCGAGAGGTCCTCGGCGTCTCGGCCTTCCGTAGGCTCTGGTGCGCGCTGACCCTGTCCAGCCTGGGCGACTGGCTCAGCGTGCTCGCGCTGACCTCCCTCGCCTCGACGATCACCGCCGGCCGGGGTTTCGCTGTACAGAACTTCGCGGTCGGCGGCGTGCTGATCCTGAAGATCATGCCCGCGCTGGTGCTCGGCCCGCTCGCCGGCGCGGTCGCGGACCGGTTCGACCGCAGGCGGACGATGATCGTCGCCGACCTGCTCCGCTTCGGGTTCTTCGTCTCGATCCCCCTCGTCAAGCAGCTCGACTGGCTGCTCGCCGCGACGTTCCTCTCCGAGTGCGTGAGCCTGTTCTGGAACCCGGCCAAGGAAGCCACGGTCCCCAACCTGGTGCCCCGTGAACGACTGGAGTCGGCCAACCAGCTCAGCCTGTTTACTACTTACGGCTCGGCGCCGGTGGCCGCCGGCCTCTTCGCCGTCTTCGCTTTGATCAGCAACGCGCTCGCGGCCATCGTGCCGTTCTTCGCCTCCAACCCGGTTGACCTCGCCTTGTACGTCAACGCCGTGACGTTCCTCGTCTCGGCGATCACGATCGTCTTCCTGCGTGAGATACCGAAGCACGCCCCTCGCCTGGACAGCGACGCGCCACACGTGGCGGTCATGCGGTCGGTGGTCGAAGGTTGGCGGTTCGTGGGGGGCACCCGCATGGTGCGCGGTCTCGCGGTCGGCATGCTCGGGGCGTTCGCCGCCGGCGGCGCGGTGATCGGATTGGCACGCGTGTACGTCAACGCGCTGGGCGGGGGCGACGTCGCGTACGGCGCTATCTTCGCGGCCGTGTTCCTCGGGCTCGCGCTCGGCATGTTCGTCGGCCCTCGGACGCTCTCGGCGCTCAGCCGTCGCAGGCTGTTCGGTCTGGCGATCACCGGGGCGGGGGTGACCCTCGCCCTCGTCGCCGTGATCCCCAACCTGGAGATCGTCATCCTGCTCTCGGTCTTCCTGGGCGGACTCGCCGGTGTCGCCTGGGTGACGGGTTACACGCTGATCGGTCTCGAGGTGGAGGACCGCGTACGCGGGCGGACCTTCGCCTTCATCCAGTCACTGGCCAAGGTCGACCTGCTCCTCGTCCTCGCGGCGGCGCCGTTCGCCGCCGGCGCGATCGGCACCCACCCCCTGGAGGTGACGCCCGGCGCGGTCATCCACCTCGACGGGACCAACGTGGTTA
>JBOHCT010000173.1:0-9285 GCA_050699055.1 Streptosporangiaceae bacterium | reverse complement strand
GGCGAGGACGGTGGAGACGTCGTCACCGTACTTGCGGGTGAGCCCGCCGAGAACGGCACGGCGCTCCTCGACGGCGGCCAGGCGCGCCGGGTCGACGTCGATGTTCTCCATGTACGAGGCGAGGTCACCCGCGATGTCGGAGAGGAGATAGCCGGCCTCCGCCAGCCGGTTCGCCAGACCGGCGAGCTCGGGGTCGTGGGATTGGACAGACTCGACGGCCTCTCGCGCCGTCCCCACCAGGCCGACCGCGTCGGCTCCCCCGCCGCCGGTCGGGTCGCCGAGCAGGGCTTCGTGAGCGGTCGTCGCCGCGGTTCGCAGCACGTCGGCGTGGCGGAGCCGTTCGGCCTCGGCGTCCAGCTCGTCGTCCTCCCGCGGCGAGGGGTCCGCCTGTTCGATCTCGGCCAGGCCGAGCCGGAGGAGATCGACTTCCCTAGCGCGCTCGCGCGAAGCGGTCGTGAGCTCACCCAGCTTACGGTCCACCTCGCGGTGCCGCGCATAGCCGTGTTCGTACCGCGGAAGCGCATGCGCGAGCGCGGGGCCCGCGAAGCGGTCCAAGGACGAACGCTGCCGTGCGGGGCGCAGCAGCCGCTGCTGGTCCGCCTGGCCGTGCACGGCGATCAGGTCATCGGCCAGCTCAGCAAGCAGCCCGACCGGCGCGGCACGCCCGCCGACGTAGGCACGCGAACGACCCTCGGAGGACACCGTCCGCGTGACGATGAGGGTCCCGTCCTCGATCTCCCCACCCGCATCGCTCGCCCGCACCGCCGCTGGGCTCTCGGGATCGATGGTGACCGTGCCTTCGACAGCGGTCCTGCGTGCGCCCGGGCGGACCCGCCCGGCGTCCGCTCGGCCGCCGAAAAGCAGGCCGAGTCCCGTGACCACCATGGTCTTGCCGGCGCCGGTCTCCCCGGTCACGACGGTGAGGCCGGGGTGCAGTTCGAGTACGGCATCGTCGATGACGCCGAGTCCCTGGATGCGGACCTCCTCGAGCACCTACCGCTCCGTTCCCGATGTCGTGCCGAGCGGTGTTCGCTGACGGCCCCGCCAGCCCGCCACAGGAAGGCCGAACTTCGCCACGAGCCGGTCCGTGAACAGCTGACGGTGTAGCCTCGCCAGGCGCACGGGGCGGACGCCGCGCCGAACCTCCACTCTCGATCCCGGGGACAGGTCGACTCTGCGCCGGCCGTCGCACCAGACCACCCCCTGTGTACTTCCAGGCAGTAGCTCCAGCGCCAGCACCGAGGTGGGTGCCACGAGGAGCGGGCGGCTGAACAGCGCGTGCGCGCTGATGGGGACAAGGAGCAAGGCCTCGACCTCCGGCCACACGACGGGCCCGCCGGCGGAGAAGGCCCATCCGGTTGAGCCTGTCGGTGTTGCGCAGACCACGCCGTCACAGCCCCATCGTGTGAGTGGACGTCCGTCGATCTCGGCGACGACCTCGATCATGCGTTGTCGCTCGGCCTTCTCGACGGCCGCTTCGTTGAGCGCCCACGTCGCCGCGGTGGTCACCCCACCCTCCTGCACGGCGACGTCGACGGTCATCCGCTCCTCGATGTCGTACCGCTGCTCGACTACCCCGTCGGCCATCGACGTCACGTCCTCCCGCTCCGCCTCGGCCAGGAACCCGATGCGCCCGAGGTTGACCCCCAGCAGCGGCGCACCCACTGGATGAGCGAGCTCGGCCGCACGAAGAAGGGTGCCGTCGCCGCCGAGGACGATGACCATCTCCACGCCTTCAGCCGCGCCCGACGTGACAGGAACCCTCTCGACCCCCTCGCAACGCAGACTGTCGGCCTCGGTGTCGAGTACGCGTACCGACAGGCCGGAGGCCGACAGGCGTTCCACGACGAACTGGGCGCTGCGCAGCGCGGCGCGGACCCCGGTGTGCGCGACGATGAGCACGGAACGGTCGCTCATGTTCCCGGCTCCAGCTCCACCTTCGTGCCGCCCATGGGGACTTCCGCGGCGATCCGGTCCGCGGCGTCGGCGTCGAGACGAGGACCGCCCGCCCGCAGCCACAGGAAGTACTCGACATTGCCGGCCGGCCCTCGCAGGGGGCTCGCTGTCACGCCGAGTACGCCCAAACCATTCGCCGCGGCGCCCGCAGCCACGTCCCGGATGACGCCGGCCCGCTTGTGGGGCTCACGTACGACACCTCCGCGTGCGACCTGCCCTTTACCGACCTCGAACTGCGGCTTGACCAACAGCACGTAGTCGGCGTCCGCGTGAGCACAGCCGCGGAGGGCGGGCAGGACGAGCCGAAGCGAGATGAACGACAGGTCGGCCACGACCACACCGGCTGGTGCCCCGGCCACGTCGGGGGACAGGTGACGCACGTTCGTTCGCTCGAGCACGGTCACCCGCGGGTCCGTCCGCAAGGACCACGCCAGCTGCCCGTACCCGACATCGACCGCGAGCACGTGCGACGCGCCGGCGCGCAGCAGGACATCGGTGAACCCGCCCGTCGACGCGCCGGCGTCGAGGCACCGCCGGCCGTCGACCGCCAGGCCCCTCGGACCGAACACCGACAGTGCGCCGGCGAGCTTGCAACCGCCGCGAGAGACGTATGTCGTCTCACCCGTCGCCTCGTCGCCGGGGTCGACCACGATCTGGGCCCCGACCTCGACCTGGGTGGCGGGCTTGCTGGCCGGGTTACCGCCCACGCGTACGCGTCCCGCAGCGATGATGCTCGTGGCCTGGTCCCGTGACCGGGCCAGGCCACGGCGGACGAGCTCGGTGTCGAGGCGGCTGCGACGCGCCACGATCAACTCTCGTCGAGGTCGGCGAGCACCCTGTCGAGCTCGCGCTGGACGGTCTCGAAGACCCCCACGTGGTCGGCGACGGGAACGGATGCGAGCCCATCGAGGCGGCTCAGGGGCACGTCGACCTCGGAGCTGTCGACCGACTCGTGGTGCCTGCCCTCGGGGTTGGCGGCCTCGCTCACGTACTGCCTCCGGTGTGCGTGCGGTGGTTCTTGCCTGCCGCACCTAGTCTCGCACTCACGCGGCGGTCCCACAGGAGACACACCCGGGTCACCCCGGGGAACCACCTGGGGCATGCTCCCGCCGGGAACCTCACCATCCGCCACCGGGTACGGTAACGTCCCTCCCACGCGACGTCCGAGAGGGAGGCAGGAGCGTATGGCGACGGTGGAAGAGTGTCGCACCGCCATCGACGACATCGCCGCTCGCATATCCGCCCATGACCTCGCGACCCCCGGGAACTCGCTCCTCGGCCATACGATCGCGTGTCACGTGACCGACCTCGACGTCGTGTTCCGCGGCCGCTTGTACAGCAGCGGGATCGACGGCATCACCACCGAGGACCTCGACACGAACGAGCCGGCGCGCGTCCACTTCACCGTCGGCAGCGACGATCTCCTCGCGCTCACCCAAGGTGAGCTCGACCTGGGCAGAGCCTGGGCACGAGGGAGGGTCAAGGTCGAGGCCAGCTTCCGCGACCTGTTGCGCTTGCGCAGGCTCATTTGACCGCGGCTCCCGGACGCGACACGAGCCCGAGCCGATCGACGGCGTGGGCGAGGGAGCGGTCGTCGACCGCGTCGGGACTGGCCCAGACGGCCGCGCAGAGAGCACGGAGCCCGTCGTGCGCGTCGGCCCCAGGGACGCTGCCGGCGGCATCCTCGATGAGCCACCCACCTTCCTCCATCCATACGGACCACCCGCGGCATCTCCAGACCCCGTTCACACGCTCGACCTCAGGATGGGCGGAGAGGAGTCCGTAGGCGTCGGGGGCGATGTAGGTAGGGCGACATCGCGCGGGCGCACGCAACAGGTCGAATGCGGAGGTGACACCGGTCAGCACGAGAAGGCTGGGCATGTCCGCGCGGGCCGCGCCCTCGATATCGGTGTCGAGGCGGTCGCCGACCACGAGCGGCAGGCGGGCCCGTGTACGCCGTAGGGCCTCATCGAACAGCGGCCGCTCAGGCTTGCCGGCCACCAGGGGCTCCTGGCCCGTCGCGGTAGCGATGACCCGGAGCAAAGAACCGTTACCGGGCACCTGCCCGCCGATGGTCGGCATGGTCACGTCGGCATTGGAGGCGACGAAGAGCGCTCCTCTCCGGACCGCCAGCCCGCCCTCGCGCAGCATGTCGTAGGACGTCGTCGCGACGAACCCCTCGACCACGGCCGCGGGGTTGTCGGCGGCGAGCGTCACGGGCCGCAGGCCATGGGCGCGCACGGCCTGCCGCAGTCCGGCTCCTCCGACGACGAGTACCGCGGACCCCGGTGGTACGCGACGGGCCACGAGCCTGGCCGCTGCCTGCGCGGAGGTCACCACGTCGTTGGTGTTCGCCGTCGTTCCCAGCTCGCGCAGGCGACCGGCGACGGCGGCGGGGGTTCGTGAGGCGTTGTTGGTGACGAACGCGACGCGGGCACCGCGTGTCTTGGCCCCTTCGAGCGCCTCGCCGGTACCCCGAACGGGCTCGCCGGCGAGGTACACGACACCGTCCAGGTCGGACAGGATCGTGTCGTAGGCCTCGGCCAGCGGCTTCGGGCACGCCCGCAGCGGCTTGGTCGGCCGCTCGCCCCTAGGTTCTGTCATGACCGGGCGCTACTAGGGCGTGTCTCGACGGCCCAGCGTCGCGCGGGTGCCACGCAGCGCTTCGTCGTAGTGGGGCAGGTCGGGCCGCATGGCGGCGGCGAGGGCGAGATGCCGGGTCGCCGTATGCGTGCGCCCGAGGCGAGCCGAGGCCAGCCCGAGACCGAACTGCGCGTAGTGGTCGGACGGGTTGGCATCGACGTTCGACCGAAAGCTCTCCGCGGCGTCGGCGTACCGCCCGGCGTCGAACTGCGCCCGTGCCAGCGCCTCGCGCACGCTGCGCGAGGCCGGCTCGACGTCGAGGACATGCTCCAACAGCTGGGCCGCGGCAGCCGGGCTACCCCTTTCGAGGAGATCGACGCCGCGGACATACCAATCGTAGACATGCCCACGGGGCCGTACCTCCGCTGGGGACCCCCCGGTTGGATCGTGCCAACCTCCCGGCATGCTGGCCTCCTTCCGGACTCACATCGCGGGTCGACGGCGCCGACACCATGCCCGGGCGGTTGCCGACCGATACGCCCATAGCATGCCCAGTGTGACCGATGACCTCACGGACGAGCGCCAGCACCCCGCGGGCTCGACTCCTCCCGGACTGTTGCTCCGGCCCTTCCGCGGCGTGCGCTTCGCGGCACGGGACGCGTCGAGCCTCGGAGCGCTGACGTCCCCACCGTACGATCTCGTCGACCGAGCCGGCGTCGACCGTCTGATGGCGAGGGACCCGCACAACGTCGTACGCCTCATCCTCCCGCGCGACGGAAACGCCGGAGGACGCTACGCACATGCCGCGACCACGCTGGCCAGTTGGCTCCGGCGGGGCGTCCTCGTCGTCGACCCGGAGCCCGCGCTCTACGTCTATGAAGCACGATGGGCCGGGGGGCTCCAGCGCGGGCTGATCGGGTCCCTCGAGCTGGTCGGCGACGACACGGGTGCCGTGTTGCCGCACGAGGACGTGATGCCTGGACCCGTCGCCGATCGGCTCCAGCTCATGCGGGCGACGGCCGCCAACCTCGATCCGATCTTCCTGCTGTACCGGGGAGGGGGCGCGGCCAGCCGCGTTGTGGAGAACATCGCGCGGGCACGTACACCCGCCAGTACCGCGGTGACAGAAGGGACCACACATACCCTTTGGCGGATCGTCGATCCCGCTGAGCAGAGAGAGGTGGCGGCCGACCTCGCGAAGCGCGCCGCTCTCATCGCGGATGGGCATCACAGGTACGCGACATACCTGCGGCTCCAAAAGGAACGCCACGACGCAGGCGATGGCGATGGGCCCTGGGACTATGGTCTCGCCCTCCTTGTCGACGAGACCGCCTATCCTCCGTCGCTCGGGGCGATCCACCGGGTGCTGCCGGGGATCCGCCCGCGAGAGGCGCGAGAGAAGGCATCGAAGGCGTTCCGCGTCACCCGAACCTCCGAGGATCTGGGCGGCGCATTGGATGAGCTCGCCGTCGCGGCGGCCGATGGGCCGGCATTCCTCCTCGCCGGCGATGGCCAGCACCACCTCCTGGACGAGCCCAACCCTCGCACCGTGGAGACGACGGTCCCGCGAGAGCACTCCGCGCTGTGGCGGCGACTACCTACCAGCGTGCTGCAGCACCTCCTCATCGAACGGCTATGGGGGATCACCGAAGATGAGCGCTCGGTCCTGGCGATGTACCACGACCCCGGGGCCGCGGTCAGGTCGGCCGCGGAAAGCGCCGGGACCGCGGTGCTCCTCCACCCGCCGCGCGTCGGGGATGTACGCAGGCTGGCCGAGCAGGGCGAACGGGTGCCGCGTAAGTCGACGTCGTTCGGTCCCAAGCCACCAACGGGCCTCGTCCTGCGCACGTTCGAGACGGGATAGGGATAGCGACGGCGGGGAGCTAGCTGCCGGACCCGGCGGACCCGGCGGACCCGGCGTGGGAGTCTTGGCCGACCGCGGCCCTCCGCGCCCAGTCGACCTCGATCTCGTAACGGCTCGCGACGTCGGACCCGCTGCGCCAGAATCTACGCCGGAGAGACCCCCGCACCTCCACGACGTCGCCCGCCTCCCAGGTATCGGCGGCAGCGCGAACGCGGTCGGCGAATGTCGCGCACACGAGCGCGTCGACGGCCCGCCCCCGGCGAGTGCGAACACCCTCTCTGTCCACGACCAGGCGCCAGGTGGACACCTTCTCCCCACTGCGCAGTGACCGAACCGTCGGCGTCGTGGCGAGCCTCCCGACCAGCACAACCTCGTTGCGGTGGCCGATGGACGCTGCAGACATCCCGCCCCCTCTCGACTGGCTGACGTCCCCAGCATCCCGTCGCCTCCCCGCTGTCGCTATGCGTACGGCCGCGTCTGTGGACAACGGCCGGCAGGCGACCGGCGAGCTGTGGAAAAGATCATGGCCCATGTGGGCGCTCGACGTCCCCCTGATGCTCGACGTCGACCACCACCACGCCCTCGAGCTCGGCGACCCGCTCGCCGGCGTCGGTTTCCCCCTCATCGTCCGCGGTCGCGGCCCGCGAGAACCACTCCAGGGCTTCGGATTCCCGTCCCGCGTCGAGCAGCGCGTCGGCGTACACGTAGAACAGTCGCGCCGACCACGGTCTGACGGCCCTCGCGCGCAGTTCGGGCACCTGGAGGGCGACGACAGCGGCGTCGTGCTGCCCCAGGTCGCGCCTGGCACCCGACTCGACGATGCGCAGTTCCACACGGGTGGCGGGATCGAGAGCCTCGGTCCTGACCTCGCGTACGGCCGCCAAGGCGCGTTCAGGCCGCCCCAGACCCCGCTCGCAATCGGCGATGAGCGGGAGGTAGACATCGCTGCCCGTAATCCTGCGGGCGGCCCGCAGCTCCGCCAACGCCTCGGCCCAGAAACCGGCGTGATAGGCGGCGATCCCGCACGCCTCACGGATCATCCCCACGCGCGGGGCCTGGTGACGGGCTTCGAGCGCACGGTCATACGCGGCCGCGGGATCGTCCTCAACGAGCCGTGTCGCGGCGGCGAGATGCCCTGCGACCCGCTCCGCGACCGATCGCGGAAGTGACCGCAACTCGCGTGACACCTCGAGGGGAAGGTCTCTCGTGTCAGGGTCCACCCCTGCGCCGCCCGACCGCTCCGATCGGCCGGCTCCCCCGCCTGGCTGGCGAGGAGGGATGGATCGTCCACTGGGGCGGCCCTCGTGAGCCCGGTCATCCGACCTCCTGCCCGTGGGCGTCGAGTGCCCGCCGCGTCCCGCGCCGGGGCGCCTGCCGTCGCCGCCGCGCTTCACCTCGTCCCTCCGGTCTTCGGAACCATCCCTGATGCCAGCATCCTCGCACAGCTTCCTCGCGGTCCACCCCGCCTCGCGGTGTGATTCCCGCGAGGCGGGCACATGCGGCCCCGCACACCTGACACATAACGTCGTCGGATGCCCGATCGTTTCGGGCATCCGACATGCGGCGAGGGCCACTCCCCAAAGGAAGTGACCCTCGTCAAGTAATGTTCGGCGGTGTCCTACTCTCCCACGCGGTCCCCCGCGCAGTACCATCGGCGCTGAAGGGCTTAGCTTCCGGGTTCGGAATGGGACCGGGCGTTTCCCCTTCGCTGTGACCACCGAAACTCTATGGAGATGTGACGGCTCGGGAGGAACATGCACCCCCCGAGAGGGCTGCGGAGCCCGACCGCATCTCGGGAGCCGCACAGTGGACGCGTAGCGTGTATGTGATCAAGTCCTCGGCCTATTAGTACCGGTCGGCTCAACGCGTCGCCGCGCTTACACCTCCGGCCTATCAACCCAGTCGTCTAGCTGGGGGCCTTACCGGGTTAACCCCGTGGGAGACCTCATCTTGAGGAGGGCTTCCCGCTTAGATGCCTTCAGCGGTTATCCCGTCCGAACGTAGCTAACCAGCCGTGCTCTTGGCAGAACAACTGGCACACCAGAGGTTCGTCCGTCCCGGTCCTCTCGTACTAAGGACAGCTCCTCTCAAGTCTCCTACGCCCGCAGCGGATAGGGACCGAACTGTCTCACGACGTTCTAAACCCAGCTCGCGTGCCGCTTTAATGGGCGAACAGCCCAACCCTTGGGACCCGCTTCAGCCCCAGGATGCGACGAGCCGACATCGAGGTGCCAAACCTTGCCGTCGCTGTGGACGCTTGGGCAAGATAAGCCTGTTATCCCCGGGGTACCTTTTAGCCGTTGAGCGACGGCGCTTCCACATGCCACCGCCGGATCACTAGTCCCTGCTTTCGCACCTGCTCGACCCGTCGGTCTCACAGTCAAGCTCCCTTGTGCACTTGCACTCAACACCTGGTTGCCGACCAGGCTGAGGGAACCTTTGGGCGCCTCCGTTACCTTTTGGGAGGCAACCGCCCCAGTTAAACTACCCACCAGGCACTGTCCCTGATCCGGATAACGGACCCAGGTTAGACGCCCAGAACAGCCAGAGTGGTATTTCACCGTTGGCTCCACGAACACTGGCGTGTTCGCTTCACAGCCTCCCACCTATCCTACACAAGCTGCCCCGAACGCCAATGCCAAGCTGTAGTAAAGGTCCCGGGGTCTTTCCGTCCTGCTGCGGGTAGCGAGCATCTTCACTCGCATTGCAATTTCGCCGGGTCTGTGGTTGAGACAGCGGGGAAGTCGTTACGCCATTCGTGCAGGTCGGAACTTACCCGACAAGGAATTTCGCTACCTTAGGATGGTTATAGTTACCACCGCCGTTTACTGGCGCTTAGGTTCTGGGCTTCGCCACCGAAGTCGCTAACCCGTCCCCTTAAC
>JBOHCT010000172.1:0-9379 GCA_050699055.1 Streptosporangiaceae bacterium | reverse complement strand
GCAGAGCACATCAGGCCCGCCGGCTCCTGGCCGAGCTGCAGCACGACGGATACGACGTCGCCGGGCTCCTACCCGAACACGCGGCCTGAGGCGTCAACACGGAGCCTGGATTTAGGGAACAGACCCTCTAGGTCTTGGGCCAGTGGAGGCCCACGTACGGCTCCGGGTTCGTGTTGGACCAGGCATCGAGCAGGTTGGCTAACGCCAGGTGGACCCGTCAGAAGCGCAGGCCGGTGTCGACGCGGTGACGGAGGCTGCGGATCACCTGCGGCACGTGACCGCCGGGTGCGGCCCGCGCCGTCGGCGCCGCGCCGGGGATCGGATAGGGCGGCTTGCCCTCTTCGTACAGCCATTGCTGGAACAGGCCGTCGAGCCGCTGCCCGGATACCTTCTCCGCGAGCGCCGTGAACTGCCGCGTCGACCCGGTCGAGCCGGCGTACTGGTCCTGCCACTGGCGCAGGATCTGGAAGAACGCCTTGTCGCCCACGGTCATCCGCAGCGCCTGCAGGGCCATCGCGCCGCGGGTGTACGTCGAGTCGTTGTCGAAGAGGTTCTCGACGCCGGGGTTGGCGGTCTTGTTGTCCCAGAAGTCGTCGTCAGCGGGGTGGTCGACGTACAGGAAGTCGAAGACCTGCTGCGGGCTTTCCTCGTGGGTGTGGCCGCTCCACAGCCACTCCGCGTACGCCGCGAACCCCTCGTTGAGCCAGATGTTCTTCCACGTGTGCACCGACACGCTGTCGCCGTACCACTGATGGGCGAGCTCGTGCACGATGACGTAGACCTCTTCGGGGTGGTTACCAGGCTCGAAGAAGTACTTCGAGTAGATCGGCCGCGTCTGGTTCTCCAGCGCGAAGTACAGCTCGGGGTAGTCGTCGACGACACCGCCGAGCGCGTGGAACGGGTACGCGCCGAACCGCGACTCGAGGAAGTCGATCACCTCCGGCTCCTTGGCGAGCGCGTTCTTGGCGATGCCGTGCAGGTCGGGGTCGACCGCGTCGAACACCGGGATGCCGTCGTCGGTGGTGTAGGAGGTGGTGTCGAACTTCCCGATCGTGGCGGTGGCGAGGTAGCTGGCGAGCGGCTCGGTGGCCACCCACCGCCACGTCGTCCACCCGGCGCGAGTGTAATGCGTGAGCAGCCGGCCGTTGCTGACCACCGTGAGGCCCTTGGGGACGGTCACGTTGAACGTGTACGTCGCCTTGTCCTGCGGGTGGTCGTTGACTGGGTACCACCGCGCGGCCACCTCGGGCTCGCCGGCGACCACCGCGCCGTCGTCGGAGCGCAGGAAGCCGCTCGGGATGCCGAGGCTCGGGATCTCGTACGACTTGGGCACCCCTTCGTAGCGGATCACGGCGACGAAGGGCTCGCCGTCCTTGAGCTTGCGCTGTGGGGTGACGATCAGCTCGTGGTGGGTGCGCTGCCACCGCGCCCGCTTGCCGTTGATCACGATTGAATGGACCGTGAGGCCCACGAGGTCGAGGTCGAACCGGTAGAGATCGTTCGTGGCGGTCGCGTGGAGTGTGGCGGTCCCGCTCAGGTGGTCGGTGCTGGGGTTGTACTTGGCGTCGAGCAGGTAGTGGCGAACGTTGTACCCGCCGTTGCCGTAGAGCGGGAAGTACGGGTCGCCGACGCCCGGATCGCCAGCCTCGTACCGCCCGTTCGGTGGGCTGCCCTTCCCGTTGCCCGGCGCCGCCAGCGCCACCCCCGGCACCGCGACGCCCACCGCGAGGGCTGCGGCGAACGCGGTGGCTCGCAACCCGCGACGACCCCGATGTCCGCGCGACATCGCGCACCCCGTGCTTCGTCTTGGTCAGACCTTGGAAGACGCTTGATGCTACGCCCCGCGGGGGTGGCGCGGAAGGCCCAATGTGACCGGCTGCGGCGCGGCGCCCGCAGGCCGCCCCTCGGAAGATGCCATGCGGACATCCCCTCCCGCGATGTCCGACGCGATGCCACGTCCGTTCAGGTCGTCGAGGCTTGCCGTCCCAGGTCACGTGTCACGAGCTCCTCGTCGGAGGGGGTGATGTCGAAGTCGAAGATCTCGGTGGGTAGGTAGAGGGTGGCGCAGGCGTTGGGGATGTCGACCATGCCGCTGTAACGTGCCTCGATCGGGGCGGCGCTGAGCAGCAGGTAGGCCTGCTCGCCGGTGTAGCCGAACCTCTGGAGGTAGCGGATGGCGTTCAGGCACGCCTGCCGGTAGGCCACGGTGGCGTCCATGTAGTGGTTCGTCCCGTTCTCCACCGAGATGCCCACGAAGGTGAGGAACTGGCAGTAGCGGGGTTCGACGGGCCCGGGCTTGATGATCGGCGTGGTCATGCCGTACTTGGCCACGCCGCCCTTGATGACGTTCACGCCGAACTCGATCCAGCCGCCCATCTCGATGGCTCCGCAGAAGGAGACCTCCCCGTCGCCCTGGGAGAAGTGCAGGTCGCCGACGGAGAAGTTCGCGCCGTCGACGTAGACCGGAAGGTATGCGCGCGCCCCGCGGGACAGGTTCTTGATGTCGACGTTGCCGCAATGCTCCCGCGGGGGTACGGTCCGGCACGCCTCCCCCGCGACCCGGTCGAACTCGGCGCCGGTGAGGGTGCCGAGCACGGCGTTGCGCGGCTCAGGGGGTAGCGCGAGCGGAGGCACCCGGCCCGGGTTCGTATCGATCAGTGCCCGCTCGCGGCGATTCCATTCCGCGAGCAGCTCAGGGGAGGGCGCGCACCCGAAAAGGCCGGGGTGGCCGATCCCAGCGAACCGCACCCCGGGGACGTGGCGGGAGGTCGCGTAGATGCCGTGGAAGTCCCAGATCGCCTTGTGCGCGTCGGGAAACTCGTCGGTGAGGAACCCCCCGCCGTTGTTCTTGGCGAACACGCCCGTGTAGCCCCAGCCGGCGCCCGCGAGCCCGTCAGGTGCCGTGTCGGGCAGGTGCGGCCCGAGATCGAGAATGTCCAGGACAAGGATGTCCCCTGGCTGCGCGCCGTCGACCGCGATCGGCCCGGACAACACGTGGTTGCGGGACAGATCTATGTCGCGGATGTCATTGGCGTCGTCGGTGTTCTTGACCTGCCCATCGGTCCACTCCCGGCAGTCCATCCGGAAGTCGGACCCCGGCCGTACGGTCGCGACGGCCGGAATGTCCGGATGCCAGCGATTGTGCCCAGGGACCCGCTGTTCGGGCATCGTCTTGCTGTGATCGAGGGGAAAGACGTTGTCGGCCATGGGGCTTCTCCCTTCGCGCGACGGCGGGCGTGGGGATTCCTGACAGGAGCCTTCCCCCATAGCCCCGTCGTAGTCGCACGTCGAGATGGATCGCTGCCGCGGGTCCCTGCCCGGATCGTCGCTCGTCCGCTGATCGGGCTGGTCGGGTCCGCCGGTCACCTGACGGGCAAGATAGAACGGATCACGGGCGAGACAGAGAGGAGCCGTCCGTCTCCCGATCCGTCCGGGGACGGACAGTAAGATCGAGACCTGCCTTTGCGACTGCGAACTCGGTGGTGACCCGTGACCGAGACCCGCGACCTCGTCGCCCGCAACCGTGAGCGTCAGGCGGCCCTGTACGGTGAACCGCTCGGCGATCTCCTCGGTCGGGTCGTGGAGCGGCTTGACCTCACGAAGGCGCGGCTGGCCGAGATCCTTGGGCTGTCCGCGCCGATGCTGTCCCAACTGATGAGCGCCCGGCGGATCAAGATCGGTAACCCGTCGGCGGTTCGTCGGCTCCAGGAGCTCGTGGAGCTCGCCGACGAGGCCGTGGCAGGCATGGCGGCGCCGCTGGTCGCCGAACGGCTCGCCGAGGTCGGTTCGCACACCAGTGCGATCACCATCAGTTCGTCGAGCCAGCGCCGGACCCCCGCATCCGCGGTCCGCCTGGTCCAAGGTCTGTTGCGCGCGATCGCGTCCGCGGACGACCTGCAGGCCTCGGCGGAGACGCTGCGGCCACGGTACCCAGAGATCGCGGAATTCCTCCGCGTCTACGGCGCCGGCCGGACGGAGGAGGCGATCGCTCACTTCGAGCAGCGTGAACATCTGCTGTAGGCGGGACGAGACGGCTGAGAGGTCACGACTGCGATGGGAGAACGCTTCGCGGGACGCTACGAGTTCGTGGACGTGCTCGGGCAGGGCGGCATGGGCGTGGTGTGGCGGGCCTGGGACCACCGGCGCGGCTGCTATCTCGCCGCGAAGGTGTTGCGGCACGACGACGCCTCGGCGTTGCTGCGGTTCGTCCGCGAGCAGTCGCTGCGCGTACGCCACCCGCACGTCGTGGCGCCCTCCGGGTGGGCGGCCGAGGACGAGCGTGTCTTGCTCACCACGGATCTCGTCCGCGGCGGGTCTGTCCAGCATCTCTTGTCCGACTACGGCGCTCTCCCCGTGTCTTATGCCGTGGCGCTGCTCGATCAGCTGCTCGCCGCGCTGCAGGCGGTGCATGCCCACGGCATCGTCCACCGGGACGTGAAGCCGGCGAACCTGCTGCTCCACCCGACGGGGAGGGAATGGCCGTTCCTGCGGTTGTCCGACTTCGGGATCGCGGTCGTGCGCGGCGAGCCACGGCTGACCCGGCGCAGCGTGGTACTCGGCACGCCCGGATACCTCGCCCCCGAGCTGATGCGCGGCGCCGACCCGGATCCCCGCCAGGACCTGTACGCGGTCGGGGCTGTCGCTGTCGAGATGCTGACCGGGCAGGTCCCGACGCGGGAGCCGAAACCCATGGATCGGGATTGCCCGACAAGAGTGCCCGCGGACATGTGGTCGGTGTTGGGCGAGCTTGCCGCGTACGAGCCGGGGGAGCGTCCCCCGTCGGCCGAGGCCGCCAGGGAGCGTCTCGGCGACGCCGCCGCCGGGATCTCACCGATCGACTCCGCCGACCCGGACGCGATCGAGGTCTTCGACCATGTCGGCCCGCTGCCCGAGGATTTCGGACCCGACGGGCCGATCAGCGGTCCCGCCCCGTCGGCTTCCGGCCCGCACCACCCGGGCCCCGGCCCGTACGACACCGCACCGAGCCCGTCCGCGGCGAGCCCCGGCCCCGCGATGTCGGTGACATCCGCGTTCGCGCCCGTCTACGACCGCGGCGACGGCCGCACTCGTTCACTCGTCGGATCAGCCGGCGAGCGGGGCGGCGCCCGGCCGTGGCGAGGGCTCTTGCTCAGCGCGTTGCTGGCGGTCGCCGTAGGGGTGGGCCTGGTCGTCGCCGCCCTCACCGGGGCGTTCTCCTCGGAAGGTTCTCTCGGCGGCCCGTCACCTGCCGGCGAGGGGCAATCCGGTCGCCACGGGTCGAGCCTACGCGTCGGCGAGTCGTGTGGTCCGCTCGAGGGGCGCACGGACAAGACGCCGGCCGGCGTGACCGTGACCTGCCGCCAAGGCGACAACGGCCGGCTGACCTGGCAGAAGCGTTGAGCGCTCAGTGGCGGCGCAACGCCAGGGCGACGGCAGTGGCGGCCCCACCGCCAACGATCAGCAGGATCCCGAGCCCCACGGCCACCCAGGTCGCCGTGGACGGCGACTCGGCCGCCCGGGCGCTCGTCGACGGCGACCCTGCCACTTGGTCATCCTGTGACGCGGGGGCCGCTTGGGCGGGTGTCGCGTGGGCCTCCTGCTGGCTGACCGGGTCTCCGAAGGCGGTGCGCACATAGTGGGGCTCGCCGTGCGGCGTGCCCTGCGCCTCGACAGTCAACCGGAACGGCGCCTCGAACCGCACGTCGTTGGCCTTGCTGACCATGCGCAGCTCGATGTAGTAGTAGCCGGCGACCGACGCGGACTTGACCCCGTCGGTGATCGACTCGCGGTTGCGATAGCGCACCTCGGGGCTGCTTCCCCAGATCGTGAGCGTTGTGCCGTTGTAGGGCTTGTGCGGGTCGCCCTCGACGTAGACCGGCTTCGCCTCGGTGCGCAGCGGCGAGTCGGATGTGACGATGGTCTGGGTATCGGCTCTACCCGGCTTCCTCGCGACCGGTCCGGTGAGCGGGGGGAAGTCGACGCGGTAGGCGAGACGCTGGCCCCAGTCGACCTCGACCCGGTAGAAGAGCGTCTCTCCAGGCCGGATCGTGTCCGTGTACGTTCCGGGGGTGATCGTGGGCGCGTCGGCGTAGCTGGCACCGCCGACCACCTTCGCGCCACCGGACTTCGGAGCATCCGGCTCTGTCTGTTCGGTGTCGCTGTCCTCCTCGGGCAGCGCGTCGAGGTTCGTGACCCGAGGCTCGGTCAGCATGAGCAGCTCCATCGGCAGCGAGCGGCCACTGCCGCCCTTCGCGAGGGAGATGACGGCGACCCGAAATCGTCCCGGCTTCGTGCAGTCGGCGGCCACGTTGTCGAGGTCGAGCGTGACGGTGCCCGAGACCGGCCCCGTGCTGCCCAGGCCCACCTTCCCGCCGCCGTTGCTCTCGCAGGCCGTGCCGTCTTCGGTCAGGACCTCCAGCCCGACAGCTCGAACGACCCTCCGGCCGTGCGTCGACATCGGTGGCACGAGGGTGGCCGTGATGTGGACCGTCTCGCCCCGGTGCCGGTCGAACACGTAGTACTTGGGCCTCAGGTCGCTCTTCGACGGCGACAGCGGCATCGTGTCGAGGTACTTGCCGGGCTTGATCAGTGGCGCGCCGATCGGGTCGGTCGTGCCGTCGATCGGGGTGCCGGCCGGCCGGTACTGACGCAACGCACGGACGGCGTTGCGGGTGACCGTCGTCCGCAGCGACGGGCCGTCGGTCACGTCGTAGTACATGCCGTGGCCGGCGCGCGCGATGCACTGGAGCTGCTTTCGCGCCTTCTCCTCCACCCGAAAACCCACCACGTCGATGCGGAGTTGGATGCCCTGATCGCGCAGTTTCCTCGCCACCGCGCACGGGTGCGGGTCGCAGGTCTCGATGCCGTCACTGACCAGGAGGATCGTCCGCGGCCCCCCCTGCGTGAAGTCCCCCGCCGCCTTCTTCAGCGAGTAGGCGAGCGGGGTCTGGCCGCGCGGCTGGAGCGAGGCGGCGACGCGCTTGATCGCGGCCTTGTCGACGGGGCCGACCGGGACGCGCAGCTTGCTGTCGCGGCAGGCGGTCGGGTCGTTCTTGTCCTTGCCCGCCCCGTAGACGCGCAGCCCCATCCGAGCGTCGGCGGGCGCGGTGTTCACGAGGTGGTCCAGGGCGCGCTTCGCGGCCTGGATCTTGGTGCCGCCCGACCCGTCGGGCCCTGCCATCGAGCCCGAGGAGTCCATCACGAGGACAAGTTGGCCGCTTCGGTCCGCGGCCTGTGCCGCCCCGGAACCTGGCGCGACCACCACGAACGCGGTCATGATGGCGAGGGCGAGCGCGGCGGTTAGACGGTGTCGGGTCGTTCGGCGCTGTCTCATGGCTTCCCTCCGTGACCTTTGCTATCGCGACCATACACTTTGCTATAGCAAAGGTCCAGCCTGGCCGAACCAAAGCGGCCTGCCGATCGCACGGTCGGGGTCTGTCTCAGGGCCGTTCGAGCAGGCCGGCGGCGGCGTCGCTGGCCGCGTCCTCCTTCACCTTGTAGTGCATCTTCTTGCCTGTGGCCGTCACCGGTAGCGCGGAGACGAGGCGATAGGCGCGCGGCCGCTTGTAGGCGGCCAACATGGGGTGGCTCTTGCAGTGCTCGTCGAGGGCGGTGGCGGTGAGGGACTCGTCCCTGGGCACGACGTAGGCGACGACGGTCTCGCCCCACCGCTCGTCGGGAGCACCCACCACCGCGGAGTCCGCCACGTCCGGATGCTGGGCCAGGACCTCCTCCACCTGGACGGGATGGACGTTCTCCCCGCCGCTCAAGATCATGTCGTCCTTGCGGCCCACGATCGTGACGTACTCGTCGGCATCCCACGTGGCGAGGTCGCCGATGTACAGCCAGCCGTTCTTGAAGTACGTGGATTCCTCGTCCGGGTGGCCCGGGTAGGCGTAGCCGGACTTCGGCGAGCGGACGATCACCTCGCCGACCTCGGTGTCGTCCTTCGCCACGAAGTCGTCCGGCTCGGCCATGTGGTCGCCGTACACCTTGACGACGGCCACGTCGTCATCGGTGCAGGCACGGCCGGCCGTCCCGGCGTGATCGGGCAGGTCCATCGGGCGCAGGAACGTGTTCCAGAACGCTTCCGTCGTGCCGTAACCGTTGAAGATCCGAGGCGTGAGCAGCTCCTGGTAGCGCAGGCACGCGCCCTTGTCCAGTGGTGCGCCCATGGTGACGATGCCGCGCAGGCTGGACAGGTCCCGCGGCCGCCCCTGCTGGGCGTCCGCCAGCATCGCGAGGCTCGTGGGGGACCCGATCAGGAACGTGAGGCCGTGGCGCTCCACGTACTCCAGACATGTCTCGGCGTCGAAGGCGCGCATCGGCACCGCGGCGGCGCCGACGTAGAACACCGGGTTCGGCCCGCCGGAGTACAGGCCGCCGCGGTGGAACCAGGGCGTCATGTTCAGGGTCCTGTCCCCCGGCGCGAGCGGGAAGTGCATGATCACGTCGTGCGCGGACAGCACCTCGACCGCGCTGTTCAGCGCAACCGGCTTCGGCATGCCGGTGGTGCCGGAGGTCCACAGCCGGGTCGTCTCGTCGTAGATCGTGACCGCCGGCTGCGGGACCGCCCGACCCTCGCCGGCGGCGACCAGCTCCTCGAATCGCATGGCCCCGGGGAGCGGGTCGCGGCCGGTCCTGCCCGGGTCGACGGCCACCACGACATCGGGTCGCCGCGACGCGAGCTCCAGGGCCTGCCCTACCGGCTCGGTGAGTTCCGCGTCGTAGAGGTACACGCGGGGGGTCGCCTCGTCCAGGATGTAGCCGATCTCACCCGGCGCGAGGCGGAAGTTGATCGGTGAGCCGACCGCCGAGCACTGCTGACCCGCCAGGTAGAGGAAGGCGAACTCCGGACAGTTGAAGAGTTGGTAGACGACCACATCGCCGGGCCTCACCCCGACCTCCGCCAGCCCTGCCGCGAGCCGGTCGACGGCGGTGCCGAGCTCGGCATAGGTCCATGACCGCCCGGTCGAGGGGTCGATCATGGCCTCCTTGCCGGCGAAACGGTGCGTGTTGCGGCGAAAGCCGGCCAGATAGGTGAAGGATTCTTCGAAGACCGCCTTGAACGCGGCCGGGTCGTACGTCGCTGTCATGCCGCCCTCCTGCCATGCTCCCCGGACACTCTAATCCATTCCATGATCCGTTTCCGGTGCAGGAAAACGGCCGTAAGCAGCACCTCCAGCGCATCTGAAACGGATCACGAGCGGAGGGCCGGTCGCGGTCGCTCAGCGGGTGCTGGAGCGGCCGAGGAGTCCCCAGGGGCCCGGCATCTCGCCGACGGGTACCTCGATGAGGTGCGGCTCGCCGGCGGCGAGGGCTTCCTGGAGCGCCGGGGTGAGGCGCTGTGGTGAGGTGACCTGCTCGGCGCCGATGTCGAAAGACCGGGCCAAGGCGACGA
>JBOHCT010000171.1:0-9396 GCA_050699055.1 Streptosporangiaceae bacterium | reverse complement strand
GGCCCACCATCTCCGCGCAATCCCGGAGGGTGCGTTCGACGCGGGCACGGACCGGCGGGAGGTTACGCACGTCGGACTCGAAGACGAGACGGAACGCCTCTCCCTCGCGGGACACGAAGTCGAAGAAGGCCTCGAACGTCGCGGCGACCCGCTGTTTGTTCTCTGTCGTCGAGGCCAGCGCCTCGCGAACAGTTTCTACGAGCTCCTCGGAGTGCTGCTCGAGCAGAGCCAGGTACAGCTCGAGCTTGCCGGGGAAGTGTTGATAGAGCACGGGCTTGCTGACCCCCGCGCGCTCGGCGATCTCGTCCATCGCCGCGGCGTGGTACCCCCGCGACACGAAGACCACCTGAGCGGCCGCGAGCAGCTGGCGGCGGCGCGCCAGCCGGGGTAGCCGGGTGCCGCGTGTGTGTGCTTCGGGGCTAGCTGTCACCGGGGTCTCCGAGGCTCTGTCGACGGGTGTGTCTCTCCATCCTCGACATCCTACGGGTCGGTAATCAACGACGCGGCCCGTCAGCGGTGCGGGCGGTCGTCGTAAGACTCTTTGTGCCCGGGCTGACCAGCGGCTTTCAGCGGTAGTCGTCGTCGTCGAACTCGACCGCCCGCTCCTGGTCGGCGGCGTCTGCCTCGTCGACGTCGTACGGGACCCGAGAGAGACGGCCCCGGTCGTCTTCGCCGACGGAGGCGCGCTGCTCGGCCGCGTCAGCGTCTGGTGCCTCGATGTCCGTGTCACCGGTCTCTGTCGCGTCGTCGTAGACGTTCTCGAGGTCCTCGGTGCGGGGGTCGATCTCGGACATGATGTCCTCCCTGTCACAGGCGCGCAGCGAGCTCACGGAGCGGTCCCTCGATGGCCTCACCGTATGTCGGGAACGCGTGGACGACATCGACCAGCACATCGAGCGGCACCTCGGCGCGAATGGCGAGAGCCACCTCGCTCATCCACTCGTCAGCGTAGAGGCCGACTGCCGCACCGCCGACCAGAACGCCACGGGAGCGATCAGCGTACAGCTCCACGCGCCCGCGGTCGTCGTCCTCGATCGTGGCGCGGGCGGTTTCCGCGAGCGAGAAGCCGGCCATGACGATGTCCCTCCCCGCCCCGTCCGTCCCCTCCGTACCGGTACGGCCCGGCGAGATCCCCACGGCGCAGGCGGAGGGGATGGTGTAGATGACGCGCGGGACCGCGCGGTAGTCGGCCCGCTGTGGCGTGCCGAGGAGGTTCGCGACGATGATCCGTGCCTGGTACGCGGCCGTGTGCGTGTACGGCGCGACGCCGGTGACGTCGCCGGCCGCCCATACGCCGTCGGTGACCCGGCACGACGCGTCGACCGGCACCCCCTTGTCCGGGTCGACGGAGACGCCGAGGTTCTCGAGGCCGAGTCCCTCGACACGGGGCCCGCGACCCGCCGCGACGAGGACGCGGTCGGCCTCGAGCGACGTGCCGTCGGACAGATCGAGGCGAAGGCCGTCGTTGATGCGTTTGGCCTGTCGCGCCTCGACGCCGAGGCGTACGTCCGCACCGACCCTGCGGAGCGCGTCGGCGATCATCGCACCGACGAACCGCGACTCGCCGCCGAGCAGCTGGTCGTGTCCTTCGACGAGGATGATCTGGGATCCGAACGCGGCGTATATCTGCGCCAGCTCGCAGCCCACGGGTCCGCCGCCGACGACGACGAGGCGCCGCGGCAGATCCGGGCGGGCGAGAGCCTCGTGGCTGGTCCATCGGGGCACGGAGTCGAGGCCCTCGATCGGGGGGTCCATCGAGTCGCTTCCCGTGGCCACGACGAGGTCGTGGTACGAGTGCTCGGCTCCGTCGACCGCCACGACACCCTTGCGGACGACCCGGCCGCCGCCCCGGATGATCGTGACGCCGGCCTCGCCGAGCCTGGCGACCGCGCGCATGTCGTCGAGCTGACGGGTGACCTCCTCGCGCCGGGCTACTGCGTAGTCCCAGGTCTCCCCCCTGCGGGCGGAGTGCAGGAGCGACTTCGACGGCATACAGGCGTAGTACGTGCACGCGCCGCCCACGAGCCCCGACTCGATCAGCGCGACCGAACGCCCCGCGCGGGCCAGCTCGAGGGCGACATGGGTACCGGCCGTGCCACCGCCGAGCACCACAACGTCATAGTCCGGGTCATGGTCCGGGTCATGGTCCGGCATCGAGGTCCCCTTCCCGTGCTCTGGCGATGGCGCGCCTCCCATGGTGGCGCAGACGGGTCGCGACAACGCTCGGGCAGTCTCCTACATCTCGTCCTCGCGGCGAACCTCGTGCGGGTCCTTGTCCGCGCGCAGGCCTCGCCATGACGGGGCGCGCAGTCGGCCGTCGCCGGTCCACATGGTGTAGGTGACCTCCCCCACGAGCGCCGGACGTACCCACCTCGCTTCCCGAGCGAACTCTCTCGGCACCTCCTCGTCGTACGGGCTCGCGTCGATCGCCAGCTCCCGCAGCCGCCCGCCGAGGTCGGCGAGGACGGCGTCGGTGAACCCGGTGCCGACGTGCCCCGCGTAGCGTAGCCCCGTCGTGTCGTAGACGCCGAGGAGAAGCGACCCGACGCCCCCCTCGCGTCTGCCTCTGCCCGGCTGCCAGCCGCAGATCACGACGTCCTGGGTCCGCGTGTGCTTCACCTTGCGCCAGGCGTCCGAGCGCCGTCCAGGCAGGTACGGTGCGTCGAGTCGCTTGGCCAGCAGACCCTCGAGGCCTTGCTGCTGCGTCACCCGCAGCAGCTCCGCGCCGCCTTCCCCGAAGTTCTGCGAGGTCTGGACGGCGCCCCCCGCGAGGCCGAGCGCCTCCAGGGCCTCGCGGCGAGCGGCGTACGGCAGCCGGGTGGTGGTCGTCCCGTCGAGGTACAGCAGGTCGAACACGACGTAGGCGACGGGTATGGCCGCGGCGAGCCGGCAGCCGGCGCGGGCGTGGATGCGCGGCTGGATCCGCTCGAAGCTCGGCCGCCCCCGCTCGTCGAAGGCGACCAGCTCGCCGTCGAGCACGACCCGGTGGCCGGGCAGCAGGTCGCTGAGGGTGTCGAGCTCCGGGTAGCGGCCGGTGACGTCGTTCCCCCTACGGCTCGTCGCGCGGACCGGGGCGCTGCCGGCATCGACGTACGTGATCGCCCGGATGCCGTCCCACTTCAGCTCGTACGCCCACGACGCGGCCTCCGGCCCGGCCGGCAGAGCGCCGCTCACGGCGAGCATCGGCAGTACGAGCCTGGGCGTGGGGTCGGTCAGGAGGCGACCCCCAAAGCGAGAATCGCAGCGAAGCGAGGATCGGGACGGAGGGGGGCGCCGGGGTACTCGGCCATGGGGGCATCGTTCCCCCCGCGGTCTCCCGGTCACCATCGGGGGCACGGCGGGACGGATCCGGGCATATGGGAATTTCCTCTGGTGACACGTACGGTGGAAGGCGCACGAGGCTGACGAGGTGACGGCATGCGCAGTATCTGGAACGGTGCGATCTCCTTCGGGCTGGTCACGATCCCGGTCCGGCTGTACCCCGCGACGGGACAGCGCGACATCGCCTTCCACCAGGTGCACAGGGACGACGGCGGACGGGTGCGTTACCGCAGGACGTGTACGGTCTGCGGCAAAGAGGTCCAGTACTCCGACATCGCCAAGGGCTACGAGCTCGACGACGGGCACACGGTCGTGCTCACCGACGGGGACTTCGCCGAGGTACCGCTGCCCACCAGCCGCTCGATCGAGGTGCTGCGTTTCGTGCCGCTGGCGCAGGTCGACCCCGTCTACTTCGCCAAGACCTACTACCTGGAGCCGGAGAAGGCGGGTACGAAACCCTACGTCCTGCTCCGCGACGCCCTCGAGGCGACCGGCAAGGTCGCCATCGTCAAGATCGCCATCAGACAGCGGGAGTCGCTCGCGGCCCTGCGGGTACGCGAGGGCGTCTTCGTGCTCGAGACGATGCTCTGGCCCGCTGAGATCCGGGCCGCGGACTTCGACTTCCTCGAGCGGGACGTCGAGGTACGTCCGCAGGAGCTCACGATGGCGACATCCCTGATCGACACGATGACCGGCGACTTCGAGCCCGAGGAGTACCACGACGAGTACCGCGAGGCCCTCCAGGCGGTCATCGACGCCAAGGTCGAGGGGCGCGAGGTCGTCCAGCTCGGGGAGCGTCCAGAGGGCGGCGAGGCGGCTGTCGACCTCATGTCGGCGCTGCGGGCGAGCGTCGACGCCGCGCGGCGCGACCGCTCGGGCGACGGCCGTACGTCCTCGAAGCGTGGTGCCGGCCGGGCGTCGTCCCAGGGCGGCAAGCGGTCGTCGGCCAGGTCGCCGAAGACGGAGCCGAAGACGGAGCCGAAGACGGAGCGGACCCGCAGGTCGGCGTGAGGCGGTAGAGACCGGAGCCGCCGCTACGCCCGCCGACTCGCGCCGCGGCCGCGGCGACGCGGGAATGCGGACCCGGGCGGGTGAGGTTGTGGCTAGCAACGGCGCACGCGGTGTGCGCCGGCGTCAGGACAGTACGATCCGACCGCAGGAACCTCGCAGGAGTCGCCGTGTCGCTGCCCCCTTTGGTCGAGCCCGCCGCCGAACTGACCGTCGACGAGGTCGCCCGTTACTCCCGCCACCTGATCATCCCCGATGTCGGGATGGACGGCCAGAAGCGGCTCAAGAACGCCAAGGTCCTGGTCATCGGAGCCGGGGGCCTCGGTGCCCCAGCCCTCATGTACCTCGCGGCCGCCGGCGTCGGCACCCTCGGCGTCGTCGACTTCGACGTGGTCGACGAGTCCAACCTGCAGCGCCAGGTCATCCACGGCCAGGGTGACGTCGGCAAGCCGAAGGTCCAGTCCGCGCGCGAGTCGGTGCGGGAGATCAACCCGCTCATCGACTTCCGCGCCCACGAGGAGCAGCTCGACTCCTCCAACGCGCTGCGGATCTTCGCCGACTACGACCTGATCGTCGACGGCACCGACAACTTCCCGACCCGCTACCTCGTCAACGACGCGTGCGTGCTGCTCGGCAAGCCGTACGTGTGGGGGTCGATCTTCCGGTTCGACGGCCAGGCGTCGGTGTTCTGGGCCGAGCACGGCCCGTGCTACCGCTGCCTGTACCCCGAGCCGCCACCGCCGGGCATGGTGCCGTCCTGCGCCGAGGGCGGGGTGCTCGGCGTGCTGTGTGCCTCGGTCGGCTCGATCCAGGTCAACGAGGCGATCAAGCTGATCGCGGGGATCGGTGACCCGCTGGTCGGTCGGCTCATGATCTACGACGCGCTCGAGATGTCGTACCGGCAGGTGAAGGTCAAGAAGGACCCCGAGTGCCCGATCTGCGGCAAGAACCCGACGATCACCGAGCTGATCGACTACGAGGCGTTCTGCGGGGTGGTGTCCGACGACGCCCAGGAGGCCGCCGCCGGTTCGACCGTCACCGCGACCGAGCTCAAGGAGATGATGGACCGCGGCGAGGACTTCATGCTCGTCGACGTGCGGGAGCCGCACGAGTACGAGATCGTACGCATCCCCGGTGCGGTGCTCGTCCCGAAGGACCGGATCCTCTCCGGGGAGGCGCTGTCCGAGCTGCCCCAGGACAGGCCGCTGGTGCTCCACTGCAAAACGGGCGGACGTTCGGCCGAGGCGCTCGCGGCGCTGAAGAAGGCCGGGTTCTCCGACGCGCGACACGTGCAGGGCGGGGTCACGGCCTGGGCAAAGCAGGTCGATACGAGCCTCCCGACGTACTGAGCTCGGCGGGCCCTGGCCCGATCTCCCTCCCGACCATGATCCGTTTCGGATGCAGCCAATGTGCCGTTGATGGTCGTTCGCGTGCGTGAGAAACGGATCATGGACTTCCGGGGGACCGAGTTCGCCGAGCGGGTGCTCGACGTCGTCGAGCGCATCCCGCCGGGGAAGGTGATGGCGTACGGCGACATCGCCGAGTACCTCTGTGAAGGCGGCCCGCGCCAGGTGGGGCGGGTGATGGCGCTGTGGGGAGGCCCGGTGCCGTGGCATCGCGTCGTCCACGCCGATGGCACCCCAGCGCCTTGCCACGACGGCGAAGCGATCCGCCTGCTGCGCGGGGACGGCACGCCCTTTCGTGGCCGACGGGTCGACATGCGCCGCGCCCGCTGGGACGGCCGCTGACCCCGCCCCCGACCCAGCCCCCGACCCAGCCCCCGACCCGCCGCCGACCCCAGTCGCCTCCCGACCATGATCCGTTTCACATGGGGTCAGACTGCCGTTCATGGTCCTTTGTGTGCGCGAGAAACGGATCATGAACGTACGGGCGCCCGGGTGGAGGGGCGGCGTGGGTGTACGGGCGGCGCTGTGGACAACCTGCCCCTGTGGACAGCGAGATGCGACCTCGGCGGTCGGTGGGTCACTGTGTCGGGCCATGGAGCTCAGCCACCTCGCCGCGTCGCAGGCGGGAGTCTTCGCCAGGGACCAAGCCCGGCGGGCCGGCTACTCGCCCCGCCGGACGAGGCGCCGGCTGGACCGCGGGGACTGGGTTGTGGTCACAGCTCACGTCTACACGCAGGCGTCCACCGTGCTCGGTACGGACAGCTGGCTGTGGGCCGGTTATCTCGCCGCGGGGAAGGGCGCGGTCGTGAGCCATCTGTCCGCTGGGCGGCTGCACGGGCTCGGTGTGGCCTCACAGGTTCCGTGGATCACGGTCGCCCCGGGTCGGCGGATGGCACTGGAAGGCGTGCGGCTGGTACGCGCGCACGTAGGGAGGGGCGAGGTCGACGCCGCCGGCGGCATGCTCGTGACCAGCCGCGGACGTACGATCGTCGACTGCCTGTGCGTGCTCCGGTTCGGTGCGGCGCTGGAGCTGATGGACCGAGCCCTCCAGCGGCGATGGACGTCCGTCGCCGACCTCGCGGCGGGGTCGCGCCGTCGGTTCGGACGACCTGGAGCCCCACAGCTACGCCGGTTGCTCAGACACGCGACGTGTGATGCCCGCTTCGAGGCCGAGCGCAGGCTGCACACCTTGTTGCGTCGAGCGGGCATAGGCGGCTGGAAGGCGAATGCCGAGATCCGTGACGCGCCCGGCGAGCTGGTGGCGGTCGCCGACGTGCTCTTCGAGAAGTACCGGCTCGTCATCGAGGTGGACGGACGGGCGTGGCACAGCTCGGGGGAGCGGTTCCAGCACGACCGGACACGACAAAACGCGCTCGTGGCGATGGGGTACGTCGTGCTGCGCTTCACCTGGTACGACGTCGTGCGGCGCCCGGAGTACGTGGTGGGCAGCGTCCGTGGCCTGGTCACGCACCTGAGTCCCCGTTCATGATCCGTTTCGAGGGTGGCAATCCGACCGTTTACGGTCCTTCTCGCGTAACCGAAGCGGATCATGGAAGCTGGAGGGGTGGGGCACGGCCTCACTGGAGGCAGAACTCATTGCCCTCCGGATCCTGCATCACCACCCAGTACTCGCCGTACTCCCCCATGGAATACAGCTCCGTCGCGCCGAGGTCCGTCACTCTCCCGACCTCCTCGTCGACCCGCTCGCGGCGGGCGTCGCCGTCGAGTCCCTCGCCGACGTTGACGTCGAGGTGAACGCGGTTCTTCGCCTCCTTGCCCTCAGGCACGCGCTGGAACAGCAGGCGCGGGCCCCCGGCCTTGGGGTCGATGATGGCGTACTTGTCCTCCCAGCGCTTCTCTGGGACGCCCATCTGGTCCAGCACCTCCTTCCAGCTGGAGAAACCCTCGGGCGGTGGCTGATCCACGTACCCGAGCACCGTGGTCCAGAAGTGGGCCAGGGACCTGGGGTTGGCGCTGTCGAACGTCACCTGGAATGTCGTAGCCATGAGCACACACCCTGTCACGCGTCCGCGGCGCCCCGCTCCCGATCGCGCGCATGATCGTCCGGCGTCGGAGCGCGGCGTAGCATCGCCTCCACACTGAGCGATATCCCCAGTGACGGCTGTTCGACCACGAAATGTCACAGGGGTCTGCTGGAATTCTGTCGTGAGCTCGCCGACCTACCGCCTCGTTCGCCGTGCGCGGCCGCCAGTGGTCGCGCCGGAGCTCGACGACGCCCAGCGGCGGGTTGTCGCCCACGAGGGCGGGCCGCTGCTGGTCCTCGCGGGTCCCGGCACCGGCAAGACGACGACGATAGTGGAGGCGGTCGTCGACCGGATCGAGCGGCGGGGGCTTGCTCCCGACGACGTGCTCGTGCTGACGTTCAGCCGGCGTGCCGCGGCCGAGCTGCGTGCGCGGATCGTGACCAGGCTGCGGCGTACGACCCGTGCGCCGCTCGCGTTCACCTTCCATGGCTACGCCTATGCTCTCCTGCGCCGGGAGCACGCCCTCGCCGGTGAGCCCCCGCCGCGGCTGCTCTCCGGACCCGAGCAGCTCGTCGAGGTGCGCCGGCTGCTCGAGGGGGAGGCCGACGACGGTGCGGCCGGCTGGCCCGAGCGGCTGCGCCCCGCGCTGCGTACCCACGGGTTCGCCGAGGAGTTGCGCGACCTCCTGCTGCGGGCCCGTGAGCGCGGGCTCGACGGACCGATGCTGACCGCCCTGGGCCGGCTCAGAGAGCGCGACGACTGGGTGGCGGCAGGGGAGTTCCTGCGACGCTATCTCGCGCGGTTCGCGGTCGATCCCGTGCCGGCCTACGACTACGCGGAGCTCATCCAGGCCGCGGCGGCTCTCCTCGAGCGGGGCGATGTGCGCCGCCGCGAGCAGGCCGCCCGCCGAGTGGTCTTCGTGGACGAGTACCAAGACACCGACCCCGCCCAGGAGCACCTCCTGCACATGCTCGCGGGCGACGGTCGCGACCTGGTCGTGGTCGGCGACCCCGACCAGTCGATCTACGCGTTCCGCGGAGCGGAGGTGCGGGGCATCCTCGAGTTCCCGCACCGGTTCCGCGCCTCCGACGGCCGTGCGGCGCCGGTCGTCGCGCTCCGCACGTGCCGACGCAGCGGACCCGGGCTGCTCGAGGCGACCCGACGGGTCGCCTGGCGTCTCCCCGCCGTGCCGGGCGCCGGCCGTCACCGGGGGCTGGTCCCTCTTGCCGAGGCGCCGCCGGGCGAGGTCGAGGTGCGGGTGACGGGGGGCACGAGCCAAGAGGCCGCGCTCGTGGCCGACGTCCTCCGCCGGGCCCATCTCGTCGACGGCGTGCCGTGGTCGCGGATGGGGGTGCTGGTCCGGTCCGCGGTGCGTCAGTTGCCCGTGCTGCGGCGCGCGCTCGCCGCGGCCGACGTCCCCGTCGCCGTGGCCGGCGACGAGCTGCCGCTCGCCGCGGAGCCCGCCGTTCGGGCCTTCGTGACCCTACTGCGCTGTGCCCTGCGCCGCGACATCCTGACCGAGCACGCGGCTGAGGAGCTGCTCACCGGGCCCTTCGGCGGTGCCGACACGCTCGCCGTGCGCCGCCTGCGCCGCGCCCTCGGCGAGCTGGAGGAGAGGGCGGGCGGCCGCCGCCCGTCCGGGGCGCTGCTCGTGGAGGCGCTCCGCGACCCGCGCG
>JBOHCT010000170.1:0-9448 GCA_050699055.1 Streptosporangiaceae bacterium | reverse complement strand
GTGATGGGCGTAGTACGCTGCCGCGCCGGCGCCGGCGACCGCGGCGCCGCCGACCCCGAACAGCGTCTTGTCCTCGACACCGGCTGTGGACCCGCCGCCGGTGGCCATCCCACCTGACGGCATGATGAAGGGGGCAACCTCGTGGAGGACCTTGTCCTTGGTCTGCGGGGTCTCGAACGCGCCCATGTAGACGCCGCCCTCGGCCGGTTTGCCGAGGAGGTTCGCGACGATCGCGGCGTGCCGGGCCTCCACCCCGAAGATGCCGGCGGCGGCCTGCAGTACCGACTTGTGGGTGAGGAAACCGGCCGCGCCGAGGTAGGCGCCCACCCCGACGTTCTCGAAGGTGAAGCTCGTCGTCAGGTACTTCGTCTTGCTGTCGAAGGCGTCCCCGAACTGGACCTTCGGCTTGGCGGCCGGTTTCCCGCCCAGCTTGTGGATGGTCTGGGTGATGGCCTTGACGTGGTACTCCTCGTCGGACTGCACCTTGCGCAGGTACCGCGCCGCCTGTCCGGACAGCAACCCGGCGGCGTTGCCCTGCTGGTAGAACGTCGCCTCCAGGTACTCCAGGGTCAACGCGTAGTTCAACACGTCCACGTCGCTGCCGAAGTCGGACTCCTGCGCGAGCGCCCACCGGCTGTTCAGCGCCTCCAACGCCAGCGGGGCGGGCACCTCGTTGAGCTGGCCATGGACAAGATCACGTCGCTGTGTCATCGGTTCCTCCTCCTAGCTCCTAGCCGCTGATGAAGGGTTTGACCTTCTTCAGCACGTAGCTCATCGGCTTGTGGTCCTCGATCGGGGCGGGGAACGGTTTCCCGCCGGTCAGGTGCTCCAGGATCGCCGCGTGCCGGGACTCCACGCCGGCGATCGAGGCCGCGGCGGCCAGCACCTTGCCGTGCTGGATGTGGGTGATCTGCCCGTGGTAGGCGACCACCCCGAGCTCCTCGAACTGCACCGCGGTGGCGAGGAACTTGTCCGCGCTGCCGAAAGTGCCCTTCGGGAACGACAGCTTCGGCTTGTCCACCGGGGTGCCGCCCAGCTTGGTCACCGCCTGCTTCACCGCCTGCACGTGCTGCCTCTCGTGGCTGCGGATCGGCTTCACCAGCTCCAGGTCGCGGCCCTTCAACAGCCCCGCGTCCAGCCCCTTGGCGTAGAACGTCGCCTCGAGGTACTCCAGCGTCAAGGCGTAGTTGAGGATCCCCACATCCCCCTTGCCGAACGCGGGTGCGGCCTCCGACACCGCCGCCGCGGCCGACCGTGCCGAGGCGAGCCCGCCGCCGGCGACAAACGTCGCGCCGACGCCGACCAGCCCCGCCCAGCGCAGAAACTCACGACGATCCGTCTCCCGGGCGAAGCCGACCACCGGCTCGCCGCCAAACATCTCATCCAAACTCATGCGTTCCACCCCTTTCGATAAGGTCGCCATCAACGGCAACCGCTTCGACCCCGCCGGTGCCCTCGTCGCCACCCCATAGGAGTGCGGCCGACCGCAGGCTTGGCTCTCCCGGCACGGGCCGCGTCGGACGGGCCCGCCGACTGCCCCGCCCGGTCCGAGTCTCGACCTACGGGTCCTGCTGGTGCGGGCGACGCGTGTCCCGGGTAGCGCATGCGGCCCGAGCCGACGGACCGAGTCCCCGTACGTGGTCGAGTGCCCCCGGAGGACAGCCAGCGGCCGCCCATCACGCCCTGTCATGGAGTACCCCCGAAGCGTAGTTCCCGCAGGTTATTGCCTTGACGGTTTGCTCGGCAACTACCCGGCAGGAACTCCCGCCGGCTCGCGGCATCCGTTTCACCGGGCCGCCGCGCCCGCGCGGATGCGCCGACAGGAAGCCCAAGCGCGGCGACCGGAGTCAGCACGCGCGTGCCCGTCCTCCCGTCCCTCCTCATCGGGAACCTTCCCGGCCGACCTGCCGGTGTCCAGCGAGGAACCGGTCCGTACGCTCCAACATTCGGAGCGACGCGGCGGAAGGATTGGCCCCCACGCGGATCTTTTCGATGCGCGTCGGCGTCGGCACGGCGTGCCGACGGGTTACAGCGGGCGATGGGGGAGAGGTCTGGGTCAGGCGCCCACGTTGACGGCGAAGATCGGCGTGGTGGTCGGCTGTGGGGAGCCGCCTGCGGGTTCGATGGTGAGCGCGACCTGGTGGGCGGCGGCGAGGCGGGAGTCGAGGAGGTGTACGACGCGGCCCCGGGTTCCGGTCTGGAAGAGGCCGGCCGGGTGCGGGCCGGAGGCGGTGATGGCCCACAGCTCGTAGGTGCGGTCTTGCGGCAGGTCGGGGAGGTCGCTGCCGACGAAGACGGCGGCGTGGCGTCGGTGGGACACGACGACGCTGGCGGTCCCCGTCCCGCTGAGGTGTTTGGTGTGGATGGCGGCGTCGGGCGCGGCGAGCACGGCGGCGACCCGGTCGGAGGCCCGCTGGGTCTGGTTCAGCTGGCGGTGCAGTTCGGCGTTCCAGGCGCCGAGGCCGACGGCGACGAGCAGCAGGCAGGCCGCGGCGGCGAGGAAGACGCGCGTCCACCCGCGCGCGCCCCGCCCGGACACGTGAGAGTGTGTGGGAGGAAGCTGGGGGGTCGTCGCCGCGGCCGCGCGTACCCGTTCCCACAGCTCGGGCGGTGGCGTCTCGGCGGCGGCCGCCCCGAGCCGGGCGCCGGCCTCCCTCAGCTCGCGGACCTCCTCGGCGCAGGTCTCGCAGGTGGCCAGGTGCCGCTCGAAGGTCCTGCGCTCGATGTCGTCGAGGGCGTCGACGGCGTACGCGCCGGTCAGCGCGTGCAGGTTGTCGGGGGTGCTCATGACATCACCCCCAAGTGGTCGCGGAGGTGAATCAACCCGTCACGCAGCCTGGTCTTGGCCGTGCCGAGGGGAATGTCGAGCAGGTCGGCGACCTCTTGGTAGGTGTACCCGCCGTAGTAGGCGAGGACCAGCGCCTCGCGTTGCAGCTCGGTGAGCGCGGCGAGGCCATGGCGGACCCGCTCGCGGTCCAGGCCGCTCTCGACCTCTTCCGCGACCTCGTCGAAGGCGGGGGACCGGCCGAGCTGGGCGTCGCGTTCGTCGCGGTCGGCCGCGGCCCGGGTGGCGCGCACGTGGTCGACGGCGCGGTGGTGGGCCATCGTCATCACCCAGCTCAGGGCGCTGCCCCGAGAGGCGTTGAACCGCGACGCCGCGCGCCACACTTCCACCAACACCTCCTGAGTGACCTCCTCTGACCGCGCCGGGTCGCGGACCACCCGGCGCACCAGGCCGTAAACCGGGCCCGCGACCTGCTGGTAGACGGCGGCAAAGGCCTCCTCGTCGCCGCGGGACACCCGATCAACAAGCTGTTCCATGGACGGCTGGCCCACCTCGTGGGCCGCCTTGGCGTCGCGTCGTGACCTCAGCCCCATAGGGCTCCCGTCACGATGTGCCACGGTCCGCGTCCGCGGTAGGTACAGGCACGGGAAGGCGTCTCCTTGCCGGGCGGCTCGCTTATCCCACGCCCTGTATTCGGGGCCGGACGCGCCGCGGATTGGCCCGCGCCCTCCGAACTCCCTGGGTACGCGGGTACCGGGTCGACGCATATGGAAAGGATCCGCACCAACACCAATCCTTCCCCATCCTCGGGCCGAATGCAGCGTGTACGCGCCGGTCCCGCATGGCGCACCGGCGGAGCGAACAAGAAGGGTCCCCGTAATGAAGAGATCGACACGTCTGATGGCACCGCTGGCCGCCCTGGGCCTGCCAGCGCTCGCCTCCGGGGCGATGCTGGCGACGGCGTCGCCCGCGGCGGCGGCCTCGGGTGACAGCTTCCAGGCCACGCTGAGCCAGGTGAACGACTCCGGCGCCAGCGGCATGGCATGGGTGACGCTCAACGGCGACCAGGCCACGGTGAAGGTCAACGCCGACGGACTGGTCGCGGGCATGCCACATGCCCAGCACATCCACATCGGCGGGAAGCACGTGTGCCCGACCAGCTCGGCGGACAGCAACGGGGACGGCGTCGTCTCCACCGTCGAGGGCCAGCCCGCCTACGGCGCCATCAAGGAGTCGCTGACCACCAAAGGCGACCACAGCCCGGACAGCGCCCTCGCGGTGAAGCGGTTCCCGACCGCGCCGGGCGGCAGCGAGTCGTACGCGCGGACGTTCACCGTGTCGTCGTCGGTGGCGAGCCAGATCCGTAACGGCAACGCTGTCATCGTGGTGCACGGCATCGACACGAACGGCAACGGCAAGTACGACACGGACGCCGGGAAGAGCCCGCTGGACAAGAGCCTGCCGCTGGAGGCCACCGCGCCGACCATGTGCGGCACGGTGTCGGCGATGCCGGCCGGTGGGGTACAGACCGGTGGCGGTTCCACCGCCGGCACCGAGGACGCCGGCCTGTTCGCGGTCGGCGGCGCGCTGGTGATCGCCGCGGGCGCGGGCCTGGGCACCATCGCCTACCGCAGGCGTGTCGGCGCCCGTAGCTGAGGTAGCCGTGCGCGACAGCAACAGTGAGACACGCGGCGGCCACCGCAGCCACAGGGGCGTGGTGGCCGCCGCGGCCTGCGGCATCACCGGCATCGCCGGCATCACCGGCGCCGTACTGGTCGCGGTGGCCGGGGCGGCGCAACAGACACCACCCCCGCCACCGCGGGCCCCCGCCGCGTCGGCAGCGTCGCCGACGGCGCAGCCCTCCGGCCCCCATCCCACCGGGTCGCACGGAGGCCGGTCCGGTCAGGGGGGGAAGGGTGGCGGGCGCTCCCGGCATCGGCAAGCGCCCGCCACCCTGAACTTCTCCCGCCCGACATCGATCACCATCCCGGCCATCGACGTGCGCGCCCCGGTGCTCGCTCTCGGTAAGAAGCCCGACGGCGCCATCAAAGCGCCGCCGCTGACCAAGGAAGGGGCCGCCAAGACCGCTTGGTACAAAGGTTCCGCCGACCCCGGACAGATCGGTCCGGCCATCATCGAAGGCCACGTCGACTCCGCGAAGTACGGTCCCGCCGTGTTCTACAAGCTCGGCGCGCTGCGCCCCGGCGACAAGATCCGCGTCGCGCGCGCCGACGGCACCACCGTCGTGTTCTCCGTCGACAAAGTCCGCCAGTACCCCAAGGACGACTTCCCGACCCTCGCCGTCTACGGGCCCGTCGACCACCCCGCCCTGCGGCTCATCACCTGCGGCGGCGCCTTCAACGACGACATCGGCCACTACCAGTCCAACATCGTCGCCTACGCCGACCAGGTCGCCGTCCGCCGCCGCTGACCGGCGGCAGGCGAGCGGGTCGACCCTGACTCCGAGTGCGAGTTTTGCGCTGGACGTGAGGCGTTCAAGGCGGGCCTGCCACCCGCCGCGAACCCGTACCCAGAACCATCCGAAGAGCTGTACGGGCGGGAGGGCAATGTCGCCTACCACACACCCACCCGCACGTGCTGTGGCGACACGGCTACGAGGACCGGCGCGCGGCTAGCTTCGCGTCATGGTGACTAGCTGGACGGCAGGGACACACATGTGATCGATAAGCCGGCTCGGGTCCAAGCCGTGGAAGTCCTCTATGGCCGTCGGGTACGCGTGTCCTTCAGCGACGACCTCGTCCGCGACGTCGACCTTGCTCCATTGTTGTGGGGACCGATGTTCGCGGAGATCCGCGACGACGACGCGGACATCGCCGCCGTACGAGTTGACCCAGAGCTGGGAACCTTGGTGTGGCCGAACGACGCCGACATCGACCCAGACGTCCTGCACGGCGACCACGCCCCCGCCGACCACCCCGCCACCGCCGCATAGCCGCGGTCGACTCTTGCGGAGACATGCGACGAAGGCCCCGGACCTCTGGCCACCGCGAGGGCCCTGGATGGGCGGATCGGTAAGTGAAACGGGGTGGGCCCCATCGGCGAGGTCGGGGCGGCCTCCGGGGGTCGATCCGCGGGCGGCCCCTGAGGCGGCTTCGTTTACGCTTGCTCGTCGGCTGTGTACCTAGCGAGCTCGGCTTGGACCCGAGTCTCGTGTTCGTCGGCGGCCCGCCGCGCGGACCTGGTGCGCCAGTAGCCGGTCATTCCGAAGATGAAGGGCACGAACACCACCAGTCCGCCGACGCAGACCCACCACCAGATCTGCCACTGGTGGGGCGACGCGGCCGCCGCTGCCTTGATCTCGGCGACCCTGGCCGAAAGCGCCGGCGGAACGGGGCCGGACTTCGGCACCTTGGCGAGCACCGCAGGTGCCTCGACGAGGATCGACACGGTCGTCACCACGACCGGGATCAGCGCCGTGGAGACCGCGATGACGATCCGGAGGATCCAGCCCCACACGGCTAGGCCGGTCGCCATCAGGGCCGGGTTGCGTGCCTCCACCGTCTCGGTGAACGAGGCCATCCACGGTGCGTAGGCGATACCGAGGCCGGCGGCGATGAGCGAGGTCAGCAGGATCAGCGTGCCGTAGCTGGTGTCCGGGTGGGTGGCGCGGGTGAGGAAGGCGATCAGCGACGCGATCGCGAGGGCGGCACCGAGGACCATGAACGGCTTGCGTACCCGGACCAGGTCGCTCACGATCCCGACGACGACCAGAATCACGCAGTTGACGGCCCAAAACGCCGCGTTGATGCCGTTTGCCTGCGCGGTGGACAGGCCGAAGATCGTGGTGAAGTACAGCGTGAAGAACCCGACGGCCGCGTAGTAGATCAGCAGGAATACGCTGATGGCGAACGCCGATCCGACGATGTTCCACCGAAGCATCTGCCGCCAGGGGCTGGCGGTCGCGGCGCGCACGTCGATGCCTCGGACGCGGGCTTCGATGAGGGCACGGTCGCGTTGGCTGACCATCAGCTGCGACCGCAGCTCCGGCGACAGCTCCCGCAGGCCGAAAAGCGCGATCAGCCACACGCCCAGGCAGACCGCCCCGGAGATGACGTACTGGCTCTGCCAGGTGCCGAAGACCGGAAGCGCCCCTCCCGTCACCCCGCTGACGAGCAGGCTGCCCGCCACCGGCCCGAGCGTCCAGAATCCCATCGCCTTGCCGCGGCCGAGCTGCGGCGAGAAGTCGCGGATGAGCGCGGGCGTGGCCACCAGCACGATCCCTTCGACGAAGTAGATCGCGATCGTGACCACGGCGAAGGTGACCTTCGTCGGCATGTGGGGGACGACGACGAGCTGCAGGACACCGGTGACGAGCAGCCCCCAGACGACGAGGTTGGCGCGGCCGATCCGATCCCCGAGCCCCCCGATCAGGGAGGCGAACGCCCCGGCCGCATTGCCGATGACGACCATGTACACGTAGAAGGTGAAGGGCATGTGGTATTGAGCGAGCAGCAGCGGCGACACGGCACCGCCTTCGTAGACCACGTAGTACAGCGCGATCGTGGCGGCGACGACCACCGCGAGGAACCACGTGCGGCCGCCGGTGCCAGGGATCCGGTCGAGGTCCCGGTGCCATACCCATGCCAGTGGCGGGGAAGCGCTAGGCCCGTGCTGGCGGATGCCGCTCACGTCGTTGGACATGTCCTACTCCTGCGGAGGGAAGTTGATCGCCTGTTTGGGATGCGGGTCGGTCTTCTGCTGGGCACCGGTCGATGCCGAGCTCGCCCAGGAGGTCGCGGGACCACACGCGCAGCCGCTCGTCGCAGTAGGGAACTTATGAATGATCGTTTATATATGGCGGAAACGTACGCTTGCCTTAGGACACACGTCAAGGGTTACGCCCCGCAGGTCAGATTGAGGGCCATGAGCATGACCGCGCTCCCCGCCGATCCGGGCCGGCCGCGTGCCGCTGGCTTGTCCGATCAGGGCGGCCGGCTCGCCGACGCGGCTATCGACCTGTTCTACCGGCAGGGCATGCTCGCCACCAGTGTCAGGGAGATCACCCGCGCCTGCGGCCTCACGCCAGGGGCCCTGTACAACCACTTCCCGTCCAAGGACGAGCTGCTCTACAGGATCGTCCGCGGCATCCACCTGTCGCTGGAGTCCAAGGTCGCCGAGGCGCAGGCAGCGGTGGCCGGCGACCCGGTCGCCGAGCTAACCGCGATCGTGCGGGTCTACGTCACAGCGGCAAGCGAAACCGGCGTCGGCGGGCAACCACCCCGATTTTCACGCCCGCAGGGCGTCCCCCGCAGGGATACCCAGGACTGTTGAGCGCGGCCACGTCGCCGGCGTCGGCCAAGCCGAGCAGCCACGGGTCATAGGGCGCGGCCCACTCGCCCAGGGCGTACACCGGTTCGCGGCCGATCACCAGGTTCCGCACCACCACCGAGACCACCCTGGCCGGTGCCAGCCGCAGCCGGGCGTCGTCATCGGGCAGGAACCGCTCCAACAGCTCATCCAGCCCGAGGCGGGCGCAGAAGTGGTTGATCACCGGCAGAGGCCCCAGCACCTGGCTGCGCAGCTGAAGCTGGTCGGTGTCGGCCATGGCGGCGCTCCTTGCAACCATGTCTTCCAACGTATACGTTGAAAGAACTCGACTCGTGGACCGACACGCGCAAGGGACACAGAAGACGTGGCCGCCATCGACCCCGACATCCGCCGCGAGCAGCGCGACGTCGTCGCCCGCCTCGCGCAGCTGGGCTTCGTCCTGCCCGGCACCATCACCGAACGGACGATGCGCTGCGGCAAACAACGCTGCGGCTGCGCCAACGACCCCGCCCAACGCCACGGCCCATACACCCAGTGGACCCGCACCATCGACGGCAAGACCGTCACCAAGATGCTCAACCGAGACCAGCACGCGCGCTACCAGGCCTGGTTCGACGACCACCGCCAGCTACGCGACCTGACCAGCGAACTCGAGACCCTCTCCATCCAAGCGATCATCAAAGCCGAGGGATGGGGGAGCTAAAACCGTACTCACAAGTGCGGAAAGCGGCGCTGACCTGGGCCGCGGCCTGCTCAAACGGCACGACCGCGGAAGCCCGCGCCACGCGCCTGAGGATCCCCGCCGAGTACGAACGCGCCGTCGCCCAGTTCAGCTCCGCGTCCTGCGGATACAGGTTCTCCTTGCCGCGCCGCCGGTAAGCGGTCCGCGAGGTGCGCACCGGCCCGAAGATCATGACCCTCGTATGCTCCTGACCGTCCTCGGCGCCCGTGCGGGCGTCCCCGTCCGCGTCGGTCACGTCGCCGCGCCGCTGCTCCCGGGCCGCCCGCAGCGCCATGTGCGCCTCGGTGAGCACCCGCATCAGCTCGAACCCGTCCGCCAGCGCCCGCTCCTCGATCTGGTCATGCTCCAGGGCCAGCGCCTGCCCGGACCTCGCCCAGCTGATCATCCACTCCGCCTGCTCGCGCACCCGCCCGAACAGCGCGTCCTCCAGGTCTGCTGCCTCTGCCTGCCCGCCTGCCCCGCCTGCGGGCTGCACCTGTGCCATCCTGGCGTCCACGGCCACCGTTGAATCGCCCCGGCGAGTCCGGAGACTCGACTTTGATGGAAACTACGCTACCTCACTGCCACCGTGATTGCAATAGTAAACTTCCTCTAGTCTCGCGGGCGGAATGTCGCCGCAGTACTCGTAGAGC
>JBOHCT010000169.1:0-9477 GCA_050699055.1 Streptosporangiaceae bacterium | reverse complement strand
GAGCCGGACGTCACGGCCTCGGGCGGCCACGGCCAGCTCGCGTACCTGACCTTCGAGGTGGTCGACTCCGCGCGGGCCCGCGCGTTCTTCGGGTCGGTCTTCGGCTGGCGGTTCACCCGCGGCGGCGTGCCCGACGGTTGGCAGATCGAGGGCCTGCATCCGATGGGCGGGATGCACGGCGGCGACTCGGAGGCGGCCGTCGTGCCGATGTACGCGGTGGACGACGTCGAGGCGGCCGTCACCCGGGTGCGTACGGCCGGCGGCACCGCCAGCGACCCGGAGCGCCAACCCTACGGCACCACCTCGTCGTGCACCGACGACCAGGGGACCCGCTTCTACCTCGGGGAACTGGGCTGAGCGTGCTGGACGCGACGGGTCGCGGGGGTCGCGACCGTGGCGGTCGGCGTAACCCAGAGTGCGCCGGTCCCTCCGGCGAGCCCGCCGCAGCGGTCAGATCTCCGTACGCTCGCCAGGACCGGGGGTTCCGCGGTCGGCTGACTCGGGTCGTTCGGCCTTCTCCCGCCGGTCGCGCCGCAGGATCTTGTCGCCGAGCCAGACGAGCGGGTCGTACTTCTTGTCGACCACACGTTCCTTCATCGGGATGATCCCGTTGTCGGTGATGTGGATCCCCGCCGGGCAGACCTCGGTGCAGCACTTCGTGATGTTGCAGTACCCGAGTCCCTGCTCGTCCTGGAGGTACTCCTTGCGGTCGAGCGTGTCGAGCGGGTGCATGTCGAGCTCGGCGTAGCGGATCAGGAACCGCGGCCCGGCGAACGCCTGCTTGTTGTCCTCGTGGTCGCGGATCACGTGGCAGACGTCCTGGCAGAGGAAGCACTCGATGCACTCGCGGAACTCCTGGATCCGCGTCACTTCCTCCTGCTGCATGCGGTAGGTGCCGTCGGCCTCGCGGGGCTTGGGTGTGAACGGCGGGACCTGCTTCGCCTTCTCGTAGTTGAACGAGACGTCGGTGACCAGGTCCTTGATCACGGGGAACGCCCGGATCGGGCTCACCGTGATCGTCTCGCCGCGGCGGAACTCGGACAGCCGGGCCATGCACATGAGCACCGGGTGGCCGTTGACCTCGGCGCTGCACGACCCGCACTTGCCGGCCTTGCAGTTCCATCGGACGGCGAGGTCGCCGACCTGCTCGGCCTGGAGCCGGTGGATCGCGTCGAGGACGACTTCGCCCTCCTCGACCGGCACGGTGTACTCGACGAAGTCGCCCTTCGAGGCGTCGCCTCGCCAGACACGCATCGGAAGGTCGTAGCCGGCCATATGATCATCGCTCCTTGCTTATCGGTCGCACTCGCCTTCTCGCTCGCTTCGCCGCCGGGCCCGCTGGCGCGGGCGGTCCGTCCCGTGTCGCTCGGCGGTTCGTCGCTCCTTGCTTATCGGTCGCACTCGCCTTCTCGCTCGTGTCGCCAGCGGCCGGCCGCCGCAGGGTGCGGCGTCCGCTCCGTGCCGCCCGGCGGTCCTCACTCCTTGAACAACGTCTGCAGCTCCTCCGGCATCTCGGGCAGCGGCTGTTCGCTCAGCTTCAACCCTCCGTCGACCTGGCGGCAGACGATGTTCTTCTTCGCCCACTCGTCGTCGGCCATCGGGTAGTCGTCGCGGGTGTGCCCGCCCCGGCTCTCCTTGCGCTCCAGCGCGGAGCGGGCGACGCACTCCGCGACCAGCAGCAGGTTGCGGAGGTCGAGGGCGTAGTGCCAGCCCGGGTTGTACTGCCGGTTGCCCTCGACCGCGAGCTGCCCGGCACGCCGCTGGTACTCGTGGATCTTGTCGATCGCTTGCTCGAGGTCGTCCGCGGTACGGATGATGCCGACCAGCTCCTGCATCGTGCCCTGCAGCTCGCGGTGCAGGCTGTAGGGGTTCTCCGTGCCGTCCTCGGAGAACGGCGCGAGGGCCTCCTCTACCGCGGCGCCGAGGTCGGCGTCCCGGGCCCGCGGGGGGTCGCTCTCGACCGACCGGACGTACTCCGCGGCGTACCGCCCCGCCCGCATGCCGAAGACGAGCAGGTCGCCGAGGGAGTTGCCGCCGAGCCTGTTGGAGCCGTGCATTCCGCCGGCGACCTCCCCGACCGCGTACAGGCCGGGCACGATCGACGCCTCGGTGTCGGCGTCGACCTCGACCCCGCCCATGACGTAGTGGCAGGTCGGCCCGACCTCCATCGGCTCCCTGGTGATGTCGACGTCGGCGAGCTCCCGGAACTGGTGGTACATCGAGGGGATCCGCCGCTGGATGAACTCCGCGCTGCGCCGTGAGGCGATGTCGAGGAACACCCCGTCGTGCGGCGACCCGCGCCCCTCCTTGACCTCGGCGTTGATCGCGCGGGCGACCTCGTCACGGGGCAGCAGCTCGGGCGGCCTGCGGTAGTTCTTCTTGTCCTCGTACCAGTTGTCCGCCTCGTCCTCGCTGTCGGCGGTCTCCCCCTTGTAGTAGTCCGGGATGTAGCGGAACATGAACCGCTCGCCGTCGCTGTTGCGCAGCACCCCGCCGTCGCCCCGGACCGATTCGGTGACGAGGATGCCGGTGACGGACGGCGGCCAGATCATCGCGGTCGGGTGGAACTGCACGAACTCCATGTTGATCAGCGGGGCCCCGGCGAGCAGCGCGAGCGCGTGGCCGTCGGCGGTGTACTCCCAGGAGTTCGAGGTCACGCGGTACATCTTGCCGATGCCGCCGGTCGCGAGCACGACCGCCGGCGCGTCGAGGCAGAAGAACCGCCCGGTGTCCCGCCAGTAGCCGAAGGTGCCCGCGACCCGGTCGCCGTCGAGGAGCAGCCGGGTGATCGTCGCCTCCATGAACACGTCGATGCCGAGCGCCACCGCGCGCTGCTGGAGGGTACGGATCATCTCCAGGCCGGTCCGGTCGCCGACGTGCGCGAGGCGGGCGTAGCGGTGGCCGCCGAAGTCGCGCTGGGAGATCAGGCCCTCCGCGGTACGGTCGAAGACCGCGCCCCACTCCTCCAGCTCCCACACCCGGTTCGGCGCCTCCTGGGCGTGCAGCTGGGCCATGCGCCAGTGGTTGAGCATCTTGCCGCCGCGCATGGTGTCACGGAAGTGCACCTGCCAGTTGTCCTCTGGCCAGAGGTTGCCCATCGACGCGGCGATCCCGCCCTCGGCCATCACCGTGTGGGCCTTGCCGAGCAGCGACTTGCAGACGACCGCGGTCTTCGCGCCCCGCTCGTGGGCCTCGATCGCGGCGCGCAGCCCGGAGCCGCCGGCGCCGACCACGACGACGTCGTAGCTGTGGCGTTCCATTTCAGTCATGAGGCGGCCTCCAGCCCTACAGTCAGAAGAAACGCACGTCAGCGATCGTGCCGCTCGCGACGAGCCGGATGTAGACGTCCGTCAGCGTGATCCAGACGAGCGACGCCCACGCCCACTGCATGTGGTAGCCGTTCTGCGTGGAGACCCAGCTCCAGAAGCGGTACCGGATCGGGTGCCTGTTGAAGTGGTTGAGCCGCCCTCCCATGATGTGCCGGCACGAGTGGCAGGACAACGTGTAGCCCCAGAGCAGGAGCGCGTTGACGACCAGCATCAGCGTGCCGAACCCGGCGTGCCCCCAGGCGCCGGAGTGGTCGCGGAACGACAGCACCGCCTCGTAGCTGAGGATCCCCGCGAAGATCATCGCGAAGTACCACCAGTAGCGGTGGGAGTTCTGGATGATCAGCGGGATGCGGGTCTCGCCGAAGTAGCGCTTGTGCGGCTCCTGGACGGCACAGGCCGGCGGTGCGAAAAGGAACGACCGGTAGTAGGCCTTCCGGTAGTAGTAGCACGTGACGCGGAAGGCGGCGGGGAACGCGATGATCAGCAGGGACGGTGGGGCCGGCGCGATGCTGGGCAACTGCTGGAAGACCCCGCCCGCGTGGTCGAAGCAGTTGGCGGTGATGCAGGGGGAGTAGAACGGCGAGAGGTAGGGCTCCCAGTAGTAGTCCACCCCGCTGAAGGTCACGTACAGCAGGTAGCCGGTGATGACGAACAGCAGTCCGCCGTAGATCGAGGGCTCGATCCACCACCTGTCCTTGCGGAGGGTACGGGCGCTGATCGCGGCCCTGCCCGTTGGCCTTTCCTTCGGCAACGTCTGCGTCGTCATCCGGCGGTCTCCGTGTCGCTGCGCGGTGAGAGATGTGCGCCTATCCGTCTATCACGCCCTGCTGCCACCGTATTCGAAGGGGTGGTCAGCACGACCGGTGAGGGCGAGATCTCACGTTGTGAGACTCGGCACAGTCGATCACCCACCCCGCCACCGCATCTCGGCCGACTGAACGGACAGTTGTGCACCCTAGACCGAACGAGAGCGGCTACGGCGGTCCATTCAGTCGGCCGGGGCGGATCTCCCGACCTGTGCCTCTGCCTCAAGATCCGCTCGGGCGGTCGGAAAGCGCAGGATCCTCCAGCTTTGGACCATCGGAATGGATCTTGTCGAGGGGGGCGCCTGCCGGCCGTGGCGCTGCGCGGGGTCGGACGGGCTCTGACAGGCTGTTCGAGAACGTGCCCCAAGTGGTCCCGTCAGTACGATCTTGGTCCCCTCAGCGTGAAGATTTGTCCGCTTTGCCGGCACTCACGGGACCACTCTTTGGCTCATGGACCACTCTTGGACTGGCCAACGGGTGGACAGCGGTTCTCGGACGCGCTTCTCAGCCGGGTCAGCCGCTCAGGCGGGCGAGCCAGTGGCTCAGCTCGGTGATGGGTCCGTGGGTCTTCACCGCGGCGACCTCGGCGGCGCCCGGCCCGGTGAACTCGGCCTGGAGGAGCCTCGTGGCGTCGCCGCGCCAGGTTCGCCATGACTCGATCGCCTGCTCGACGCCCCGCACCAGGTCCGCACGGGCGGCTTGTCTGGCCTGGTCCGCGGCGGAGGCGTAGTACGCGTGCCAGCCGGCGGCGTCGCGGAGCCGCCCGGTGTCGACGGCGAGGAGTGCGTACCGTGCGGCGAGCTCCAGCATCGGCTCGTCGCCGGTCCCCGCCAGCCGTCGCAGCGCGGTCACGAGGTGCGTACGGTCCCGCAGCCTCGCCCCGGTCTCGATCCACCGCGTGACCTCCGCCGCAGGACCCATGTGCCGGGCGACCGCCTCCGGGTCCGCGGCGGTGTTCCAGTACAGCTCGCCGGAGGCGGCGAGCGTGTGGGCGGCCGTGGTGAGTGGCTCGGTCGGGGGGTGGAAGCCGTTGTAGGCGCTCCATGCGGTGCTGATCACGCCGGGCAGCGCGAGGGCGGGCCTGGCGGGCCCACGCCGCCGTGTTGGCGATGCGGCGGCTCCACGTCGGGAAGGCGGCGTTCGGCCCGTCCGCGCCGCGCGCCGCCGACGCCCCGAACACCGTGCGTCCCCTGGCCCGGATCGCCGCCGCCCACGGAAAGGGCTCGCCGAGCGGCCCCCCGGACAAGCCCCCGGGGAAGTCGCTGCCACCGCCGTGCTTCACGGTCCGCAGCAGCCGCTGCTCGCTTTCCGGCAGGTCCTCGAGGGATACCAGGTCCTTGCCTGGGGACAGCTCGGGCAGCAGCTCCGGCTGGTTCCGCGACGAACGGGGAACCACGTACGGGGCGTGCCCCCAGCGCACCTGGGCGGTGCGGTCCGCGTAGACGTGGTACTCCCAGCACATGATCGCGGTTTGTTCGGGCAGCTCGTCGACCAGCTCCGGGCACTTCTCGCCGTAGAGCACGTCGTCCCACAGGATCGGGCGCAGCCCGCGGTCGGCGACGAGCCGCGCCGCGGGGGCCACGTGGCGCAGGTACAGCGCCGGGAGACCCTCCCGGTCGGCGTAGTCCCGACAGCGCGGGCACCGGCCGAGGGACCAGGGCTCGTCCCCGCCGATGTGGACGGCCGTCGCCCCCGGGTGGGCGTCGACGACCTCATCCAGCATGGCGGCGAACGGCCGCAGCGCGTCCGGGTGCGACGGGCACAACTGCTGCATGCGCCCGTCCTCGGCCAGGGCGGCGCCTGCCGGGCTGCGCAGGGCGTACTCCATGTGACCGAGACACTGGACGAGCGGGATGACCTCGATGCCCCACCCGGCCGCGGCGGCGAGCAGGCTCCGCAGCTCGTCCTCACCCAGCGCCTCGGCCACGGGGACCCCAGGAACGGCCCGGTAAGGGAACTTGTCCTCGTACTCCACGAGCAGGGTGTTGACGCGCAGCCGTCCGAGACGCTCGATCAGCCGGTGCAGGAACTCCGTGCGCATCATCGGGCCCTTGAGGTCGAGGTGCATCCCACGCACGGCGAGGTCGGCGAAGTCCACCAGGCGGCCACAGCCGGGACCGAGCTGCTCGTAGGTGGTGACCGCGTACGCGAGCCCACGGCGGCCGCCGGCCACCAGCTCCACGCGGTCACTGTCGACGCTGACCGCGTACCCGTCGTACCCCTCCTCGGGCGGCGCGGTCCGGCACCCGGCGTCCGTCCCGATCACCACCCGCCACGGCGCCACGTCGAGACGCAGCGGCAGCCCTGTCAGCTCGGCGACACGCTGTCCGCACTCCGGGGCGTCCGCGGAAACATGGACGGCGGTCTCCGTGCCGGGCCGGAACTCGCCGGGCGTGGGATGAACGCTCTTGGGGCGGGGGAAGACGCGCGCGATGTCCACGAAAGTGCATGCTAGCGATTGTTCTCGGCCTCGCCCGCACAAGAACGAACACGGATGCTGCTAGGATCCCATGGCGTTGCCCTCGCCGAGCCCGGCGACCGCGTTCTCGGGGTCCGTTCGAATGCCGATCACCCAGCCGAGTGCCCAGCCGAACGTGCTGCTGATCGTCTCCGACGACCACGGCTACGCGGACCGCGGCGCCCTCGGGCTGGATCCGCGGGTGCGGACGCCGGCGTTGGACCGGCTCGCGCGCGAGGGCGTGACGTGCACGGACGCGTACATGTCCGCCCCGATCTGCAGCCCGTCGCGGGCGGGGCTCATCGCCGGGCGCTACCAGCAACGCTGGGGCGCCACCTGGTTCGACAGCTCCCGCTTTCCCGATGAGGTGCCGTCGCTCGCCGAGCGCTTCCGCGCCCTCGGCTACGCGACCGGCTACTTCGGGAAGGTCCACTACGGTCCCGAGCGTCCGGGCGACCGGACCTGCCCGCCGAACCACGGCTTCGACGAGTCCCTGTACGGGCTGGCGGGGCAGTCGATGGGAAGGCTGCATTACCTGCACCACTCACGGGCGAGCGCCCGGCGGTACGGCCCTGACGCGTCCTGGCGGATGGGTGTGCGGCCGCTGTGGGCGGGCGACAGGGAGGCGGAGCACGAGGGGTCCCTGACCGCCGAGCTGGGCGGTCGTGCCCGCGACTTCGTCTCCCACCACGCGGACGGCCCCTTCTTCTGCATGGTCGCTTTCAACGCGGTGCACAACTTCTGTTGGCAGCTGCCCGCGGAGGAGCTGCGGCGGCGGGGCCTGGCGGGCGTCAGCGACTGGGATCCGGACGTGTCGGCGTACGTCGACTGGTACGACGGCGCGATCTGGCCGCATCTCCCCGACGGCCGCGGCTACTACCTGGCGCAGCTCGAGCTCATGGACGCCGAGGTCGGGCTGCTGCTCGATGAGCTCGACAGGCTCGGCGTCGCGGACGACACGCTCGTCGTCTACACCACCGACAACGGCGGGTCGACGTGCAACTTCGGCGACAACGGGCCGCTCGCCGGCACCAAGTACACGCTGTGGGAGGGCGGCATCAGGGTCCCGTTCCTGGCCCGCTGGCGCGGCGGGGGGCTGGCGGCCGGCGCCCGACGGGAGGGCGTCGTGAGCGCCCTCGACCTCTACCCGACGCTGCTGTCCGCGGCCGGTGCGGGGCCGGACGCGTGGGCGGAATGCGACGGCGTAGACCAGCTTCCGCTGCTCCGCGGCGAGCGCGCCGCGGGTCACGCCACCCTCCACTGGGACTGCGGTTTCCAGCGCGCCGTCCGGTCGGGGCGGTGGAAGCTGCTGGACGTCGACTCCGACGACCCGCACGCCGAGGCCATTAGGCGTACCGAGCACGCGGACCCGGGCCAGGGCGTGTCGTTGTACGATCTCGACGCCGACCCGGGGGAGTCCCATGACCTCGCGGCCGCCCACCCGGACGTGGTCAGAGGTCTCACGTCGCTGCACGAGACCTGGCGTCGCGACATCGGTATGCGCTGACGGCCGCGAGAACCGCGCGGTGGGCCGACTCCGATGCGAGTGAATCCGTTGACACGTGCTTGGTTAACCCTCAAACTGATCAATTACGAACACGCGGGTGCGTCTCGCCTCGCGTGCGGACGCCTCGGGACAGGGATCACGCGTACGGGCAGGGGTGAGGAGTTGGCGACAAGTTCGTCGGGCCGATCGGGCACGCTGGACGGGACCCGCGTCTCACCCCCGCCGCCCGCGCCACGGGCCAAGCGGCCGGGGGTGCGATCCCGGCTGCGGTCGAAGGCCGGCTTCCTGTACGCCTACGCCCTGCTCACGCCGAGCCTGTTCAGCGTGCTGGCCTTCTACCTGCTGCCGGTCATCATCGTCTTCGCTCTCACGTTCTTTCACTGGGACCTGTTCTCGTCCCCCGACTTCGTGGGGCTCGGCAACTACCGCAACGTATTGGGCGACTCCAGCGTCTGGCACTCGCTGCTGACGACCTGCTACTACGTCGCGCTCACCATCCCGCTGCAGATCATCTTCGCGATCCTGCTCGCGCTGCTGCTCAACCAGAAGGTGCGCGGGGTCAAGGTGTTCCGCGCGATGTACGTCATCCCGTTCATGGCGACGCCGGTGGTGATCGGTCTCGTCTGGTCGTGGATCTACGCTCCCCAGGCCGGCTCTGTCGACGCGTTCCTGTCCCTCTTCGGGGTCGACGGCCCGAGCTGGCTGTCCAACCCCTCGCTCGCGATGCCCGCCGTGGCGATGGTCCACGTGTGGCAGCTCACCGGCTACAACATGCTCTTCTTCCTCGCCGGCCTGCAAAACATTCCCGCGGAGTACTACGGGGCCGCGTCTGTCGACGGGGCGTCCAAGGTACAGCAGTTCTTCCACATCACGCTTCCGCTGCTGCGGCCGACGACATTCTTCGTGCTCGTGACCGACATCATCGGCTCTTTTCAGGTGTTCGACACCATCTACATCATGACGCTGGGCGGCCCGGGACACGCCACCGAGGTGATCAACTTCAAGATATACTCCGCGGCGTTCGAGCGCTTCGACTTCGGTTACGCGTCGGCGCTCGCGCTGATTCTTTTCCTCATCATTCTGACGATCACGCTGCTCCAGGTGCGGTACTTCAGCCGCCGGACCGTGTACGACATGACCTGAGCACAGAGCTGGCCGGGGCAGGCCAGAGAGGCCAGAGAGGCCAGAGCAGGCCAGAGCAGGCCAGAGCAGGCCAGAGAAAGGAGGTGACAGTGGTTCGCGGGAACACCGGCAAGATCACGATTTACCTGCTGCTCGCGGTGGGTGCGCTGATCTCGGTCTTTCCCTACCTGCTGGTCGTCCTCACGGCCTTCAAGACAAGGGGCCAGCTCTTCTCCGCGCCGCCGGGGGTTCCGG
>JBOHCT010000168.1:0-9574 GCA_050699055.1 Streptosporangiaceae bacterium | reverse complement strand
CTTCCAGTCCTCATCGAACCAGGCCCGCAGCTCCGCATACGAGCGCGGGTAGTCCCGCCCAGCTGTCAGCCCCGAAGCCACACCTCTAGGGTATCTAAGTGGAAACCCCCATTCTTGTAAACTCGGGGCGAGCCTGAGCGACGGGCCCCAGCGTGGTGTGGACACGGGGTATGGCGGGGAACACACGGACCTCAGCTTGTCGACCCCGCGAGGTCCGCGCGGAGGCGGTCGACGTGGCCGGTGGCCTTGATGTTGTAGTACGCCTTCTCCACGCCGCCCTCGGAATCGATCACGAACGTCGACCGGATCACGCCCTCCGTCGTCCGTCCGTACGGCTGCTTCTCGCCGTAGGCGCCGTAGGCCCGCAACACCTCCCGATCCGGGTCTGACAGCAGGGGGAACGTGAGGCCCTCCTTGTCCCGGAACTCCCTGAGCTTCTCGGGCCGGTCCGGGGAGATCCCGAGTACGGCCACGCCCATGCCCGCCAGATCGCTCAGGTTGTCGCGGAAGTCGCAGGCCTCGGTGGTGCAGCCTGGGGTGAGCGCGGCAGGGTAGAAGTAGACGATCACGCGTCCGCCGCGGTACAACGCCAGCGAGACCTCGCGATCATCAGCGTCGGAGAGGGTGAAATCCGGGGCGCGGACACCAGGCTCTAGGCAGACGGGTACATCGGCCACGAAGGATACTCCTCACCATGGCAGGTCGCAGCGGAACCTCGAAGCGGGACCTCGTCCACGGTACTCGCGATCAGGCGTGGCAGGCTGGTCACCTCGGGTATGTCGGGAAGCGGAGGTGAGAGATGCGCGCGATGACGGTCATTCCAGGCAAGCCGGACTCCGCCGAGGTCTCGACGGTCGGAGAGCCGTCCGGGGCCGACGGGTCGGTGGTGGTCGAGGGGGTCCTCGTCGGGATCTGCGGCACCGATACAGAGATCGTCGAGGAGGGGTACGGCTTGCCCCCCGAGGGCGAGGAGCGCCTGGTCCTCTGCCACGAGTCACTGGGGCGGGTCATCGAGGCGCCCGATGGCTCGGGTCTGTCCGCCGGCGATCTCATCGCGGGCATCGTGCGTCGCCCCGACCCCGTGCCGTGCCGCTGCTGTGCGAGCGGTGAGTGGGACTTCTGCCGCAACGGCCGCTACACCGAGCGCGGCATCAAGGGGCGGCACGGCTATGGCGCGGAGCGCTGGCGGGTGGAGCCGGAGTTCGCGGTCAAGCTCGATCCCGCGCTCGACGAGCTCGGTGTACTGATGGAACCGACGAGTGTCGTCGCCAAGGCGTGGGAGCAGATCGAGCGGATCGGCACGCGCGCCTGTTCGGACGCCCACCGTGTGCTTGTCACAGGTGCCGGGCCCATCGGCCTGCTCGCGGCGCTGCTCGGCGTGCAACGTGGGTATGACGTTCATGTGCTCGACCTCGTGACCTCGGGCCCCAAGCCGCGGCTGGTCGCCGACTTGGGGGCGGCGTATCACCACGGTTCGGTGGAGGACCTCGGGTTCGCGCCGGACCTCGTCGTCGAATGCACGGGGGTGGGTTCCCTGGTATTCGACATCGCCGACTCGGTCTCACCCGGGGCGATCATCTCCCTGACCGGCATCTCATCGGGGCGTCGCGCGGTGCCGACCAACCTCGACGAGGTCAACAAGGACCTCGTCCTCGAGAACACCGTCCTCTTCGGCTCCGTCAACGCCGCCAAGCGGCATTACGAACAGGCAGGCAAGGCGCTCGCGGACGCCGACAAGGACTGGCTCGCCCGTCTCATCAGCCGGCGGGTGCCGCTCGGTAGGTGGGACGACGCCCTGCACAAAGGTCAGGATGACGTCAAAGTGGTCGTCGACCTGCAACACTGATCGGGGCCACGCTGCACGGAGAGGACACGGTCATGGCTGACACCGCGGGGGACCAAGACGCGCTGCAGCGGGAGATCGAGCGGACGCGCGACGAACTCACGCGCACCATCGACGCTCTCACCGAACGCGTTCAGCCCAAGAACGTCGCGCGCCGTGGCGTTGATCGCGCGAAGACGAACGCGAAGCAGGTCAGGCAGCAGGCGGAGGAGAAGCTGCCGCGAAACGTCCGGGCCGGCGGCGGGAGGCACAGAGAGCTCGCAGGCGCTGGTGAGGCACCCGGATCGTCGGCCGATGCCAGCTCAGGTGCCAGCTCAGGTGCCAGCTCAGGCGCCAGCTCAGGTGCGAGCCCGGACCCCGACGCTAAGCGTACGACGACCTACATCACCCGCCGGGTCCTGCGCCCCGAGGGTGTGGCGGTCGTGGTCGGCGTCGGGCTCGTTCTCGTCCTCGGCGTCGTCGTGTGGCGTCGCCGTCGGTGAGCTCCCGAGCGGAGCGTCCGAGGGCCGAGGTGTTCACCGATCGTTGATCTCCGAAGCGGCGGTGGGCTACGGTGCGGCAAGTGACCATCTCCGCGCAGGGTGCAAGGCTCGTCCGCATCGCGCGTGGTTTCGCGAGTCCCGAGTCCCGTCCTGAGTACGTCTGGAAGCTGCGCCACAGGCTGCGTGACGCCGCGTGGTCGGCCAGGGCCCGAGCCGAGCTGCGGCGCAGCCGGTGCCGGGTCTGCCGCTCGTCTGGCGTCGAGACGCTGACGATCCCGCATTACCGGGATCCGCACTGTACCTGCACGGTGCTGCGCTGCTCGGGTTGCGGGTACATCGCCAACCCAGCCAACGCCAATGACTACCGTCGGTACACGTCGGTGGCGCAGTATCCGGTCGCGCGTCGAGTGGGGTCGCCAGATCGCCCGGGACGCGAATACCACATGATCGAGATGGGGCTCGAGATGCTCGGCCGTCCAGAGGCCGACGTCCTCATCTACGCGCCCGGCCGCAGCGTCGACTTCGTCCACGCGGCGAAGCTTCCGGGCGTCCGCGAGGTCGCGGTCGGTGACGTCGTCAATGTGTACGACACCCCCGACGGACCTTCGAACAGTGCCTTCGTCGACGTGCGGAGCCACACCGGCAGGCGTTTCGATCTGGTCGTGGCCTCTGAGGTGGTCGAGCGTTTCACCCGGCCGCACCATGACTTCGCCACGCTGTTCCGGCTGGTGGCCGCCGACGGCCTGGCCGTGTGTTCGACGAACATCTACGACGGCGGCGACCTCTCCCGCCACAACTACCTGTTCGTCAAGGGGCACGCGTCCTACTACACGCCCGCGTCGATCGAGCGGCTGGCCCGCGCGCACGGCATGTACGTCGACTTCCGGCTGCCAATCGCGGCGACGACCTACGCCGGACCGCGCAAGCGCTACGTCCTGTTCACCCGGTCCGTCGACCGGCTGATGGGCGTCGCGCGGTACTTCGGCGACCACGTCCACGCACCCTCGGAGACGTGACGGTGTCACAATCCCAGGATCCGCCCGGGCTCGACCTGGCAGCGCTGCGTACGTATTTCCGCGACCACGTCGAGGGCGCGGCCGACGCGCCGCTCCGCGCCGAACTGATCCAGGGTGGGCGCTCGAACCTCACCTACGTCATCGGCCAGGACGATCGGCGGTGGGTACTGCGGCGACCTCCGCTCGCCCACGTCCTGCCCACCGCCCACGACATGGGCCGCGAGTACCGGGTCATCAGCGCGCTCGGGCGAAGCGACGTCCCCGTGCCCCGGACCTACGCGCACTGCCTGGATGACGCGGTGATCGGCGCCACGTTCTACGTCATGTCGTGGGTCGAGGGGCGCCGACTCGCCGAGGCCGAGGACGCGGCGCGCCTCGGTCCCGAGGAGGCCGATGCGGCGTGCCGTACGCTCGTGTCCACGCTCGCGGCGCTGCACCGGGTCGAGCCGGAGCGGGTCGGGCTCGGCGACTTCGGGCGGCCGGCCGGGTTCGTCGAACGCCAGGTGCGGCGCTGGTACACCCAGTGGGAGCGTTCGAAGACCCAGTCGCTGCCGGAGGTCGACGAGCTGCGCGACAGGCTCGCGACCGCCCTGCCGGAGAGCCAGGCGACGACGGTCGTGCACGGCGACTACCGCTTCGACAACCTGCTGCTCGCGCGGGACGCCCCGCGCGTGGTCGCCGTCCTCGACTGGGAGATGGCGACGCTCGGCGACCCGCTCACCGACCTCGGGCTGCTGCTCGTGTACTGGACCGAGCCCGGCGACGGCGTGCGTCGTGAGATCGGGGTCGCGCCCGACGTGACGGCCGGTCCCGGGTTCTGGTCGCGCCGGCGGGTGGCCGAGACCTACGCCGAGCTGACCGGCTTCGACCTCTCCGATCTCGGCTTCTACGTCGCGCTCGGCTGCTACAAGCTCGCGATCGTGCTCGAGGGCATCCACGACCGCCATCTGCACGGCGCGTACGGCGACGAGGACTTCGGCGAGATCTGGGCGGGCGTCCCCGACCTGGTGCGGCTCGGCCTCGCGGCGACCGACCGCGGCCTCGACGCCCTGTCCGCTTAGCGGGGCTCAGGCAACAATGGCCGCATGAAGGTGCGATCGTAGCGGAGCACGCAGCCGCTGTCGTCGCGAATGCGGTCGGCCTCGACGAACTCGGGATCGGACCCGAATCCGGCGCGGTACCGCTCGTACTCGGCGAGGCTGGGGAAGCTAAACAGCGCGAGTGCCGCGTCGTTGGCTCCCTCGGCCGGCAGGAAGTAGCCGTGATGCGTGCCACCATTCCGGTTCACCAGGTCTATCCAGCGTCGGGCGAATCGTTCGAAGTCCTCGATCTTCGACGGTTCTATCGTGTAATGCACGACGCAAGTGATCACCTTCGGTCCCCTCAGATTTCCTTGACGGCGGCGACGACCTTGGTGAGCGACTCCTTGGCGTCACCGAAGAGCAACTGGGTCTTGTCGTTGTACAGCAGCTCGTTGTCGATGCCCGCGAACCCCGGCCTGAGCGACCGTTTCAGGAAGATCACGGCCTTTGCCTCGTCGACGTTGACGATCGGCATGCCGTACAGCGGGCTGCCCGGCGCGTCGCGCGCAGCCGGGTTCACCACGTCGTTGGCGCCGATCACGAGGGCGACGTCGGTGGACGAGAGCTCGGGGTTGACCGCGTCCATCTCCTTGAGCTGCTCGTACGGCACGTCCGCCTCGGCGAGCAGGACGTTCATGTGGCCCGGCATCCGGCCTGCGACCGGGTGGATGCCGTAGAGGACGCTGATGCCGTGCCCTTCGAGCAGGTCGGAAAGCTCGCGTACGGTGTGCTGCGCCTGGGCGACTGCCAGGCCGTAACCCGGGACGACGACCACCTTCTGCGCGTAGCCGAGGAGGATCGCGACGTCCTCCGGACTCGCCGAGCGCACCGATCGGTCGCCCCCTGCCGCCGCGACCGCGGCGGGGGCGGCGGTGAACGCGCCGAACAGGATGTTCCGCAGCGGGCGCCCCATCGCCTCGGCCATGAGCCGGGTGAGGATCGTGCCAGCGGCGCCGACGAGGGTGCCCGCGACGAGGAGGAGCGTGTTGCCGAGCACATACCCGGAGGCGGCCACTGTGAGGCCGGTGAAGGCGTTGAGCAGCGAGATCGCGATCGGCACGTCCGCGCCGCCCACCGGTAGCACGAACAGCACGCCGAGCGCGAGCGAGCACACCGCGAGCGCGACCGCCAGGGTGGTGCTCGCCGTGGGGATCACGGCGATGGCGAGCGCGACGGCCAAGGCGGCGACCGCCGCGCTCACGATCCGGCCGAGCGGGAACGTCACCGGCCGCGACGTCATCAACTCCTGCAGCTTGGCGAAAGTCACGCCGGACCCGGTGAAGCTCACGCACCCGATGAGCACGCTGAACACGGTCGCCGCGAGGATGCCCGCGCTGTCCGTACGTCCGTGCTTGAGGAACTCGGTCAGCGACACGAGCGCGGCCGCGCCGCCACCCACGCCGTTGAAGGCCGCGACCATCTGCGGGATCGCGGTCATCTTCACCCCGCGGGCGGCCGGGACGGCGATGACCCCGCCGACGACCATGGCTGCCACGATCGGCGCGGCGTGATGGATCGGGAAGAACACGAACGTCACGACCACGGCGAGCAACGCGCCGGCCGAGCCGACGATGTTGCCCCAGCGGGCGGTGCGCGGCGACGACAGCCCCTTGAGCGCGAGGATGAAGCAAATAGCGGCGATGAGGAAGGCGAGCGCGACTCCGGTACCCGTCACTGCGTGCGCTCCTCCGAGCTCGAGCCGCCAGCGCGCGGCCGGGAGCGGAACATGTGCAGCATCCGGTCGGTGACGACGAAGCCGCCCACCATATTGACGGTGGCGAGCAGCACGGCGGCGAGACCGAGAGCGAGCTCGGCGGCGGTGGTGGCGGAGCCCGCGATGAGGACCGCCCCGACGAGGATGACGCCGTGGATCGCGTTGGCACCGGACATGAGTGGGGTGTGCAGGACCGTGGAGACCTTCGAGATGACCTCGAAGCCCACGAACACCGACAGCACGAAGATCGTGAGCAGCGCTATGCCGGTCATCGCCCGTCCCCCTCGAGCAGGGCGCGCGTCGCCTCGTGGCGTACCTCGCCGTCGTGGGTGACACAGGAACCCGCCACGACCTCGTCCTCGAAGTCGAGGACGACGGTGCCTTCCTTGGTCATGAGCAGCAGCAACGTGGCGATGTTCTGGGCGTAGAGACGGCTCGCGTGGACAGGTAGCTGGCTCGGCAGGTTGCGGGCGCCGTGCACGATGACGGCTTCGTGGTCGATCTCCTCGCCGGGACGCGACAGCTCGCAGTTGCCGCCGGTCTTGGCGGCCAGGTCGACGATGACCGACCCGGCGCGCATGCGTTCGACCATCTCGCGGGTCACGAGTACGGGAGCGCGGCGGCCCGGCACGGCGGCGGTCGTGATGACGGCGTCGGAGGCGGCGACACGGTCGCCGGTCATCTCGCGCTGCCGGGCGAGGAAGTCGTCGGACTGCTCCCGCGCGTAGCCGCCGGCGCCCTCCTGGGACTCGAGCGACAGCTCCACGAACTTCGCGCCGAGGCTCCGGACCTCCTCGGCGGCAGCGGAGCGTACGTCGTACGCCTCGACGGCGGCACCGAGACGGCGCGCGGTCGCGATCGCCTGCAGCCCGGCCACCCCCGCGCCGAGCACGAAGACCCTGGCCGGCGGCACCGTGCCGGCCGCGGTCATGAACAGCGGGAAGAAGCGCGGCAGCCGGGTCGCGGCGATGAGCGCGGCGCGGTACCCGGCCACCAGCGCCTGCGACGACAGGGCGTCCATGCTCTGCGCCCGGCTGATCCGTGGCACCAGGTCGAGGGAGAAGGCCGTGACACGCGCGTCGCGGCAGGCGCGGATCGTGTCGAGCTCCGCGGCGGGAGGCAGGAACGAGATCGTGATCGTGCCTGGCTTGAGCGACGCCACGCGCGCGGGCGCCAGCGGGTTGACGGTCAGGACCACGTCGGCGTCGGCGGTGATGCCGCCGGTGGCGTCCGCGTCCTCGACGCTTGCGCCGGCGTCGCGGTAGGCGTCATCGTCGGCGTAGGCAGCCCGGCCCGCCCCCGCTTCGACGACGACGTCGTGTCCGGCGTCGACGAGCCGTGGGACGATCTCGGGCACGAGCGCCACCCGGCGCTCATCCTCGAGCGTTTCGGACGGTACGGCAACCCTCACAGATCCAAGACTGTCAGATGGCGCCGCGTCGCGTCCTCCGGGCGGCGTCAACCGGTCGCACGGCGCTCGCGGTACTGCTCGGCGATCGTCTCGGGGTCGAGCAGCGGCCAGCCTGACACGGCGCCCGTCTCTCTGTCGATCACGATGACTCCACCCCCTACCGCCTGCGGAGGACGCCGCAGGTCCGCACGCGTCCGCGGGACCCGCCAGGCGACGTAGCCCTCATCGAACTCGTACATGCCGATCTCGTCGCGCTCGGCCGGGGGCTTGTCCGCGTTGTAGGTGCGTTCCGCGCGGTCGCGCGCCGCGTCCGAGGTGATCACAGCGGCTTTCCTTCCCGGTCCATGGCGATGCACCACACCCTTGTCGAGCATATCCGCCGTGCCGGCCGGGGAGTCCGTCTCGCCCAGTGGATCCACCCCGAGGTCGTAGGCGATGCCGTCGTAGAGGGGGCTGGTTTCCGCCTCCCGGTCGCCGTCGTCTCGCTCGAGGGTGTTGGCAGCGTGAGCCGGGAGGTCGTAGTCGCTGAGCCGTGCGTCAGGCCCGAGCCATGGGTCCCTGTGCTGCCGCCAGTCGTCCCACGGGGGGACGGTCTCGGCGGGCTCGTCGGGTGCCTCGAGGGCCTGCCCTCCATCGAACGGCCCGTCGGAAGGAAAGTCCCGCACTGGTACTCTCCGTTCCTTCCCGGCGACACTGCGAGACCATCGCAGGGGCACGTGCGTCAGCGGGGAAGGCCGTCCAGCCACCGGGCGGCGGAGTTGGCTGAGGCGCGCCTGGCACCGACAGAGGAGGGCCCATGACGCATCCGATCGTCCTCGACTGCGACCCCGGCCACGACGACGCGGTCGCGATCCTCCTCGCGGCCGGGAGCCCGGAGATCGAGCTGCTCGCCGTCACCACCGTGGTGGGCAACCAGACGCTCGAGAAGACGACGTACAACGCCCGCGCGGTGTGCACGGCGGCGGGCATCACGAATATGCCGGTTGCCGCGGGCTGCGCCCAGCCGCTCGTACGCGCCTTCAAGCCCACCGCCGCGGTCCACGGGGAGTCGGGTCTCGACGGCGTCGACGTTCCCGAGCCGGGTGTCTCCCTGGTCGACGAGCACGCCGTCGACCTCATCATCGACACCGTGATGGCCCGCGAACACGTTACGCTCGTGCCCGTCGGCCCGCTGACCAACATCGCCATGGCTCTCCGCAAGGAGCCGCGGATCGCTCGACGGGTCCGTGAGGTCGTACTCATGGGCGGGGCGTACACGCGCGGCAACGTCACGCCGGCAGCCGAGTTCAACATCTCCGTCGATCCGGAGGCCGCCGCGCTCGTCTTCGACGCCGGCTGGCCGGTCACCATGGTGGGTCTCGACCTCACCCATCAGGCCCTCGCCACCTCCGACGTGATCGCACGGCTGGCGACCGTCGACACGCCTGGCGCGCGACTTACGGTTCAGACCCTCGAGGCCTACGGCAAGGGGTACCGACCCCTGGGGTTGCCGGACCCGCCGCTGCACGACCCCTGCGCGGTCGCCCGGGTGATCGCGCCCGAGCTCGTACGCTGCCAGGGCGCACACGTGGGGGTCGAGACCCGTGGCCGGCTCACCAGCGGGATGACCGTCACGTCGTTCGACGTCCCGCCGTTGAATGCTCAAGTCGCGACCACCCTCGACAGCGAGGGTTTCTGGAAGACGCTCGTGGAGGCCTTGACACGCCTGCCCGGGTGAGCCAGCGTCCACCTCCTGGGAGCGTGCGTCGCGGCCGCGGGGGCTGGCGGCCACACTGCTCGCATCTTGCCGAGGAAGTTCGCGATCTTACGTACCCCTCCGGGTAGCTCTCCGACGTGCCGTGCGCCAGCGGGAGGTCAGATGGAATCGTCTTCCTCACGTGGGGGACGTGTGCCGGCGGTCTGTGGCACAGTTCGACAGGGTGCCGGGGAGGTAGTTGTGGAAGCCGTTGTCGCGGGCCTTGTCTCCTTCGATGGCGAGCCCCGTGGTGACGGCGAAGTGTTCCAGGTTCTTCAGGAAGTCGCTGGG
>JBOHCT010000167.1:0-9685 GCA_050699055.1 Streptosporangiaceae bacterium | reverse complement strand
GATCTTCCCCGACCGTGTCTTCGGCAGCTCGGACACTGCGAGGATCTGCCGGATCCTGGCGATCGGGCCGATCTCCTTGCGAACGTGATCGCGGAGCTCCTGGGCGAACGTCGCGCCCGCGGCGACATCCTCGCCGACGTCCTGGCGGGGGATGACGAACGCCACGATCGCCTGCCCGGTGGTGGGGTCGGAGGCGCCGGCCACCGCGGCCTCGGCGATCCCTGGATAGGAGACGAGCGCCGACTCGATCTCGGTCGTGGAGATGCGGTGGCCGGAGATGTTCATGACGTCGTCGACCCGGCCGAGCAGCCAGACGTCGCCGTCCTCGTCGCGTTTGGCGCCGTCGCCGGCGAAGTACACGTTCTCGAAGCGCGACCAGTACTGGTCTTTGTAGCGCTGGTCGTCGCCCCAGATCGTGCGCAGCATGGCGGGCCACGGCTCGGTCAGGACGAGGTACCCGCCTGAGCCGTTGGGTACAGAGTTGCCCTGCTCGTCGTAGACGTCGGCACTGATGCCGGGCAGGGCCCGCATCGCCGCGCCGGGCTTGGCCTCGGTCACGCCCGGCAGCGGGCTCACCAGGATCGACCCGGTCTCCGTCTGCCACCAGGTGTCGACGACCGGGCAGCGGCCGCCTCCGATGTTCTGGTGGTACCACACCCACGCCTCCGGGTTGATCGGCTCACCGACCGACCCGATCACCCGCAGCGACGACATGTCGAACTTCGCCGGGACCTCTTCGCCGAACTTCATGAACGTGCGGATCGACGTCGGCGCGGTATAGAGGATCGAGACCTTGTATTTCTCGATGATCTCCCAGATCCGGCCGTTGTGCGGGTAGGTGGGAGCGCCCTCGTACAGCACCGAGGTGGCCCCGTTGGCCAGCGGCCCGTACACGATGTAGGAGTGCCCGGTCACCCACCCGATGTCCGCGGCGGTCCAGAAGATGTCCGTCTCCGGCTTGAGGTCGAACACCGCCCAGTGCGTCCAGGCGACCTGGGTGAGGTACCCGCCGGTGGTGTGCAGGATCCCCTTCGGTTTCGCGGTCGTTCCGCTCGTGTACATGATGTACAGTGGATGCTCAGCCTCGTGGGGCTCCGCCGTGTGCTGATCGGACTGCCGCTCCACCACGTCGTGCCACCACAGGTCCCTGCCGTCGGTCCAGGCCACATCCTGCCCGGTCCGGCGGACGACGAGTACGTTGCGCACGTCGGGGCAGCGGGCGACAGCGTCGTCGACCTGCGGCTTGAGCGGCGTCTGCCTGCCGCCCCTGTTGCCGCCGTCCGCGGTGATCACCACCCGGCAGTCTGAGTCCTGGATCCGCTGGGACAACGAGTCGGCCGAGAAGCCGCCGAACACCACGTTGTGCGGTGCCCCTAGCCGGGCGCACGCCAGCATCGCGATCACGGTCTCCGGGATCATCGGCATGTAGATCGCGACCCGATCGCCCTTGCGTACTCCCAACTCGGAGAGCGCGTTCGCCGCCTTACACACCTCCGCCTTCAGGCCGGCATAGGTGATCGTACGGGTGTCCCCTGGCTCGCCCTCCCAGTAGAAGGCGACCTTCTCGCCCCGGCCGGCGTCGACGTGTCGGTCGAGGCAGTTCACCGCTGCGTTGATCTTGCCGCCCACGAACCATTTCGCGAACGGAGGATTCCACTGCAATGCCTCATCCCACTGCCTGTCCCACGACAGCCGGCGGGCCTGCCTCTCCCAAAACGCCACGGGGTCCGCCGCCGCCTCCTCGTACACAGCCGAGGTGACGTTCGCGTGCGCCGCCAGCTCCGCCGGGGGCGCGAAACGGCGATTCTCCCGCAGCAGGTTGGAGAGAGTGTTCTCTGCGGTCACCGGTCCTCCTTTCCTCGTCCTCTTCTTCCCATCCTCCCCCCATCCGGCGGTCCGCACCGAGCGCGGTGGATCAGACCCCGCCCTCGAGCCTGATCCCACCGCCGCGGCGCTACGCGCACCGGACGGGGCGGGAGGAGGGAGGACCCCTTTCGTGTGATATTGGGGACCGCTCAGGCGAGCGGCCAGGTCGGCACGACGTCCTTCTTGAACGTCGCGTTGGTGACGTGGGCGAACGACACGTACCACGCGGTCACCGCGCACGTGATACCGACGTAGCCGCCGATGGGGAGCAACGTCCCGGCCGCGACGCCCAGCTCGGCGAGTACGAGCAGCACGTAGGTGGCGGTCAGCGTGATGAACACCCACAGCACGGCGGCGCTGGTGCGCAGGGCGGCGATCGTCATGTAGAAGGTGAAGATCGCCCAGCCGATCAGGTACAGCGCGGTCGCCGAACCGGCCACGGACGCCGGGATCGCGCCCGACGGGACGATGAACTGCACCAGGAAGAAGTACGACAGCCAGAAGCCGCCGTAGGAGGAGAATGCCAGGGCGGGAAACGTCTCGCCCTTGCGGAACGCCCACATGCCGGCGAGCAGCTGCACCAGCCCCCCGTAGAACGCGGTGAGGCCGAGCACGACCGGCAGAGCGGTCTGCCCCCCGAAGAAGCCGGAGTTCACGGCGCTCAGCACGAACGTCGTCATCGCGAAGCCGGCCAGCCCGATCGGGACCGGATCGGCGATCGTTGGTGTGGGCGCGGTCTGTTCAGCCCCCTGCATGGGTACCTCGCGTGCGTGTTGTGGGACACCGGCCTCGGACATTGGCGCTCCTTTCCCCGTCCTGGACCACCCGCCCGCCTCGGGCCGCCACAGGATCGACGAACGTGCTGATGGAGGGATTCGAATGCCGTGCGGGAGAAATCGCCGGGGGATCGCCGTACCTCGGCGGCAGGTCGGGTGCGTGCTCGCGCTGTTCGCTCTGGACGACAGGTCCCTCTCGCGTCCCTCGTGCGGCGCCCGTTCGCGCGGCCTCTCGCTGAGGGCACGTCTGCCTCCTTCGCGCATGCTTCGCGCACAATGCCACCCACTGCCGACCAGTGCCGGTCGACGGCGTGACATCCCCCTATCGAACTGCGATATTTAGGTCTTCCCCACGCGCGGTGCACACGAACCCGCATTTTGGCTTCGCTCCGTAGCCAGATCTGGCCTCGCGCCACCCTGCGCGGGACCGCGCCGCACTACGCTCGGCTTCGTGGCTGATCCGCTGGTCGACGTCGCGGCGCTCGAGGGCGTACCAGAGGCGGTGGACGACGCGCGGGCCGCTGTCGACCTTCTGCTCCGTCATCGTGTGCTGCGCCTGCGCGCGGGGGAGGTGGCCGCGGAGTCCTCGCTGCGCGGGGGGCGGGCGTCCGCCGCGCTCGAAGGCGACGATGTCCCCCTCGAGCGGGTTCGTTCCGGCGAGACGAGCGCACCAGGCGTGCAGGGAGCCCTGCGGATCGGTGCCGAAGTCTCCGTCCTGCTGCCGATGTGGGCGAAGGCGCCGCGTCAGGTGCTCGCCAGGCTCCACGTGCTGGCCGCCGCCACCGTTCTCCCCGCGGACGCGTGCGGACGTCCGCGTACGGGACCGCCCTCTCACGACCCCCTCGGCCTGGGTGGGGCGCCTCCTCCTGAGGAGGTGCTCGCCCGGCTGGATGCCTTGGTGCCGCTGCTCACCCGTGAGACGTCGGCCCCGGCGGTGGTGCTGGGCGCTGTCGTCCATGGCGAGCTGCTCGCGCTGCGCCCCTTCGCGTGGGGCAATGGGCTCGTCGCCCGCGCGGCTGAGCGGCTCACCCTGGTCGCATGCGGGCTGGACCCTAAGGCGGTGGGCATACCGGAGGTCGGGCACCTGGAGCGGAGCGCGTCGTACGCGCAGAGCATCCGGGCGTACGCGACGGGCCGCCCGGAAGGGGTGGCCACGTGGGTGCGCCACTGCGCGGCCGCCGTCGCACTGGGGGCCCGCGAGTCGACGGCGATCTGCCAGGCGCTGCTGCGCGGCTAGGACAAGCGAACGGCGTCCCACGAGGGGACGCCGTGTCGCGCACGTCGCGTCCGGCTACCAAGCGCCCATCCTCACGTCGGACCAGATCTGTTCCTGGGCCGCTACGCCTCCCGCGGAGGTCCCGCGCGTGGGTACCTGGCTGCGTGCACGGAGCGGATGCGTGATCCGGTCCGTAACTCCTTTGTACGTCGAAACGCCCGCTTTGCAAACCCCCCGGTCGGCTGGGCGCTGCGGCGGTTGGCATACCAGACGAGCCCGGCGGCCGCGGCCCCCGCCACGGTCGCTGCGCCCGCGAGCACCGGCTTGGAGGGGACGGGGAGGAGGTGTACGCGGTGTCGCAGCGACACGGGACGTTCGAAAACCAGCACCGGCCAGCCGCGGAGGGCGGCCTCTCGGCGCAGCCCGCGGTCCGGGTTGACCGCGTGCGGGCGTCCGACCGCCTCAAGCATCGGAAGGTCGGTGCCGGAGTCGCTGTAGGCGTAGCAGGCGGCGAGGTCGTATCCTTCGGCCGCCGCGAGATCGCGAATGGCTTCGGCCTTGCTCTCACCGTAGGCGTAGAACGCGATCTCACCGGTGTAGCGGCCGTCGTGCACGATCATCCGGGTGGCGACGACGCGATCGGCTCCGAGCATCTCACCGATCGGCACCACGACCTCGGCCCCGGAGGAGCTCACGATGACGACGTCGCGGCCCTCGGCGTGATGGAGTTCGATGAGGGAGGCTGCCTCCTCGTAGATGTACGGGTCAATGAGGCGGTGCAGGGTCTCACCCACGATGTCGCTGACCTGCTGGACCGGCCAGCCGGCGCAGAGCTCGGACAGGTACCTGCGCATTCGCTCCATCTGCTCGTGGTCGGCGCCTCCCATCCGGAAGACGAGCCGGGCGTACGCGCTCCGCAGCACATCGCGGCGGTTGATGAGTCCGCCCTGGTAGAAGGGCCAGCCGAAAGCGAGCGTGCTGGACTTGGCGATGATCGTCTTGTCAAGGTCGAAAAATGCCGCGGCTTCCGATGTTCTATGCTCGACGAACGGGTCCACGATCGGGCAGCATAGATTGTGTTCGTATAGACTTGGGACACAGGGATTGACGAGTCCTGCGATCCCGGGCGATGGCCAACATCGCCTCTCATGGACGGGCCGGCTCTTCCCCCCCGGAGCCGGACCGCGAGACGGCCCCCGCTATCCCCCCGGCGGGGGCCGTCCCTTTTCTTCCCTACGTGGGTCTCTCCTTTTCGCCCGTGAACTGCTGTTTTCGTGCCCGCACCTATGACATTTCCTGACGTACCTCCGCGCGCCTCCCTCGTCCACAGCCAAGACTCTGTCCACAGCCAAGACTCTGTCCACAGATCACTTCCCGCCTCTTTCTCGTCTTGATCCCGACGACGCACTGTGGCTTTCCAAGCTCGCGCGGCGCCCGTCCGCGGTGCCCCACTACTCGGGAGGTCTCGTGGCACCACCACGTCCGCTGCTCGTCACCGACGACGCCGCATTGCTCGACGACGTCTTGCGGCTCGCCGCCGCGGCCGATGTCGAGATCGAAGTCGCCCACGCCGCCGCTCTGGGGAGCGGTTCCTGGGCGAGCGCCCCCCTCGTACTGGTCGGCGCCGACCTTGCCACCCAGGTCGTGCGCCGCAGGTTGCCGCGCCGCCGTGGCGTGGTGCTGGTCGGCACCGACCTCGATGACGAGGACATATGGCGTCAGGCCGTCGCTGTCGGCGCCGAGCGCGTCGTCTTCTTGCCTGATGCCGAAGCGTGGCTGGTCGACAGGCTCGCTGATGTCGAGGAAGGCGGTGAGTCGAGGGCGACCGTCGTGTGTGTGGTCGGCGGGCGCGGCGGTGCGGGGGCGTCGACGTTCGCCGTCGCGCTGGCGGTCACCGGCACACGGATGGACAGGCGTACCCTGCTCGTCGATGCTGATCCCCTCGGGGGCGGCATCGACCTGCTGCTCGGCGGCGAGGGGGCGGAGGGCTCGCGCTGGCCGGACCTGCTCGGGACGAAAGGTCGGGTGCGAGGGGGTGCGCTGCGGGGCGCGCTGCCGCGGATCGATGAGCTCACTGTGCTTTCGTGGGGCAGAAGCGACGTTCTCACGATCCCCCGCGAGGCGATGCGGTCGATCCTGTCGGCCGCCGAGCGGGCCAGCGATCTGGTGGTCGTAGACCTACCTCGACGCCTCGACTCCGCGGCGGAGGAGGCCATTCGGTGTTCGGCCGCTACGCTCCTGCTCGTACCGGCCGAGCTGCGCGCGACGGTCTCGGCGTCCCGAGTGGCCGCCGAGGTCGGTGCGCACGCCGCGGACCTCCGTGTCGTCGTGCGAGGTCCCGCGCCTTCTGGTCTGTCGGGCGAGGTGATCGCCGAGTCGCTGGGTCTGCCGCTCGGCGGTGAGATGCGTGCCGAGCCAGGGCTCGCTGGGGCACTCGAGCGCGGTGAGGCGCCCGCCCGTCGCGGCCGCGGGCCGCTCGCCGAGCTCTGTGCGTCGTTCCTTGTCGACCTCCAGGACACGACAGGCTCGGAGGCCGCGTGAGCGCGCTCGACGCCGGGCTTCTCGACGTCGTACGTTCCCGTTTCGCGACCTCCGGAGAAACTCCGACTCCGGCGCGCGTGGCGCGGGTCCTCCGCGCCGAAGGTGGCGTGTGGGGGGACGCCGACGTCCTCGAGGTCACCCGGGCCCTCCAGGCCGACCTGATCGGTGCCGGGCCGTTGGAGCCGCTGCTGTCCGATCCGGACGTGACAGACATTCTCGTGAACGCGCCCGACGACGTCTGGATCGATACCGGCACCGGGCTGCGCCGTGCCCCTGTCGCGTTCGTCGACGAGCGGGCGGTGCGTCGCTTCGCGCAGCGCCTCGCCGCGTCCGCGGGGCGCAGGCTCGACGACACACAGCCCTACGTTGACGCCCGCCTGCCCGACGGCGTCCGCCTCCACGCTGTGCTGCCGCCGGTCGCCCCCGACGGCGTCTGCGTTTCGCTGCGCCTGCCCCGGCGCCGGGCCTTCTCCCTTGACGAGCTCGTGGCCGTTGGCACCCTGCCCAAACCTGCCGCCGACCTCCTCGGGGCGCTCGTGCTCGGACGCCTCGCGTTCTTGGTCTCTGGGGGCACGGGAACAGGCAAGACGACCCTCCTGTCCACACTTCTGGGCCTTGTCCCAACCGCGGAGCGCGTCGTCCTCGTCGAGGATGCCGCTGAGCTGCGCCCCGATCATCCACACGTGGTGCGTCTCGAGACACGCCCGCCGAATGTCGAGGGCACCGGTGGGATCACCCTCCATACGCTCGTACGCCAGGCTCTCCGGATGCGCCCCGATCGCCTCGTCGTCGGAGAGGTCCGCGGTGAGGAGGTCGTCGATCTCCTCGCCGCGCTCAACACCGGGCACGAGGGCGGGTGCGGGACCCTCCACGCCAACGCAGCGGCCGACGTTCCCGCTCGGCTCGAGGGCCTGGCGCTGGCGGCGGGGCTGACCCGCGAGGCGGTCCACAGTCAGGTGGCGGCTGCCCTCGACGCCGTCGTCCACCTCGTCCGCGAGCCTGGCGGGGGGACGCGCAGGGTCGCGGAGGTATGTGTCTTGCGGCGCGGCGAAGGGGGTCTGGTACGCCCTGTTCCCGCGGTCGTGCTCGATCGCGAGGAACGGGTACGCGAGGGCCCGGGCGCGGGCGTCCTGCGCGAGCTGCTCGCCTCGCGGGGGGCGCCGTGGTGACCGTCGCGGCGGCGGTGCTCGCGGGCTGTGCCGTGTGGGTGGCCTACGATCGCGGTCCGTCGTCCCGGTTGGCTGTGCTGGGGCAGCCTTCGCGTCCGGCGATTCCCGATCTGTCGACCGCCCTGTCGCGGGTCGTCCACATGCTGGGCGGTGTGTGGAGGCGGCGTGCCGAGCTGCGGTCGCGTCGCGCCGCGGTGGCGGAGCTGTGCCTCGGCCTTTCCGTGGAGTTGCGTGCGGGGCGGACGCCAGCCGACGCCCTGCAGTATGCCGTCACGGTTCTGCAGCCGCCCTTGTCGGAGGAGCTTCGCGGGGTCGTGCCGGTGGCCCACGACGGCGGTGACGTGTGCGCCGCTCTGCAGGAGGCCGGGCGCCGTCCGGGTGCGGAGGCCCTGGTTCGGCTGGCCGTCTGCTGGCGGGTCGGAGCGAGCGCCGGGGCGGGTCTGGCGTCAGCCATCGAGCGCCTCGCCGACACTCTCCGCGCCGAGGAGCAGCACAGGGACGAAGTGAACGCCCACCTCGCCGGGCCCAGGGCGACCGCCCGGCTGCTCGCGGGGCTCCCCGCCTTGGGGCTGGCGATGGCGAGCTTCCTTGGGGCTCGGCCTGCCGCCTTCCTCCTGGAGGGTCCGTACGGCCTCACCTGTCTTGTACTCGGCGTCGGGCTGGACGTGCTCGGCCTGTTGTGGACACGCCGGCTGGCTCGGGCGGCGGAGAACTCCGCATGAGCGTCCCACTGATGTTCGCCGCGGGGCTCGCGGTGCTGTCCGTCCTGTCCCTGCCACCGACGCGCCATCGGGTCGTACGTGGCCGGCTCGAGGCGACGATGGGCCGGGATGCCGGGAGACCCGCCGGCGCCCGGGGAGGACGACCCGTGGCCGTTACTGGTCGTCGCCTGATGGAGCGCAGGGGACGGCAGGTATCCGCCGCCCTGACCGGGCTCGCGTCAGGTCTACTCGTTGGCGGGGTGTCCGGGGTCCTTCTCGGCGCCGTCGTGGGCCTCCTGCTCCACCGTGTCCTTCGTCGGTTGGAGCCGGCTGCCGTGGTACGGCGTCGGGAGGCCGTGGCACGCGACACCCCGGTGGCCGTTGACCTGATGGCGGCGTGCTTGCTCGCTGGCGCGACGCTTCCGCACGCGGCCACATCGGTGGCCGACGCCCTTGGCGGACCCGTCGGGGACGCCCTCCACGGCGTCGTTTCCACCGTTCGGCTGGGCGCCGATCCTGCCACGGCCTGGCTTTCACTGCTGGACGAGCCGACGCTGGCTCCGCTCGCCCGCGTCATGTCTCGCGCCGTAAGGAGCGGGGCGCCCCTCGCGGAGACGATGGCGAGGTTCGCCGACGACCAGCGGGCGCGGCGTCGGCACGCGGCGGCCGTCGGGGCGCAGCGGGCGGGCATCCGCGCCGTGGCGCCGCTTGGCCTCTGTTTCCTGCCCGCCTTCGTCCTGCTCAGCATCGTCCCGTTCGTCGTAGGCGTGGCAGAAGACGTGCTGAGTCCTCTCACCTGAGAGAGACATCTGTCCACAGCCCCCCACCGTCCACAGATCGGCCGGGACCTCTGTCGGACCGGTCCCGCGGTGGCGAGGCTGAGTACGTCGCCTCGGGGGTTGAGGCGCCGTACCGGCCGGACTGCCGGCATCAGGAGGCTTTCATGCGTCGAGTTCTCGCGTTGTGCCGTGTGCTCCTTCGCGTCCCGGCCCGGGTGGCCAGGGGAGACAGGGGGATGACCACGGCGGAGTACGCCGTCGGGACGGTCGCGGCGTGCGGGTTCGCCGCCCTGCTCCTCAAGATCCTCACCAGTGACAGGGTGCGTCAGCTCCTCGGCGGCATCGTCGAGCGGGCCCTGCACCTCCCCTTCTGAGAAGGTGCTTGTGAACTGTCCGGGGAAATGGCCAGGCTCCCGAGCGGAGCGTCCGAGGGCCACCGGGGGTGGCGGGGCGCAGCCGTGGGGGCGGAACACTGAGCACGACGCCGCCGAAGGCGGCCAATGCCCGCGGGGCCACTGGAGGTGGCGGGGCGGAGCCATGGGGGCGAAAGACCGCGGAGTCTCCGGAGCACGTGAACCGAAGCCAGGAGGCCCGCTGGGCCGACGCCCGCGAGGTTCACAAACGGGCTCTGAGATGT
>JBOHCT010000166.1:0-9691 GCA_050699055.1 Streptosporangiaceae bacterium | reverse complement strand
GTCATCGCGTTTGTCGTCGGCTACGCGTCGATCGCGTGGTTCCTGCGCTTCCTCGTCAGGCATTCGACGTACGTGTTCGTCGCCTACCGCTGCGCGCTGGGCCTCGCCCTCATCGGGCTGCTCGCGACGGGCGTGCTCGCGGCCGAGTAGACGTGCGACCCTGGAGAGAAGCCACACGCAGGGAGGAACGCATGCCCGAGCCGCAGAGGACGACGCTGTTCACCGGTGTCGGGGTCGCGATCGTCACATTGTTCGACGCCGATGGCGAGGTCGACGCGACAGGCACGGCCGATCTCGCGGATCGACTCGTCGGCGAGGGCGTGCGTGCCGTCGTGGTGGCGGGGTCCACCGGCGAGGCCGCCGCGTTGTCCGCGGACGAACGCGTCGCCCTGCTGGAGGCGGTCAAGGACCGTGTCGGCGCTCGGGTTCCCGTGATCGCGGGCACGGGCGCGGCGTCGGCCCGCCAGGCCGCGGCGTACACCATCGACGCCCGCAAGCACGGCGCCGACGCGATCCTCGCGCTGTCCCCGCCGGGCTCGCGTCGGCTCGGCGACTACTACGCCGCCGTGGCCGGGGCGGCGGGCGAGTTGCCGCTGTACGGGTACCACTTCCCGCGGTCGTCCCTTCCGGGGATCCCCGTGGAGGAACTCACGGGCCTGCCCCTACGCGGCATCAAGGATTCCAGCGGCGACCCGGAGCGGCTGCTCCGCGAGCTCACCTCCACCGATCTGGACATCTACACCGGTGCCGCCATGCTGCTCGCGTTCGCGGGCCCGCTCGGCTGTCCCGGGGCGATCCTCGCACTTGCCAACGTCGATCCGGCGCTGTGCGCGCGGGCGTTCGCCGGCGACCCCGAGGCCCAACTGGCGCTCACGCCGCTGCACCTGCAGGCTCGCGAGGACTTCCCGTACGGCCTGAAGCGGCTCCTCGCCGATCGCTATGGCACCTCCACCACTGCCCGCCTCTAGAGGTCTACGTGCGTGTGTGGTGTCCCACACCAAGAACGCATGTCAGAGCCAGCCGCTGCGTCGGAACAGTCGGTAGAGCACGTATGACGCGACGGCCATGAAAGCGAGCGCCCCGAAGTAGGCGTAGTGCCACCGCAGCTCCGGCTGGTAGGCGAAGTTCATTCCCCAGAGGCTGGCCAGCAGCGTCGGCGCGGCGAAGACGGCGACCCAGGCCGAGATGCGGCGCATGTCGTCGTTCTGCCGCACACTCACCTGGGCGAGGTTGGCGTCAGCACCGAGGCGAGCAGGTCGTCGAAGTACTGCACCTGTTCGCTCACGCGCAGTACATGATCGGTGACATCGCGGAAGAACGGACGGGTCTCCTCATCGACCCCGGGAACGGCCCCTTCCGTCAGCGCGCGCATCGGTGTAGCGAGCGGGATCACCGCGCGCCGGAACTCCATCACCTCGCGCTTGAGCGAGTAGATCCGCTCCGCGTCATTGGTGCGGGTGGGGGAGAAGACGCTCTGCTCGACCTCCTCGACGTCCTGCTCGATCCCCGCGGCCGCCAGCCCGTAGGTGTCGACGACCTCGTCGCAGACGGCATACAGTACCGCTGCCGGCCCCCGCCGGAGGATCCGCTCCTCGCCCTCGAGGCGGCGGCGGACCGAGCCGAGCGGGTTGGTCTCCCCGTGCTGCACGGTGACCACGAACCCTTCCCCGACGAACAGCATGATCTCTCCGGCCTCGATGCTCGACGTCTCCTCGACGTAACGGAGCGTCTTCAGCACGAGAAACAGCGAGTGCCCGTACCGCTCGAGCTTCGGCCGCTGATGGGCGTGCACGGCGTCCTCCACGGCAAGCGGATGCAGCGAGAACTCCTGGCTCACCCGGTCGAACTCCTCGATCGACGGCTCGTGTAGGCCGATCCAGATGAAGCTGTCCGGCACCGCACGCGTTCGTTGGAACGCCGCCGCGAGGTCGTGGGATACGTCCTCGCGGCGCCCGTCACGGTAGATCGCGCAGTCGACGATCACGGAGGCATTCTTCCCATCGCTGCCCGTGACCGCACGCGACTGCACGTAGAGTGCGGGGACGTGACCACGGTGCTCTTCGTCCGCCACGGGCTCACGACCCTGACCGGGCCGGTACTCGCCGGTTGGACGCCCGGCGTCCACCTCGACGAGCGCGGCCGCGAGCAGGCCCGGGCGGTCGCCGAGCGGCTCGTCAAGGTGCCGCTGGCCGCCGTCGTCTGCAGTCCGCTCGAACGCTGCCGCGAGACGGCCGACACGATCGCGGAAAGGCACGGGAGCACCCGGGTCGAGGTCGAAGAACGGCTCGGGGAGTGCAGGTACGGCGACTGGACGGGTAGGGAGCTGAAACGCCTCGCCAAGGAGCGCCTCTGGCAGGTCGTGCAGGCCCATCCGAGCGCGGTCACGTTTCCCGACGGTGAGTCCCTGCGCGACACCCAGCATCGCGCGGTAACGGCCGTCCGCGACTGGAACGCACGGCTCGGCGACGAGGCGGCGTACGTGGTGTGCAGCCACGGCGACGTCATCAAGGCCGTCGTCGCGGACGCCCTCGGCATGCACCTCGACATGTTCCAGCGCCTGCAGGTCGACCCGTGCTCTCTCACGGTCGTCCGCTACACCGCGCTGCGACCGTTCCTCGTCCGTCTCAATGACACCGGCGGCGAGGTCGACGGTCTGGTCCCGGGGCCGACCCAAAGGCGGCGACGGTGGCGGCTGGGCAGGCGAAAGCGGGCGGCCGGCGACGCCGTCGTCGGCGGCGGCGCGGGCGTCGGCAATGGCCGGTAACACGGCGTTTGCTCACCTCAGAGGCTTAAACGGAGGGCAGGTAGGGTCAGGGCTATGCCGCGTCAGGTCTTCCAGTACGACCCCCCGGACAGGTTCGTCGCCGGAGCTGTGGGAGAGCCGGGGGAGCGCACGTTCTTCCTCCAGGCCATGGGCGCGGGCCGTGTCACGAGCGTCGGGCTGGAGAAGTTTCAGGTCGCCGCGCTCGCCGAACGCCTGGACGAGCTCCTCGACGAGGTCCTGCGGCAGAGCGGCGGTAAGGCGCACGTGCCCGCGGTCGCTCCTTCGGAGCTCACGGACGAGCGCCCGCTGGACCAGCCGATCCTCGAGGAGTTCCGAGTCGGCACGATGGCGCTCGCCTGGGACGAGGAGCACGAGCGCATCGTCATCGAGGCGCAGGCGGCGGGCGACGAGGAGGACGAAGAAGAGGAAGAGGAGACAGAGCCTCTATCCGACGCGACCGAGGGACCTGACGTGCTTCGCGTCCACGTCACCCCTGCCGTGGCCCGGGCCTTCGCTCACCGCGCGATGGAGGTCGTGAGCGCGGGACGTCCCCCCTGTCCGCTGTGTGGGTTGCCGCTCGACCCCGAGGGCCACATCTGCCCGCGACAGAACGGCCACGCGAGGTCGACACTGGTGTCATGAGAGACCTCCCAGCCGTGGGCCTCGCGCGCGGGGCCGCATTGCGTCTGCTCCGTGAGGGCCGCATGGAGGTCGAGGGGCGGCTGGTGGAGGCCTCCAACGCCACGCTCTTGTGCGCGGTCACGCTCGACGGCGTCAGCCGTGAATGCGTGTACAAGCCGATCGCCGGCGAGCGGCCGCTGTGGGATTTCCCTGACGGCACGCTCGCCGCCCGTGAGGTCGCCGCCTACCACGTTTCTGAGGCGACCGGTTGGGACGTCGTCCCGCCGACCGTGCACCGCGAGGGGCCGTTCGGACCCGGCATGTGCCAGCTGTGGGTCGAGGTCGACGAGACCGTCGACCTCGTCGCGCTGGTCGAAAGCGACCATCCAGCGCTCCGACGGATGGCTGTCTACGACGCCGTCGTCAACAACGCCGACCGCAAGGGCAGCCATCTGCTCCCCACACCCGAAGGCCACGTGTACGGCTGCGACCACGGCGTCTGCTTCTCGGTCGAGAACAAGCTGCGTACCTTGCTGTGGCGCTGGCGGGGGCAGCCGCTGCCTGAGGAGACGGTGGTCGTGCTGCGTCGGCTGCAGGCCGAGCTCGCTGGGGGGCAGGTGGCTGTGCGTCTGCAACGCCTCCTGTCGGATCGAGAGGTCGTGAAGACTCGGCGGAGGGTAGGCCGCCTGCTGCGCGAAGGCAGGTACCCGAGGCCCTCCGACGGCTGGCCCCCACTCCCGTGGCCCCCGTTCTGACACCGTTCTCGGGGGTCGCGTTGGGAGGTTCGGAGTCTCGGGAGCGTGTGAACCGAAACCAGGAGGCCCGAGGGCGGACGCCCGCGAGGTTCACAAGCAAGCTCTGACGGGCGCAGAGCGTGCCGGACCCGTCCGTATACGCTGCGGTCTATGCAGTCTTGGCCCGCTCCCGAGCTTCCCGACCTGCCCGGCACCGGCCCTCCGCTCCGCGTCCACGACACCGTCACAGGCGAGGTGCGTCCCACCGCCTCGGGTCATGAGACCCGCATGTACGTCTGCGGGGTCACACCGTACGATGCCACGCATATCGGACATGCCGCGACGTACGTCGCCTTCGACCTGGTGTATCGGGTCTGGCGCGACTCGGGGCACGACGTGCGGTACGTCCAGAACGTGACAGACGTCGACGATCCACTTCTCGAAAGGGCGCAGGACACGGGGGAGGACTGGCGCGCGCTCGCGGAGCGCCAGACCCGTACCTTTCGTGCGGACATGGAGGCACTGCGGCTGGTGCCGCCCGGTGTCTTCATGGGCGCCGTCGAGGCGATCCCGCTCATCGTGGATCTCGTCCGCGGGCTCCGGGAGAAGGGCGCCGCGTACGACGTCGAGGGCGACCTGTACTTCCCTGTGAGCGCCGACGCACGGTTCGGCTCCGTCGCCCACCTGTCCTTCGACGAGATGGTCCGGCTGTCCGCCGAGCGCGGGGGAGACCCCGACCGGGCGGGAAAGAAGGATCCCCTCGACTGCCTGCTCTGGCAGGGGGGGCGGCCGGGCGAGCCGGCCTGGGACTCGCCGCTGGGGCGAGGGCGTCCCGGTTGGCACGTCGAGTGCAGCGCGATCGCTCTCGCCCATCTCGGCATGGGGCTCGACATCGTCGGGGGCGGGAGTGACCTCGCCTTTCCCCACCACGAGCTGGGCGCGTCAGAGGCGCACGCCGCCACCGGGAGGTACCCCTTCGCCCGGGCGTACGTGCACACTGGCATGGTCGGTCTCGATGGTGAGAAGATGTCGAAGTCGCGAGGCAACCTCGTCTTCGTGGGCGACCTGCGCGAGTCCGAAGCCGACCCGATGGCGGTCCGGCTCGCGCTGCTCGCGCACCACTACCGCGCGGACTGGGAGTGGCGCGACAGCGATCTGCGGGACGCGGCGACGCGGCTGGAGCGGTGGCGGACCGCAGTCGGCCGCCCCTCGGGCCCTCCCACGCGGTTCGTGCTCGATGAGGTGCGTCGATGTCTCGCGAACGACCTCGACGCGCCGAGTGCCCTCCAGGTCGTGGACCGCTGGGCGGACAGGGCTCTCGCGAATGGTGGTTCCGACGCCGACGCGCCCGAAGCAGTGCGCGCCGCCGTCGACGCCCTCCTCGGGGTGCGCCTGTAGCGGTCGTCCGCGGTGCCGAGCGGTGTCACCGCGCCACTCCTGCGGTCAGATCTGGGACAGTCCGGAGAGTTTCTGGAGGTACTCGTCTTCGTCGATGTCGCCGGCGGCGTAGCGGCGGCGCAGGATCTCCCGCGGCTCATTGTCGGGGAGCGCCCGGCGGTCGGGGGTGCGGTCGCCCCGGCGGAGAGCCCGGACGGCCGAGACGGCGCCGACGACGGCGAGGACAACGAGGGCGACGCCGACCAGGGGCCCACAGGAGCATCCAAGTGTATAGTCCTACTATTCCATTGAATAGCCCTAGTGCGCTGCGCCTGAAAAACGTTGACAATATGTTTGGAGGGACTTGGGGATCTCGTCGGCGGTCTTGGTCCACACGTAGGGGCGGGGGTTGTCGTTCCAGGTGGCGATCCAGGCGCGGAGGTCGGCTTCGAGGGCGTGCACGGACTTGTGTGCCCCGCGTTTGAGTAGTTCGCGGGTCAGCTCGGAGAACCAGCGCTGGGCGGGCCTGCCGGTAGGCAGCGGCCAGGGCCCAGAACGCCTCCTTGGGTTCGAGGGCGAACGCCTCCTTGTCCGCGGACGGCGCCTCGATGACCTTGACCAGCCCGAATGATCCAAGATCCAGGTCTGCCTGACGGCCCGGCCGGTGCGGGAACGTCCAGCCGGCAAAGGTATGCCAGAAGGCACCGTGGATGCCTTCTTCGTCGAAGATGGCATACAGCTCCCTCAGGTAACGTGACTGTTCAGCTTCACTTCGTTGCAGGCCGGTGACCTTCAGCTTCAGCGCCGGGGGCTGCGTGTCGTCGTCAAAGATCATGAATCCCGCGCCGCCGGCGTCCGCCGCGCCTTTGTAGGTGCAGCAACCGAACTCGCTGACCACGACCGGCTTGCCGAAGCGCGCGTAGCTGCGCAGCGAGTCTCGGTACCCGGCCGCGTTGGAGCTGTCCCGGTACAAGTCGGCCGATACGAGGTCGAACCGCGCCCAGTCAACTGTCTCCCAAGGTGCTGACGCGTAGGTGACGGGGCCACGAAAGTGGTCTCTGATCGCGGCGACGCTCTGACCGAGCGTGGTGTTGAGCGCGCGCGGCAGCTCGCTGAAGCTCGTTTGCAGGCCGGGTACAGCAGAGGCGCCGGTGAGCGAATCCAGGCGATCATCGAGCGTCGGGCCGGGCAGGTAGCCGGCGCAGAACAGGCTCAGCTCGCAGCCGGCCACCATCACCACCGATCCAGCGGCCGACCGCAGCTCCTCGGCCATGCGCGCGGCCTCGGCAAGGTAGGAGACGATGTCGTCGCCGGCCAGGTCGCCGGGGTGCGGCGAGAACCAGACGGTCAGGCCGGCCTCCAGCGCCAGGCCGGCCGCGATCGCGACCCGAGACAGATCTGTCCCTGTGACACGGACCGCGTTCGCGTGCAACTGGCCGGCGATCATGACCATGTCGGCCTCAACGCCGGCTCTGTCGAAGTGCGGGCGCGTGCTCGCAGGGCCCTGGCCCTGCCCCACGTCATAGTGGTGTCCCACGTCGTAATGGACGCCGCGGACGTGCAACATCACGTTGCCTCCTTGCGGTGGCTGCTGCCGATCCCGGTCTCAAGGAGCCCGAAGGCCATGTCGACCTCCTCCGCCAGGCATGCCGGAGCGGCTCCGGCAAGCTCGCCGGCGACGAGGCGCTCGTAGATGCGCGACTTGACAGCCAGGACCACGCCGATCGTCTGAGCTGCCACGACCTGCGCGGTGAAGCCGCTCGTGTCGGTCGTGTCCTCGGCCGCCAGCAGCGCGGCAAGCTCGTCGCGCTGGCGGTCGAACATCCGGTGCAACCCGGCCGTCAACGCCGGGGTCGACAGGATCAGTTCCATGATCCGCTTCGTGCCCTCGGCTTCGCGCGGACCGAACTGAGCCGCCAGCTCCCGGTAATGCGCTCGCAACGCCCCTGCCAGGGAGACACCGGGACCGCGGCCGCTGAATACCCGGCAAGGATCGTCATCTTGAACGCGGTCCAGCACCAGTGCTTCCTTGGACGGGAAGTAGGCGAACAGCGTGGCCCTCCCGACCTCGGCCGCTTCCGCTATCTCCGTCATCGTCACGGAGTCGAAGCCCCGCGCGCAGAACAACCCGATCGCGACCCGGGAGATCTCCTCCCTGGTGCGCGCGGCCTTGCGCTCTCGCAGCCCCATCGCGGTGGCCACCTGACCAAAACTATACTGGGTCTCGCTTCAGACTCAGTATAGCTCGCCTCACGCAGGACCAAAGGCCGGGGCCCGCCGCCGCACGATCTGGCCGGCGAACGCCTGCTCGTGCCGGTGTATCGCTGAGTTGACCACCCGCTCGATCTGCGCTCCACCGGCGGCTCCACCCACGCCGTCCACCGCTGCTTGTCGTCCTCCGTGGCCGGCCGCAACCCCAGGGCCTGCCGGACCTGGACCCGGTGATACTCCGCCGTGCGGTTGTCGAACGAGTACTTGGCGAACTCGGCCGGATGGGGAGACCGGCCGCCTGGTGGGTGCCCGGGACCCCCGTCCCGCCGTGTTGTGCGCTCGCGTAGGGGGGCTGACATGGTCGGGGTATGCGGGTGCTGCGGACACCGGAGGATCGCTTCGCCGGCTTGCCGGGCTTCGGGTATGCGCCGGCTTACGCGGCGGTGCCCGACGGGGAGGGCGGGGCGCTGCGGATGGCCTATGTCGAGGACGGCCCCGCGGACGGTGCGCCGGTGCTGCTGCTCCACGGCGAGCCGAGCTGGTCGTATCTGTACCGACGGGTGATGCCAGTCCTCGCGGACGCGGGCCTGCGCGCTGTGGCGGTCGACCTGGTGGGGTTCGGTCGCTCGGACAAGCCCGCCGAGACGGTCGCCCACAGCTACGCTCGGCACGTGTCGTGGATGACCGCGCTGATCTTCGACGCGCTGGCCCTGCACGACATCACCGTGGTCGGCCAGGATTGGGGCGGCCTGATCGGGCTGCGGCTGGTCGCCGAGCATCCCGACCGGTTCGCCCGGGTCGTCGCCGCCAACACCGGGCTGCCCACCGGCGACCAGGACATGCCGCCGGTGTGGTGGGCATTCCGCCGAGCCGTCGAGACGGCCGAGACACTCGACATCGCGCGGCTGGTACGCGGCGGATGCCGTACGCTGCCGCCGTCGGAGGTGCTCAGGGCCTACGACGCGCCGTTTCCGGACGAGTCGTACAAGGCGGGCCCGAGGGCGAGGCCGGGTCTGGTTCCGACCAGGCCGGACGACCCCAGCCGCCGAGGCCAGTCGCGCCGCCTGGGCGCGGATCACCGGCTTCGACAAGCCGTTCCTTGTGGCGTTCAGCGACGGCGACCCGATCACCGCCGGCATGGCACCGGTCCTGCGTCGCGCCATTCCCGGCGCGGCCGGACTCGACCACCCCACCGTGGAGGGCGCCGGCCACTTCCTCCAGGAGGACGCGGGGGAGCGCCTCGCCGCGATCATCGCCGCGTTCGCTCGCGGGTGAGAGGCCCGTACCGCCATGGAATAGGTGTGGGGGGTACGTCTATTATGCAGTGCGGGAGGTGGTTACGTGCCTCGAGGAGATCGGCCCGGATCGGGGCGTGCCCCCAACAGGTCGGCAGTGGCCGACGCGGTAGGCGGACCGGGCGGGCCGGCGGTGAGCGAGCCCCGACCGATGATCGACCCGGAGCTCCGTGACGACCTGCGGCGCCGGCTGGCGCGGATCGGCGGGCAGGTCGACGGCATCACCCGGATGGTCGAGCAGGACCGTTATTGCGTGGACATCCTGGATCAGGTCGCCTCGGTGCAGCGGGCCCTGGACGGGGTGTCGAAGCAGGTGATGCGCAACTACCTGGAACGGTGCGTCACCGACGCGATCGCGAGCGGTGACCCGTTGATCTACGACGAGCTGATGAAGGTGATCTTCCGTCACCGGTAAGGGGGAACGAGCTCCGCGACATCGTGACCCGTGATGCGACCGGGCGTGACGAGAGCGAGGAGCGACGCGTGTGAGTGTGCTGGACACGGTCGGGTCCGGGTTCGCCGAGGCGTTCTTCATGTTCTGGGAGACGCTGTGGGCGCTGGTCGTGGGGTTCGTGCTGTCCGGCGTGGTGCAGTCGTTCGTGTCGCGGCGGGAGATGCAGCGGGCGCTGGGCCGGTTGAACGCGCGGGTGGCGGTGCGGGCGTCGCTGCTGGGGGCGGCGAGCTCGTCC
>JBOHCT010000165.1:0-9738 GCA_050699055.1 Streptosporangiaceae bacterium | reverse complement strand
CAGGCCAGGCAGGTCCGGGGGCAAGTCAGGCACGAGGACACCTCCATAATCTGAGTCACAACATCACTCGGATTAGCGTCCCGACCTGCACACAGCCAAACACCTCACAATTCAGTCGTGCACCCCGTGCTGAGGGCCGCGCACCTCGGTTCATCCACAGCCGTGTTGTCCACAGGTCGGGACGCCCGAGTTGAGCGCACACCGCCGCTCAGGGCATGCTCGAAACGCCGGCCACACCGACAGGAGGGACGGCCGTGACAGCACCGACACGTATGCCCGCCGGTCTCGACGAGCGCTACGTCTGCCCGGAGGGCACCGTCTACCTCACGGGCATCCAGGCGCTCGTGCGGCTGCTCCTCGAGCAGCGCCGCCATGACCGCGGTGCGGGCCTCGACACCGCGACGTTCGTCTCCGGATACGAAGGCTCGCCGCTCGCGGGATACGACCTCGAGCTCGCGCGGCGCGGACGGCTCCTCGCCGACCACAACGTCGTGCACCGCCCGGGACTCAACGAAGAGATCGCCGCGACGTCCGTCGAGGGCAGCCAGCTCGCCGCGAGTGTCGACGGCGCGAAGCACGACGGCGTCGTCGGGGTGTGGTACGGCAAGGCGCCCGGGCTCGACCGCGCGACCGACGCCATCAGACATGCCAACCTCATGGGGACGCAACAGACGGGTGGCGTGCTCGCGCTGGTCGGCGACGACCCCACGTCTAAGTCCTCCACGGTGCCGAGCGCGTCCGAGATGGCGCTCGCCGATCTCATGCTGCCCACTTTGTACCCCGCGGACTCCCAGGACATCCTCGACCTCGGCCTGCACGGCGTGGCCATGTCCCGGGCAAGCGGGCTGTGGACCGCCATGAAGATCGCCACCAACGTCGCCGACGGCGCGTCGACAGCAGAGGTGGGCCGCGACAGGTTCGCGCCGGTCGTGCCCGAGCTGGAGTGGGAGGGACATCCGTACCGCCACGACGTCACGGCGAAGATGGTCGGCCAGGTGCCGGTCGAGACCGAGCGTACGGCGCAGCGGCCCCGGCTCGAGATCGCCCGGAGGTACGCCTACGCGAACGGGCTCAACCGCATCGTCCGCGCCGGGCCCGATGACCGCGTCGGCGTCCTCGCGCCCGGCAAGACCTACCTCGACACGTGTCAGGCCCTGCGCGCACTCGGGCTCGACGAGCCCGCGCTCGCTCGTTACGGCATCCGGCTGCTCAAGCTCGGCATGATCTATCCGCTCGAGCCCCGCGTCGTCGAGGAGTTCGCGGAGGGGCTCGCCGAGATCGTGGTCGTCGAGGAGAAGCGGCCGTTCCTGGAGACCGCGGTCAAGGAGACGCTGTACGGCCGCGACGGCGCACCGGCCGTGGTGGGCAAGCGTGACGCGCGAGGCGGGGAGCTCCTCCCCTCCCATGCGGAGCTCGACCCCGACGTGATCGCCGAGAGCCTCGCCCGGCGCCTGGTCGAGCACGCCGACATCCCGTCCGCCAGGGCGTTCCTCGACCGTCGGCGGCGCGGACGTGAGCGGACGGTGCTGCCGCTGATGCCGCGCACGCCCTACTTCTGCTCAGGCTGTCCGCACAACCGCTCGACCCAGGTGCCCGACGGCTCGCTCGTCGGCGCCGGCATCGGTTGCCACGCCATGGTCCTGCTCATGGACCCGTCACAGGTCGGCGAGGTGACCGGTCTGACCCAGATGGGTGGCGAGGGCGGCCACTGGCTGGGGATGGCACCGTTCGTCGACCGCCCTCACATGCTGCAGAACATCGGCGACGGGACGTTCCTGCACTCCGGCAGCCTCGCGATCCGTGCGGCGGTCGCGGCCGGGGCCAACGTCACCTACAAGATCCTCTACAACTCCGCGGTGGCGATGACCGGCGGTCAGCAGGCGGTCGGGGCGATGCCGGTCCCCGAGCTGACCGAGCTGCTCGCCGCCGAGGGTGTGCGGCGGGTCATCGTGACCACCGACCAGCCCGAGCGTTACCGCGGCAGGCGTCTCCCTCGAGGTACCCAGGTCTGGCACCGCGACCGCCTCGAAGAGGCGCAGGGGGCGCTGGCCGCGACCCCCGGCGTGACCGCGCTCGTCCATGAGCAGCAGTGCGCCGCCGAGAAGCGGAGGCAGCGCAAGCGCGGACGGCTCGCCGACCCACCCACACGGGTGTTCATCAACGAACGCGTGTGCGAGGGGTGCGGCGACTGCGGTCACAAGTCCAACTGTCTGTCGGTGCAGCCGGTGGAGACCGAGTTCGGCCGTAAGACGCAGATCCACCAGCCGTCGTGCAACAAGGACTACTCGTGCCTCGACGGCGACTGCCCGTCGTTCGTCACCGTCGTGCCGGGCGACACCTCGCGTGCGTCCCGGCCGACGGCGCCCGCGCTCGAGGCGACCGACCTACCGGAGCCGGAGCCCCGCATCCCCGAGGACAGGTTCGCGATGCGGATCACCGGAGTCGGCGGCACCGGCGTCGTCACCGTGGCGCAGGTGCTCGCGACGGCCGCCCATCTCGCCGGCCGGGCTGTACGTGCCCTCGACCAGACGGGCCTGGCGCAGAAGGGTGGGGCGGTCGTGTCCGACATCAAGATCTCGACCGACCCGGTCGCCCAAGCCGGCAAGCTCGCCGACGAGGAATGTGACCTGTACCTGGGCTCCGACCTTCTGGTCGCGGCCGACCCGAAGAACCTCGCGGCCGCGAGTCCCGAGCGGACGATCGCCGTGGTGTCGACGACCGAGGTGCCGACAGGACAGATGATCGTCGACACCACGGCGTCCTTCCCTGACCCGTCGGGGATCTTCGACCGGCTCGGCGAGGTGACCCGGCCGGGGCTCGGGGCCCGTCTCGACGCACGAACTCTGGCCGAGGAGCTGTTCGGCGACGACCAGTACGCCAACATCCTGCTCGCCGGGGCGGCGTACCAGGCGGGGGCCCTGCCGCTCCCCGCCGAGGTCATCGAGGACGCGATCCGGCTGAACGGCGCCGCCGTCGAGGCCAACCTGCAAGCCTTCCGGCGCGGCCGGCAGGCGGTGTCCGACCCCGAGAGCCTGCGGACGGCGATCGACGCGCTCTCCGCCCCTGTGGGTATCACCCCCCACGCGACCGCCCACGACGGCGCGACCGCGCTCACCTCCCGGGTCCACGCCGCGGCTGGGTCGGAGCTGGCCAGGCTCGTGGCGATCCGTGTGCCCGACCTCGTCGCCTACCAGAACGCCGCCTACGCCACCGCGTACACCGACCTGGTCGAGCGGGTGCGGGCGGTTGAGGCCGAGCGGGTGCCTGGCGAGAGCGCGCTCGCCGAGACCGTCGCGCGGGGGCTGCACAAGCTCATGGCCTATAAGGACGAGTACGAAGTCGCGCGGCTGTCGCTCGACCCTGCCCTGGAAGCCGAGGTAACGGCGCGTTTCGGGGCTGGCGCGCGATACGCGTGGAAGCTGCACCCCCCGATCTTTCGCGCGCTGGGGATGAAAGACAAGATCACGCTCGGACCGTGGTTCCGGCCGGCGTTCAAGGCGCTGCGGACGATGCGGCGGCTGCGCGGGACCCGGCTCGACGCGTTCGGGTATACGCGTGTCCGTCGCGTCGAGCGCGCGCTCATCGAGGAGTACCGCGGGGTCGTCGACGGGATCCTGGAACATCTCGACCCCGCCAACCACCCGGTCGCTGTCCAGATCGCCGACCTCCCCGACATGGTGCGCGGGTACGAGCACATCAAGCTCGCCAACGTCGAGCGCTACCACGAGCGCCTCGCGGAGCTGCGCTCGGAGCTCAAGGCACGCGAGGCGAGTCCCGCGCCAGCGCAACAAGCGGGGGGCTGACCCGGTGACGGCGCGGGACGCGTGGATGGACGCTGAGGATCAAGGCGGCGACCCGGCCTGCTGGCTGCACCGGGTCTGCCCCTCGTGCGGCCGGCTCGCCGACGAGGATCCGCCGACGACCTGTCCAGCCTGCGGTGAGCCGATCGACGGTGACTGAGTGGAGCGCGGGAGTGGCCCCCTCAGGACGAACGGTCGGCGTGGATCAGCGGGCTTGCGTCCCAATGGCGCGTACTGGCAGCCCGACTGCCCGGATGACCTCTTGGAGAAGCTTGCCGAGTCGCGCGAATTCCGCGGCCCGAGCCGATGTGGCGCGCCACACCAGCCCGACGCGCCGGTACGGCTCCGGCGAAGCGAACTCCCGCACCGCGAGCCCGTCGCTGGGATGGACCTCGACGGGAACGGCTGTCACCGGCACCAGGGTCACGCCGAAACCTCCGGCGACCATCTGCACGAGCGTGCTCAGGCTCGTTGACCGCAGCCCGTCGTCGCCTCTGGCCCCGCTCTCTCGGCAGACACGTAGCGCCTGCTCGCGAAGGCAGTGCCCCTCATCGAGCAGCAGGACCTCGTGCTGGGCGAGCACGCTCTGGCACAGCCACCGGTGCCCGGCCAACGGATGCGCCTCCGGAGCGACGAGCAAGAAGGGCTCCTCGTACACGGGAAACTCCACCACCCCGCGTACGGGAGGGCCGGCGAGCCGCTCGGCGGGGACGGCCATGAGCAGCGCATCGACGTGCCCCGCGACGAGCTCGTCGAGCAGCGGGTCGGTCTTCTCCTCGCGCAGCTGGATCCGCAGCCGGGGTAGCCGGCGGCGCAGCTCGGGAAGCACCTGTGGCAGGAGGTAGGGGCCGATCGTGGGGATGACCCCTATGCGTACAGTTCCCGACAGCGGCTCGCGAGCGGTCCTGGCCGACTCCGTGAGGTCGTCGACGGCGGCGAGGATGTCGCGCGCCCGGCCGGCGAGCTCGCGTCCCGTAGGGGTGACGAGGACCCGGCGGGTACTGCGTTCGACGAGCTGTACACCGAGGGCGCGCTCGAGCGCCGCCAACGCTTCCGACAGCGCCGACTGGCTGACGTACAGGGCGGCCGCGGCGCGACCGAAGTGCAGATGCTCATCGACCGCCACCAGCGCGCGAAGCTGTGTCAGCGTGGGATGCGGATGATTGGCAGGCATCACCTATGAATGTAGCCCGAAATATCGACTTCACCTGGGTTCGATCCCGCGGGAGTCTGGAAAGGGATCGCATGAGAGTGTCCGGTCGGTCCCAAGGGACGGTCCGGGGTCGTCCGGCGCCCGCCGTCGGACGCGGGCTCATGACCTCAGGAAGGAGATCACTATGACGACGGAGAAGCCGCACGCAACCGGCGTCGTCTCCTACGGCGACGTCAACCGTCGCGTCGGGGTGGAGATCCTCCGCCAGCGCGGCATCAACGTCGAGGAGCTGATCGAGAAGCTCGTCGACAACGCGGCGGCGGAGTTCGCCAGTACGTACTACTACTACTCGATCCTGCGCATGTACCTCGCGGGGAACGAGGACTACAAGGAGATCTGCGAGGACGCCAGGCTGGAGGACCGCCAGCACTACGAGCTGATCCTGCCGCGCATCTACGAGCTCGGCGGCTCGCTGCCGTTCAGCATCCATGAGTTCGCCGACAGGGCAGGCTGCCCCGCCGCGTACCTGCCTGGTACCGACAACGGGCAGCACCCGCCGACCGAGGACCCGAGCGCCGCCGACATCCTGACCATCCTCTTGGAGTCGGAGCGGTGCGCGATCCGCAGCTGGAACGAGATCTGCGACATCTGCGCCGGCAAGGACCCGCGTACCTACGACCTCGCGGCCCGCATCCTCAACGAGGAGATCGAGCACGAGGCGTGGTTCATCGAGCTGCTCGCCATGGAGCGCGACGGGACCGTCAAGCCCTCCGGGCACTTCCGCCGCGGTGCTCCTGGCGAGGGGCCGTACTCCCGCAACCGCGCGTTCAGCCACGGCGGTGCCGGAAGCTGACGGCGGGCGGCCCGAGACGGGCGAGTCGGAGAGCTACGAGCTCACCTTCGAGTTCCCCGACGGCCACGAGGAGACCGCGAAGGCGGGCCGCGACGAGTACATTCTCAGCGCGGCCCGCCGCCACGGTCTCGAGCTGCCGAGCCTCTGCGAACAGGGGTGGGACCTCGCCTGCGCGGTACGCGTCCTCGAAGGTGACTGCGACAACGGCGACGCACGGCGCTACTTCGAGCAGGATCGTGCCGACGGCTTCGCCCTGATCTGCACGGCGAAGCCGCGATCGGATCTCAGGCTGCGCACGCATCAGCGTCGCGCGATGCGCGACGCGCGGGTGTCGCATGGTCTCCCAGCGCCGCGGGCGGTGTAGGTCACGACGCGCGGGGAGCGGGTCGGGAGAGCGCTATGAGACACGCGGCGGTGACGAAGGACCCTGCCATCGCGAAGAACGCCGCCTGGAAGCCGACATGGTCGATGATCTGCCCAAGCACCGTCAGCCACAGCGACCCTACGCCGTACGCGATCGCGAAGAACACGCCGAACGCCGCCCGCGAGTTGGCACCCTTGATCGAGTCGGAGAACATCGACTGCAGCAGCGGGGACTCCGAGTACGCGAAGACACCGATGAGCAGGCCGACGGCGGCGAGCGCCGGGACTGTCGCGCCGACGAGGACGAACCCCGCGAGGGCACCCGCGCCTGCCAGGTACACGATCACCAGCACAGCCCTGCGGTCGAGCCGGTCGGAGAGCTGCCCGATCACGATGGGACCGATGACGCCAGCGGCGAGAATGGCGGTGACGACGGCCCCGATCCGCAGATGCCCCACGTGCAGGTCCGACTGAAGGTAGGCGGGAACGTACGTGGTGATCGCGCCGAGGCCCCGGCCCGCGGCGCCGATGGTGCTCGCGACCAGCACGAGGATCACCGTCCGGCGGCGGAAGACCGTGCGCAGCCGAGCGGGTGGGGGCTGCTCCCCGCCGGCCGGTACGGCAGGCTCGCTGAGCGTGTCCTGCCTGTCGGGCCCGGCGGCCGTGTCTCGCGTCCGGGCGTGCCGGTCGCGCAGGCCGGCCATCACGAGGACCGCGCCGAGCACCATCACACCGGCGAACACGACGAACCCGGGCCGCCAGCCGATGCCGCGAAAGAGGGCTTCAGCGACGAGCGGGACGCTGAGCGTGCCGATCGTTCCGCCGGTCGTGTGCCAGCTCAGCACGAGTCCTCGCCGGTCTGGAAAGCGGGCGGTGAGGTGCGCGCTCCCGATCGGGTGCTGCGGCCAGGTGGTGAAGGCCCCGAGCATCCGGGCCCCGCTGAACATTCCGAACCCGGGGGCCACGGAGGCGAGCAGCATCGCGGTGGCGAGACCGATGTTCTGCGCCGTAAGAAGCAAGCGGGCCGGCACCCGCCGCACCATGCCCGCCGCGGCCTGCAGGAGCCCGCCCACCAGACCCGCGACCCCGAGCAGCACCCCGAGGGTGCCGTACGAGATGTGCAGGTCGGCGACGACGTACGGGTAGCTGATCGCGAGCGCGGCGACGTAGATGTGCTGGACGGCGTGGGAGAACGTCACGAATCCGAGCTGCGCGGCGTCGCCGGGTTGCCACGCCTGACGTCTCCGCTGGGACAGGACGCCGGCGCCGCTCGATCGCATATCAGACAACGTATCCCGCGGCCACGCGGGCCCGAGCCCCTGGTCGAGGTGGGCTCGCTCACTTCCGCTGGTGTCCCGGGCGCCTCGACCCGCACCCGCGGGAAACGAAGCCGCGACCTCGAGACCATACCGCCGACGTTCTTCAAACAGATCCGACGGAGCGCGCTGCGAACGGCTTGTTCCCGGAGGTGCTACGAGACTCGAGGGGCGATCCGCAAGCCAAAGAAGTGGTTACGCATACGCAGAGGCCCCGCCAGAGCGGGGCCTCGCACCCACCCCCCGAAGGAAGTGGAGGGATCCGACGTCGGTGAACATCATCAGGACGACAGCGTCAAGCTCGAAGCAGCACCCATGGACAAGGACCCCTACCGGCCGACCGCGTACCCCTGCATCCCGCGCGGGTTGGCGCCAGCGCGCAGCAGGCCGTCATCGCCGCGGATCACGGCGGACAGCCGGCCGAGCGACCACGGCTCCTCGACGACCACCTGGTGGCCCCGCGTACGCAGCCGCTGGACGGCCTCGTCGCCCAGGCGGGACTCCACGTGCAGCTCCCCGGGGTGCGCCTCGCGGGGATAGAAGGACGAAGGGAAATGCGTGGTGTGCGAGGCCGGCGCGTCGATCGCCTCCTGGAGGTTCAGGCCGTGGTGGACGTGACGCAGGAAGAACAGCAGGGACCACTGGTCCTGCTGATCCCCGCCCGGGGTGCCGAACGCCATGTAGGGCGCGCCCCCGCGAAGGGCCAACGACGGGGTCAGTGTCGTACGCGGCCGCTTGCCCGGAGCCAGCGACAGCGGCAAGCCCTCCTCCAGCCAGAACATCTGGGCACGGGTCCCGAGGCAGAAGCCGAGCCCGGGAATCGTCGGCGAACTCTGCAGCCAGCCGCCGCTCGGGGTCGCGGACACCATGTTGCCGGCGCGGTCGACGACGTCGACGTGACAGGTGTCGCCGACGACCCGTCCCATCGGCGAAACGGTAGGCTCGCCGACCGCCCCTCGTCCCCCACTGGACAGGGCGGTCTTCGGAAGCCTGGCCAGACGCGGGAGGAGGCCGTCGGGGGAACCGGGCCGCAGCGCCCCGGTGTGGGCCGCCTCGCCCACCAGCGCCCGACGTTCGCTGTTGTAGACCTCGGACAGCAGGGTCTCGAGCGGCACGTCGACGAACGCCGGGTCGCCGTAGTAGGCCTCCCGGTCCGCGAAGGCGAGCTTGGCGCACTCGGTGATCACGTGGACCAACTCGGGCGAGGTCGGCGCGAGATCATCGAGGTCGAAGCCCGACAGCAGGGCCAGCTGCTGCAGGAAAACCGGCCCCTGGCTCCAGGGCCCGGCCTTGAGCACGGTGTGACCGCGGTAGTCGTAGGCGAGCGGGTCCTCCTCGCTCGCCCGCCACCCAGCGAGGTCGTCGCCACTGAGCAGTCCGTGGTGCGGCTCGCCGCTCACGTCCATCACCGGAGTACTCGAGGCGAACGCGTCGACCGCCGCGGCGACGAAGCCCTCGTAGAACGCCGTGCGCGCGGCCTCGATCTGCGCGTCACGGTCGGGGCCCACGGCCTCGGCCTCCCGCACGACCCGGGCGTAGGTCTCGGCAAGGGCGGGGTTCGCGAAGCGCCCGCCGGCGGGCACGTCATGCGGCAGCCACAGGTCCGCCGACGTCGGCCAGTGCGCGCGGAACAGGTCGGCGACGGTCTCGATCGTCTCCGTGATCCTCGGGACGAGGGGGAACCCGCCGCCCGCGTAGTCGATCGCGTACGACAGTACGTCGCGGGGGCGCAGCGTGCCGTACCGCTGGAGCAGCAGCATCCACCCGCCGAACGCCCCGGGGACGCACGCCGGCAGCAGGCCGGTGCCGGGCACGAGGTCGAGGCCCAGGTCGCGGAACGCCCCGACCGTCGCCGTCCGCGGCGCGGTGCCCTGCCCGCACGTCACGAACGGCCGGTCCGCCCGGGCGTCCCAGCCGATGATGGGCACCTCCCCACCCGGGCCGTTCAGGTGCGGCTCGACCACCTGGAGCACGAACCCCGCCGCCGCGGCCGCGTCGAACGCGTTGCCGTCCTTCTCCAGCACGGCCATGCCCGCCTGCGAAGCCAGCCAGTGAGTCGACGCCACCATGCCGTACGTGCCGGCGAGCTCCGGCCTGGTCGTGAACACCAGCCACCCACTCCTCTCAGCCTGAATGCACCGAGCGGTGATTGCTCTAGTGCTTGGAAATGACAGCGCGGATGCCCCCTCACCTGCGAAAATGTGGTTTGTCGAAGTCTCATTGACGCGGCAGAAAGGGGCATCCGCTAGATGC
>JBOHCT010000164.1:0-9884 GCA_050699055.1 Streptosporangiaceae bacterium | reverse complement strand
ATCCTCGACCGTTACGGCGGTGGGCGGGTCGCGTGCGTGTCGATGATGGAGACCTACCGCGCACGGGGCGCGATCCGCGAGGTCGCCGGTGCGATCGGGCTGCCGCCGCACGAGATCGACCAGATCGCGAAGGCGTTCCCGCACATCCGTGCCCGCGACATCCAGGCTGCCCTGCGCGACCTGCCGGAGCTGCGCCGCAGCGGGCTCGGCCAGGAGCAGCTCGCCGGCGTGTTCCGGCTCGCCGAGCGGCTCGACGGCCTGCCACGGCAGATCGCGCTGCACCCGTGCGGGGTTGTGCTCTCCGACTCGACCCTGCCGGACCGTGCTCCGGTCGAGCGCAGCTTCCTCGGCTTCCCGATGACGCAGTACGACAAGGACGACGTCGAAGAGATGGGGCTGCTCAAGCTCGACGTCATAGGGGTGCGCATGCAGTCGGCGATCTCCCACACCCTCGCCGAGATCCGGCGCACGGAGGGGGTCGACATCGACATCGACGCGACCCCCCGCGACGATCCCGCGACGTATGACCTGATCCGCACGACCCACACGCTCGGCTGCTTCCAGATCGAGTCGCCCGGCCAGCGCGAGCTCGTCGGCAAGCTCCAGCCGGAGACGATCGGGGACATCATCGTCGACATCTCGCTGTTCCGTCCCGGCCCGGTCAACAGCGACATGGTCACGCCCTACCTGGAGGCCCGCCACGGCTGGCAGGCCCCGGCTTATCCGCATCCCGACCTCGTGCCTGCACTGGCTGAGACCGGCGGGGTCGTCGTGTTCCACGAGCAGGTGCTGCGCATCATCGCCCGGATGACCGGCTGCCCGATGTCGCGGGCCGAGGAGGCCAGGCGCGCGCTCGACGACCCGGTGGGGTGCGGCGAGGTACGCGCGTGGTTCCAGGTCGAGGCGAGCGGCCGCGGGTACGCCCCCGAGACGGTCGAGCGGGTCTGGCGGGTGCTCGCGTCGTTCGGCGCGTTCGGGTTCTGCAAGGCCCACGCCGCGGCGTTCGCCGTGCCGACCTACCAGTCCGCCTGGCTCAAGACCCACCACACCGCGGCGTTCTTCGCCGGCGTGCTCACCCACGAGCCCGGCATGTACCCCACGCGGGCGCTGCTCGACGACGCCCGCCACTTCGGCGTGGCCGTGTTGCCGCTCGACGTCAACGTCTCCGACGAGTGTTGGCGGGTCGAGCGGGCGGGCGACGCGCGGTGGGGCGTGCGGGTCCCGCTGTCGGCGGTCAAGGGCATCTCCGACGACGAGGTCCACCGCGTGGTCGCGAACCGGCCGTACCGCTCGCTGCCCGACTTCTGGTACCGCGCGGGCGTGTCCCGGCCCGTCGTCGAGCGGGTCGTCGAGGTCGGTGGCTTCGACGCGCTGTACGTCCCCCGTGAGCGCCCGCCGCGGTCGCGAGCGGTCCGCCGGCGTCGCACCCGCCGGCCGGGCGGAGTGGCGAGACGCGACCTGCTCGTCCAGATCAGCGCGCTCGAACGGGCGGGGCACGGCGCCCTCAGGGGACAGCTCCCGATCGGGGTCGAGGAAGAGCCCGCGCCGAGCGGGCTGCCGGAGATGACCGGCCGAGACCGAGTCCGAGCCGAGCTCGACGTCCTCGGCTTCGAGGTCGACCGGCACGTCATCAGCTTCTACGACGACCTTCTCGACGCGCTCGGCGTCGTTCGCGCCCGCGACCTGCTGCGCTGCAGGTCCGGCGCCGACGTGCTCGTCGCAGGGGTCAAGATCGCGACGCAGACCCCGCCCGTACGCTCCGGGCAGCGGGTGATCTTCGCGACGCTCGACGACGCCACGGGGCTTTCCGACGTCACCTTTTTCCAGTCCGTGCAGGAGGCGTGCGCGGCGACGGTCTTCGGTGCCTGGCTGCTCGTCGTGCGCGGGCGGATGCGGCGTACGGGAGCGCGGGGGGTCTCGCTACGGGCCACGCACTGCTGGGACCTCACCGTCCTGCACAGGATGTGGCGGTCGGACGGCCCGGCCACCGTGTGGGAGGCCATGCGATCGGAGACGGGCGACGAGGAGGGCAGGCTCGCCGGCGGCGGCTCCGGCTCTCCGCGGGCCGCGGTCTACGAAGAGCCATCGCGTACCGCCGACTCGTCTGCGGTCCCCGCCCGCGCCCCTGTCTCGCCGTACTCTGACGTGACCCCGGCCGGCGGTCCACCAGGCCTCCCGCCCCGTAAGCTCTGGCACGCGAGCCCCGGCAGCCCGGGCAGGTGAGCTTCCTCCGCGGCACGCGCGACACCCGCAATGGACCGCGATGCGTCATCGCCTCGTACTCGATCGGTCGCGGTCCGTAGCGGGTCATCCGCCCTCGACGAAATTCTTCGCGACACGCCGGGGTCGCGGGAATTCTCTCGTCCGGACGGTGCTTGCACCGCTTCGGGTTTCCCGGACCACCTCCGGAGGGTGGTGCGTACCAGCGATCGGGGCCAGCGGCCCGGGTCAAGACCTACCACGAGGTGACGGCATCCACGTGACCTCTCCCGGCCGTCTTCGACGGAGCGGCGAACCACAGTGCATTGCTAGGCGGCCCGACGAGCGATGAGTCTCGGGTCGCCGCGCGGTCTGTCTCACCGGGTTGAAAACAAGGCAGAAGAAACGCGATACATCTTGACAGAGACCGAACGCGATATAGCGTGTCCTTCGAGAGCAACGCGATATGTCGTGATTAACAGTTGGAGGTGTAGATGAGCGACGTCGACGCCCTCCCCTCGACCGTGTACGGGGAGGACCGGCGGCCCCACACGGGCCGCGGGGGTAACGGCACCGGCAACGCGCCGGCGATCGAAGCCGCGGGCCTGGTCAAGACCTACGGCGAGGTGCGGGCGCTGGACGGGGTGGATCTCGAGGTCCCCGAGGGTTCCGTGCTCGGGCTGCTCGGACCCAACGGTGCGGGCAAGACCACGGCCGTCCGCGTCTTCACGACGCTGCTGAAACCAGACGGGGGGACGGCCACAGTGGCGGGGCTCGACGTGGTACGGCACCCGGACGAGGTACGGCAGCTGATCGGGCTGTCCGGTCAGTACGCCGCGGTCGACGAGTACCTCACGGGACGCGAGAACCTCGAGATGGTCGGTCGGCTCTACCACATGCGCAAGGCTGCCGCCCGGGCCCGCGCCCGCGATCTGCTCGAACGCTTCGACCTGACCGACGCGGGCGGCCGCATCGTCAAGACCTACTCAGGGGGCATGCGGCGTCGCCTCGACCTCGCCGCCAGCCTGGTGGCGAGGCCACGGATCATCTTCCTGGACGAGCCGACCACGGGCCTCGACCCCCGCAGCCGGATGGGCATGTGGGACGTCATCACCGAACTCGTCCGTGAGGGTACGACCCTGCTGCTCACCACGCAGTATCTCGAGGAGGCCGACCGGCTCGCCGACGAGATCGCGGTGGTCGACCACGGCAAAGTGATCGCACAAGGCACCGCGGACCAGCTCAAGGCCAAGGTCGGCGGAGAGCGTCTGGTGGTCGTCGTCCAGGACGCCTCGATGGTGCCCGCCGCGGTCCGGGCGCTCCGGGCGGTCGGTGACGCCGAGCCGAGCGTCGACGAGCAGACCCGAGAGGTGGCGGTTCCCGCGAGCGGGGGCACCCGCCTGCTCGCCGAGGTCGTCCGCGAGCTCGACACCGAGGGCGTCGAGATCAACGACATCGCGCTGCGCCGTCCGACGCTCGACGACGCCTTCCTGACCCTGACCGGGCACCCCGCCGAGGACAATGACGAAGACAACGCTGACGACGCGAAGGCCGACGGGCAGGAACCGGTCGCCGCGGGGAGGGGGAAGAGCGCATGACACCCGTGACCGTACAGTCGCCCACCGCCGCGGGTCGCATGCGCTGGGCCGTGAGCGACGGGCTCGTCGCGACGAAGCGCAACCTCATGCAGATCCCGCGCATCCCCGAGGTGCTGGTCTTCTCGCTCATCCAGCCCGTCATGTTCGTGCTGCTCTTCGCGTTCGTGTTCGGTGGCGCGATCCCCGTCGAGGGCGGCAGCTACCGGGAGTACGTCGTGGGCGGCATCTTCGCCCAGACCGTGGCGTTCGGCGGGGCGGCGACCGGCGTCGGTCTCGCGGCGGACCTGCAGAAGGGCATCGTCGACCGGTTCCGCTCGCTGCCGATGGCCCGCTCGGCGGTGCTCGTCGGCCGTACCCTTGGCGATCTCGTCCGCAACGCGCTGACCGTCGTCGTCATGGTGATCTGCGGCCTGCTCGTCGGTTGGGGCATGCACGACGGCGCACCCCGCGCACTCGCCGCGTTCGGCCTGCTCCTGTTGTTCGCGTACGCGATGAGCTGGATCGGCGCGCTCATCGGCCTGTCGGTGCCCAACGAGGAGACGGCGAACACAGCCGGGTTCATCTGGCTGTTCCCTGTCACGTTCGTCTCCAACGCGTTCGTGCCCGTACAGGGCATGCCGGGCTGGCTACAGGTGGTCGCGAACTGGAACCCCATCAGCGCGACCGTCGCCGCCTGCCGTGAGCTGTTCGGTAACCCCAACCCGTCCGCGGCGGTGGACGCGTGGCCGATGCAGCACCCGATCGTCACGTCCCTGGCCTGGTCGGTGCTGCTGTTGGTCGTCTTCGTGCCGTTGGCCGTACGGAAGTACCGTTCGGCGGCGTCCCGCTGAGAACCCACATGCGCCGCGGTCGTGGGAAGCCGTACGGGGGAGGGCTTCCCACGGCTGTCGGCGCCTCTGGCGGAGGATCAGCGCGGGCCCATGCGGATGCCACCGTCGAGGCGGATGGTCTCGCCGTTGAGCATCGGGTTGGCGAGGATGTGCATGGCGAGCTGCGCGTACTCCTCAGGGGTACCGAGGCGGGAGGGATGCGGGATCTGTCCGGCCAGCGATTCCTGAGCCTTTTCCGGCATGCCGGCCATCATCGGCGTACGGAAGATCCCGGGCGCGATCGTGGTGACCCGGATCAGCTTGCGCGCGAGGTCGCGGGCGGCGGTGATGGTCAACGAGTGGACTCCGCCCTTGGACGAGGCGTAGGCGGCCTGACCGATCTGCCCCTCGAACGCCGCGACCGACGCCGTACAGATGATGACGCCGCGCTCCTCGCCGACCGGCTCCACCGCGAGCATGCGCGCCGCCGCGAGCCGCATCACGTTGAAGGTGCCGATGAGGTTCGTGTCGACGACCTTGCGGAACCGCTCGAGCGGCAGCGGCTCGCCCGCCCGGTCGAGGATCCGGCCCGGGGTGCCGATGCCGGCGCACGTGACGACGACACGTACCGGCCCGAGCCCGACGGCGGTGTCCAACGCGGCGGAGACCTGTTCCTCGCTGGTGACATCGGCCGGCGTGAAGGTCGAGCTTCCGCCGAGCTCCTTGGCGACCTCTTCGCCGGGGGAACTGGGCAGGTCGCAGACCACCACGGTCGCGCCGGCCCCCGCGAGCGCCTCCGCCGTCGCCTTGCCAAGCCCCGACGCCCCTCCCGTGACGACGGCCACACTCCCATCTACCCGCATGGCTGGCTCCCTGTTGATCGTCTGTCAGCATGGACGATGGCCAGCATCGCAGACGCGCCCCCCGTACCCGTCCGGTAGCCTCCCCTCCCGTGAGAGGTACGGGGACTTCGCCGGACGACAGCTCGTGACTGCCGGCACGAGCGGTACTGCCATCGCGCTCGAGGGTGTTGTCCGTACGTTCGGTGAGGTGCACGCTCTCGACGGGGTATCACTGGAGATCGGCAGGGGCGAGGTCGTCGGGTTGCTGGGGCACAACGGCGCCGGCAAGACCACGACCGTGCGGCTCGTCGCCGGCCTGCTCGCCCCCACCGTCGGTCACGTCCGCGTCGCCGGCCTCGACCCCCTCGCCGAGGGGGTACGTGTGCGGCGGATGCTCGGCGTGCTTCCCTCGAACGCGCCGGTCGACGACCGGCTGACCGCCCGGCAGAACCTCCGCTTCGCGGCGGACCTGTTCGGCCTGTCTCGTGACGGGCTCGCTGACCGTATCGGGGCAGCACTCGACTCCTTCGAGTTGGGAGAGCGGGCGAACGAGCGGGTCGAAGGCTTCAGCTCCGGGATGCGCCAGCGGCTGGCGCTCGCCCGGGTTCTGTTGCCCGACCCGCAGGTGCTGCTGCTCGACGAGCCGTCCGCCGCGCTCGATCCGCTCGCCGTCCGCCAGGTGCGCCGCCTCATCTGGAACCTCTCCCGCGAAAAGGCGCACACGGTCGTGCTCTGCACCCACGACCTGGCCGAGGCACAGCAGCTGTGCGACCGCGTGGTCGTCCTCGACCACGGCCGGGTCGTCACGCTCGGCTCCCCGGCCGAGCTTGCTCGTGGGCTGTCCACAGGGGACGTGGAGATCGAGATCGACCCGGACGATGTCGAGACCGCCCGCTCGATCGCGGCCGGCGCGGCGGGACCGGTCGAGCTGGCCGGGCGCGACACGCTGCGCTGCGCGAACGTCGGGCGCGACGCCGTTCCTGACCTGCTGCGACAGTTGGTCTCCTCGGGCGTTCGGGTGTACGGACTGCGGTCGGTCGAGCCCTCGCTCGAGGATGTCTACGTCTCGCTGTACGCCGACCGGGAGCGGGTATGAACTGGCGTGCCGTACGGGCGATCGTGCGCCGCGACCTCATCCTGATCGCGGGCAACAAGCAGGTGATCATCGGCATGGTCGTCGTACCCGCCGTGCTCCTCATCGGCATGCCGATCTTCATCGGGATCGTGGCCTCCACCCAGGGCGCACCTGCTGACGGCCTCGACGAGTACGCGTCGTTCGTGCGGTTCTTGTCGCCCGCCCTGCGCGCCGCTGCCCCGGGTGCGCAGATCGCCACGGCGGTCCTGACCGTCGCCTTCGCCCCGATCATCTTGCTCGCGCCGCTGATGGCCACCAGCATGCTCGCTGCCGCCAGCATCGCCGGGGAGCGCGAGCGGGGCACGCTCGAGGCACTCTTGCTGGTCCCGATCTCCGACAGGGAGCTGCTCGCGGCGAAGCTCGCGGGGGCGTGGGTTCCGGCGCTCGTGGTCAACGTCGCTGGCGCCATCTGCTACGCGGTCGTGGTCGACGCGGTCATGTGGCCGACGGTTCACCAGCTCGTGTTGCCCAACGCGCTGTGGTTCCTGCTCACGTTCTGGCTCGGCCCCGCCCTCTCGGCCGCGGGGCTCGGCGCGACCGTGCTGGTCTCCGCCAGGGCGCGGACGTTCCAGGGAGCCTCCCAGCTGTCCGCCGCCCTCGTCATGCCGGTCATCTTCCTGGTCACCGCCCAGGGCACCGGGCTCGTCCTGCTCGGCGCGTGGGTCGGGTTCGTGGTCGGGATCGCGCTGTGGCTCATCACGGCATGGCTCGTCGCCGTCGCGGCACGCAGCCTCACGCGTACCCGCCTGGGCCAGCGCCTCGGCTAGCCGGCCGGGACAGTGTTTCGACATCGGGTCGGAAGGTGGGCAGGCTCCCGAGCGGAGCGTCCGCGGGCCGAGGAGCATGATGCCGCGAAGGCGGCCGATGCCCGCAGGGTCACTGGGGGCGGCGGGGCGCAGCCATGGGGGCGGAATACTGCGGAGTCTCGGGAGCACGTGAACCGAAGCCAGCAGGCCCGCGGGGCCGACGCCCGCGAGGTTCACCAAGAAACTCAGATCGCGGCGAGCGCGTCGGTGACGAGCTCGGCGAGGCTAGGGTGGATGTGGGCGACGCGACGGAGTTCGCGATAGTCCGCCTCCAGGGTCATCGCCGTCGCGACCTGCCCGATGACCTCGCGTGCCCCCGGCCCGACCATGTGCGCGCCGAGGATCTCGCCGTACTCGGTGTCGACGAGGACCTTCAGTGCGCCCTCCGCGCGGCCGCGGGCGATGGCGTACGCATTGGTCCCGCAGTCGGCGATCCCTACCGCCGCCTCGATCCCGCGGTCGGCGGCCTCCCGCTCGGTCAGCCCCACGGCGGCCAGCTCCGGGTCGGTGTTGACGCTGCGGGGGAGCCGTTCCTCGCGGACGCGTACGGTGCCGCCGAGCGCGTTCGCGGCCGCGGCGGCGCCCTGTGCACGGGCACGGTTCGACAGCCACCGCGGGCCTGTCACGTCGCCGGCCGCCCATACGTGCTCGAACGACGTGCGGCACAGCGCGTCGACCGAGAGGCCCGGTATCGAGGGCTCACGTTCGTCGGCCGAGACGACGACGTCGGCCGGCTCCTCGGGGCGGCCGGCCGCGAACCGGACCCCTCGCTCCGCCAGAGCCCCGCGCAGGAACTCGACCAGCTCCGGATCGTCGCCGGACAATACCTCGCCGTCCGGCACGACCACAGTGACCCGGCTTCCCGCGGCCGCGAAGAAGTCCGCCCACTCCAGCGAGAACCGTTCGCCGCCGAGGACGTGGACGATATCCGGCACACGGGGGAGCCCCATGATCGCCTCGGCCGAGGACGCGCCGTCGACGGGGGCGGGGCGGGCGCCGGTCGCGACGACGACGGGCACACCGGGGTACCCGTCGGCGCCAGACGGACCTACGCCGGCCTCGCGTTCCTCGATCGTCACGTTCGCATGGCGGAGTTGCTGGCGTACCGCCGCCGAGACGGTGTCGCTCGCCCGCGATGCCCACACCTGCGCCCGTCCCCAGTCGAGGACGGCGGTGCTGCCCGCGTCGACCCCCGCCGAGGCGGCGCGGCGCAGGTCGCGGACGAACCCGGCGGACGCGTGGTAGGCCTCGGAAGGTACGCAGCCGGCGTGTACGCACGTTCCGCCGATCAGCCCGCGTTCGACCAGAACGACCCGTGCGTCATCGCCGCGGGCGCGCAGCGCCGCGGCTATCCCCGCCGGACCGCTCCCGACGACCACGAGATCAGGGTCAGTCATGGCAGCACCCTTTCCCGGGCCCGCTGCGCAGGGCCGCCCGGACGTCGACGAGCCGTGGTCCTTCCCTGGTGACGGTCGCCGTCACCGGCCCGGACGGCGTGAGCGATCGCTCGCCGTCGAGGGCGATCGTCCCCTCGCCCCTGGTGAGGGGCACGTTCTCTCCGACCGCGAGCCGACGCCAGCCCGCCACCTGGACGGGGACGACAAGCCCCGGTGCGAGCGGTATCGTCACCGCGGGCCCGTCGCCGAGCTCGACGAGCAGCCCGGATGGCTCGGTCGGCTCGACAGGGCAGAGCGCCCCCGCGATGGCGGAGAGCCCCACGCTCGACGGGTCACCCCTGGTCAGTACGAGCCTGTGGACCTGGCCCGGCTCCCAGATCGCCCGTGAGCCGACGAAGCGCTCCCGGCAGCTCGCCGCGTCGACGAGCGCGAAGTCGTCGACACCGGCGCCGTGCACGACGACCCGTTTCGTCCGCGGCGCCACCGTGTCTGCGTCGGGGTGGCGGAGGGCGACGTACCCGGCGGCGAGGCCCGCGACCGTGCCCTCCAGCATCGCGGGGAACACGTTGTTCGTGCCGGTTGAGACCGCTACGAGCGGGACGTCGCCGCAGCCGGCCGCGACCGCGCGGTTGGTGCCGTCTCCGCCGAGCGTGACGATGACGTCGGCTCCCGCCGCGGCCAGCAGCCGGGCAGCCTCCGCCGAGTCCTCCGCCGTGCCGTGGGGTCGCATGGGCAGGGGAGAGATGATGACCTCGTCCAGCCCCTGGGCGGCGGTGGCGACGATGCCGGCGAGGTCCGGCAGGTACGCCACACGCTTGACCCCCGCGCCGGCCAGGCCGCGCAGCAGCCGCCGGACGATCGCCGCCTTCTCGTGGTTGGGGACGACGGACGCGTGCGCGGCCAGCCGACGGATGTCGCGCCCGGCCGCGGGGTTGGCGATCAGCCCAACCAGTCCGCTCATGAGCGGGCCGCGCTGAGGGCGGTCATCCGAGTCGCCGCCCGAGCTCTTCGACAAAACGTGCGGCCGGGGCGCCGTCGACCACCCGGTGGTCGAAGGTCACGGACAGCCACATCATCGGCCGCACGGTCACCTCGCCG
>JBOHCT010000163.1:0-9934 GCA_050699055.1 Streptosporangiaceae bacterium | reverse complement strand
CCGTACTACGCCCGCTACCGCGCGGGCTACCCCGAAGAGTTCTTCACCTACCTCCGCGAACGTTTCCACCTCGACGGCTCCCAGCGCGTTCTCGACCTCGGTTGCGGAACCGCACAGATCGCGGTCCCGATCGCTGGAGATACCCGGGAAGTCATCGCGGTCGACCCCGAGCCCGCGATGCTCGAGGAGGGCCGCAAGCTCGCCGCAGAACAAGGGATCACCAACGTCGACTGGCGAGTCGGCGACTCTTATCACCTCCGCAACCTCGGGATCGGCCCCATGGACCGCGACGACATCCTGGGCGCGCTCGACGGAATCGTCGAACCCACCGGGGCGGTGGTCGTGGTCAGCGGGGGCGCACCTGATACCGCCGCCCCACCTCCGTGGACCCAGGTGATCGCCGAGGCCCGTACCAAGTGGCTTGGCCCGGAGCGGCGGGCCGGCTCCGGGACATACACCCATCCCCCCGAGCGTCATGAACAGGTTCTCCAACGGTCACCGTTCTCCCGCCTCGACATCGTGAGCTGGACCTGGACGGTCGAGCGCAACCTCGACGCCGTCGTCGGCCTGCAGTTCTCCTACTCGTTCTCCGCCCCGGGGCTGCTCGGCAGCAACAAAGACGCATTCGAGGCCGAACTGCGGAACGCGCTTACCGAGACAAACCCCTCCGGGATCTTCACCGAGGTCATCCGTACCGAAGCGATCATTGCCACCCGTTCATAATGACGACGCAGGCACCCCACCCTCGGCCCGGTCCGTCCTCCGCTCTCGCGTGTGGGTCGGTCGCCACCGCCGCCGAATGGGCACGGGCAACCGGACGAGGCCGCGTCCACACCCTTGAACACCCGCGCCTGGTCGCCCGCCCGCGACCGCCGGCCGCCAGCCGGGCGCATCCGGCCAGCTTGGCGCAGACGCGGCGCTTCGTCGCGTCCCCGGCCGTGGTAACAGAACTCCCCCGCGCCTACGCATGGGGGACAGAGGGGCCGCGATCACCGAAGACGGCTGCCTCGTCGTCGATCTCACCCGAGCCTGGGGCCGTTCACTCGAAGACCACCCGATATGGGAGCTGAAACATCCGCCTCCGGCCGTCCACGTCCGCGGCACCGCCGCCGTGGTCGCCGCTCGCGGAGCCGACTACAACTTCAGCCACTTCCTCGCCGACACGCTCCCTCGCATCCAACTGGTGCGCGACTCCGGCGTCTGTGTCGACACCTGGCTCGTCAGCAGCGTGAAACACGGCTGGCAGCGCGAAGCCCTGGCCCTCGCCGGCATCCCGGCCGGCGACGTCGTCGCCCTCGATGCCACCCCGCTCGTGCGCGCATCTGCCCTGCTCGTCCCCACCCGCACTGGTTTCGCGCCGCGCACCGCACCATGGGCCAGACGACGGCTCCGCGCGTTTCTCCTGCCCAGACCGGTTCCGCCGGGTGGTCGGCGGCTGCTGATCTCCCGAGCCAGTGCCGCGCGCCGGCGTTTGGCGAACGAGGACCGCCTCGCCAGCGCCCTCCAGCCCCTGGGGTTCGAACACGTCGCTATAGAGCGCCTCCACGTCCGCGATCAGATCAAACTCATCGCCTCAAGCGAGGCGATCGTCGCGCCGCACGGCGCTGCGCTCGCCCATCTGCTCCACGCGCCTCCCGGCGGGCTGATCGTGGAGATCACCCACCCTGGCGCCGTTCACCCTGAATACTGGGGGCTCGCCGCGCTCAGCGGGTGGACCTACAAACTCATCCTTGGCGAAGCCACCGCTACACATCTCAGCACTTCCCCGACCGTAGATTCCGATCTCCTTGCCGACATCGATGAGGTCCTCGCAACACTTCGAGCCGGCGGTTGACAGCCAGGGCTGTCTGCAGGCGGGCGCGGAGGGAGGCGTCGGAGGCCTGCTGGCGCGATGGGACCGGCCGGCTGAGGGTCGGCCGAGCCGCATCGCGGAGGCGTTAGATCTCGACGCTGGTGTCGGGCTGGCTGTAGAGCCAGGAACGGGAGACGTCACCCGCGCCTGGAACAAGCGGTCTTCCGACGCAGCGCGTAACCCCTACGACGACGGCATGCTGCTTTCCCGCCGTCTCTCTTCAGGGCGCGGCCTGGGGCCGTCTGGTCGGGTAGGCGGCGGGAAACGGAACCGCCTGCGGGCACCGCGCCAGCCGCCTACCCGACCGCCACCCGCCGAGCATCAGGACGGGGTACCGGTTCCGTCGAGCGCGAAAAAGGGTGGGCGCGACCCGGCCCGCCGCGCCTATCACCGACGGGGGTGCGGCTCCTCTGCGCCGGCGCAAGGGGCTATCATACAGAGCCCCTGGACCCTCGAAGGTCCGCGCGGCGTGTAGCAACGCCTGTAGCAGTCGAAGGCGGATACCGTGGCGGACGCCGGCGGACGCCAGCGACGCTCGACGGTCAGACAACGGCACGCGACGTGCGGCAGCGTCGGACTACTACGTGTCTCCGTGGATGTGCGCGAATGGTTCCGGTAAGGCTGGGAGTCAAGGGGTCGCCGGTTCAAATCCGGCCGTCCCGACTGGTCAGAGGCCTGTTGCGATCATGCTCGTGTAGCAACGGTGTAGCAACGCGCTCACCGGGAGGACGCTTCCCCGTCCCGGTCGGCTGCCTCCCGGGACTGCTCGACGTCGACCTGTGAGTGGACTAAGAGCCCGCGCAGGCGGTGTCCACCGGTGCGCGTGGACGCGCGTCGGTACACGTCAGCCCCGGCTTGGCAGACGTGGACGGATGCCGGTGAGCAGGGGCGGAATGCGGCTACAGCTGTAACCACTGACCGGTGGCACGAGTGGCTGTCGTGGTCGCCGCCGGCCGGAGGGACCGGTCAACGCGGGTGGCGTCATCGCGGGGGTTAAGGGGCCGCCGAGTTGCTGGCACGCCTTCCACGGGCTCACGCCCGTAGCCCACCGACGAGCGCCGCCTGCGGGGCATGTCGTCGGTACTTACCGGCTGCCGAGCCCCCGGCCGGGAGAGACAGGATTGCAACCGCGGCCGCGACCAAGAGAGCCGGGGGAGGAGACTGTCGTCGTTGGGCTCCTCGGTGCGTCGGAAGTTCGCCAACGTGGGCACCGCTGTCGATAACACCGTCGACTACCTCACCCGGCGGCACCGGGTCGGCGGCCCGCTGCAAGACGCTCGCGACGCGGCCGGCCGGTCGCCTTCCGCGGCGCCATCTTCGCCACCCGCCCGGACCTCACGCGGTGCCACCGCCGCGACCCCTACGCCGGCCAGCCGCCCCTGCTCGGACGGCATTGGCGGCCCCCGCACCCCGCGCTCGCCGGCGACGCCGATGCCTACGACCACAGCTGACCCCAGTGACGGCAGCGTGGCGGGAGGGGCCCGTCAGGCGGCTGCTCGTGGTGTGAGGGCCACCACGAGGTCGGCGTCCAACGCGGCCGCAAGCCGCTCCAGGACCCCGATGGTGGGGGTGGCCGCGCCGGCCTCCAGCCGTGACATCGCGGACTGGGTCATGCCTGCCCGCCCGGCCAGTTCCACCTGCGACAGGCCCAGCTCGAGACGCCGGCCGCGTACGGCGCGGCCGATCGCGATCGCCCGCCGGGCCTCCTCGTACCCGGCGCGTACCTCGGCGGAGTCTCGACCACGACGAGCAATGTCCCACCTGGCGTGGTCACTCATCTCACACCTCCCCGGTCGTAGGTCGTCTCGGCGGGGCCGTGGCTGGCCGCACACTCCTTCTGTGCCCGCATCGCCCGCGCTACCTCCGCGGCCTCGGTTCGACGGGTCTTACCGAACACGGTGAGCAGGACCACCCGGCGGCCCGGCGCCAGCCAATAGCTGATCCGCAGCTGTTGGCGGCGCAGGGGGAACCGAAGCTCCCGCACCTTGCCGCCGAGGTGCCGCGCGTAGGGCTCCCCCAGCGTCTCGGCCTCCTCCGCCAACAGCTCGGCATAAGCCATCACCCGGCCGTACTCCCGGTCGCCCAGCGAATCGAGCCAGGCACGGACCTCCGGTTCCAGCTCGATGTCGTACAGCCGCACACGATCAGACAGTACATGTGTCGGACGCTATATGCAACGAGCGCTATCGGTCGGGGTCGGCGTCGAGGCCGGCGGGGTGTGGGGCGGTGAAGGGGTCGCCGCACAGGCCGCGGACGATGGTGCCGGCCTCATACACCCGGGGCGCGACCCGGATGCGGCGCCCGCACGGGCGGGAGGCGGCGAGCCCGTTCTTGCTGCGCGCCCGGCCGCCCCGGGGGCGGGGTTCGGCGTGTCGCCAGACGGCGAGGGCGCGGTTGGGGGCGGCGAGCTCGCCGGCGTAGGTGCGGAGACCTCCGAGGCGGTGGTGGCGGCCCACCCCTCGCCGCCGGAATGGGCGACGTCCAGGCCGACCTCGCCGCCGCCGACGCGGTAGCGGATGTTGTGAAACCGGCCCCGCCGGGAGGTGTCGCGGACGCCAAGGGTGCGGGCGACCCCGTGCGCGGCCTCGTGCAGCAGGGTGCACGGCACGTCGCGGCTGCCGCGGCCCAGGCCCTCGCCAGCGACAAACAACTCCGGCAGCCGGCCGTCGCCGCGCCGCCACCGGCCAGCGGCGACGTGGCCGAGCCTGGCGCGGCGGCTGAGCGGACACACCCTACACGAAGCGGTCACCGACTGCCGCACAGCGGATCGCCGCTGACGTGGCGGGAGATCGCGCCCGCGGTGCAGGTGCCCTTCGGGACGCTGTACCGCCAGCACCAGGCCGGCGGCCGGATCGTGGTAAGCGACTCGACCGCGCCCACCCACAAGCACGACGACATCCCCAAGGAGGGCCCGCCGGCGCGCTTACCTCGGTGCTCCGTAAATGACCGGTACGTCACCAGCCATGCGGCGGCAAGCAGCCGCGCTCCCGGCTGGCGGGGTCGGTCAAGGCCGGGTGCTCGGCGATCTAGTCGGTGGTTCGGGGAGCGGCCCCGGATGTTGGCAAGGAGGCCGCCCCTCAGAGGCCGATCGCCTTGCGGGCCTGGTCCACCAGGGCGAGCAGGCCCGCGCCGAAGGGGACGCTCGCGGCAAGGAGTGCGAGCTCTCGGGCGCTGTCGAGCAGCCGCCCGAGCGTGCCGCGGTGGGCGACGGCCTTGCGGGCCTCGGTACGCAGCCGAACGGCCAGGTCCGCCAGGTCCGCGTCGCGGTCGACGAGTTCCCCGGGAAGGTCTGCCGGAGCGTGTCGGAGGTAGTCGAGGTAGTCGGCGACGTCGGTGACCCGCCGACGTTGGTCGCTGGTGATCGTGACCGTGGCGGTCTGCTGCGCTCCGGGGCTGGCGTGTGCGACGTTGACCCCGTGTGAGTCGGTGACGTTGTAGGTGACGTTCTGAATGCTGCCGGGGGTATCCGGCTCATTCACCGATCCGTGCTGTTCCACGAGCCGCTCACCGGCGGCGGTGATCGTGGGGCGCAGCACACCGCCGCCCCAACTACCCGGGCCGCGCAGGTAGCCGCGTTCCTTGAGCCAGCGGGAGGCTTCGTCGATTTCAGGCTTGGTGAATCGGTCGCCGAGGAACGCCGCATGCCCCCAGAGGTGGAAGCTGGACAGGGCCGGGGTGGGCTCGCCAGCTACGGTGCGCTCGTAGAGCCAGCGCAGCAGCGCGTCACGGGCCGCCGGGCGCCGCGTCGCCGGATCGGCGCGTCGGCAGCGGAGTTCCTCGACGGTCGTGGCACCCGCCTCGGTGAGAGAGCTACGTACCGGGGCGGGGGATTCCTCGATCGTGACGGGCTCGGCGACGAGACCATCCCGGCGCAGGGACGCGAACACGGTGCCGACCTGGTCCTCGCCGCGGTGTTCAGTGAGTGGGTCGAGCGCTGCGTATCTGTTGGTGGTGCCGTCGGTTGCGTCGTACAGCCACGCCAACGTCGTCAGCTGCCGAGTCTGAGCGGGGGTAAGATCCCACCCGTTTCCTAGGTTCACGCCGTCAGGCTAGGGGCTTGCGAAGCGTGATCGACAATTTGTTGTCTATGTGGCGGTGTTGAGCGCGAGGTCACGGAGGAGGGTCTGCATGTGGATGCGGATCTGTTCGTAGTCGCGGTCGCCGGCGGTCCAGGTGGCGGGTTTGCGTCCCATCCGGGGGCTGCGGACGCCGGCGAGGATCGGGGCGATGACGTGGTCGCGGAGGGTGAGTAGGGCGGCGATGGTGCGGGCCGCTTGGCCGGGCACCTGGTAGCGGCGGGTGCGGCCTGGTTTGACAACGAGGTGTTTGCCGCGGAGTTTGCGTAGGTCGTAGGCGGCTTGGCGGACGGTGTAGGCGTCTGCGGTCTGGCTGGTGAGGGAGCGTACTTTGGCGGCGAGGTCGGCGACGGTGAACCCGTCGGGTGCGACGGCACCCCACAACGCGAGCACGGCGGCCAGCGCGGCGCGGGTGCGGGGCTTGTTGATGTCGACGCCGCCGAGGCGGGTGGCGCCGATCTGGGATGGTGCCGGGAGTTGGTCGAGGAGACCGTCGGGGAGGAAGCCGACGTCGACGCAGTCGAGCATGCTGGTGAACCGGTCGACCATACCGGCGAGCCGGCCGGCGATGGGGGGAACTTCTCCAGCATCCGTCCGGTGTGTAACGCCCGGGTGTTGTGCACGATCGCTTCGAACCGCAGCACGTGTTCGCCTTTGGTGTAGCCCTTCACCGTCAACAATCCGAAGTGGACCTTGAACAGGGTGAGGTTCCACCTGGGTCTCTCGATCACGACTGCCTGTCGAGGCGACAGGTCGCCGCCGCGGTTGCGTGGGCGTTGGCCCACCCCGAACAGGGTGCGCAGCCTCGGCACGTCCAGCCGGGCCCGGGTCCGGTCGACGACGGTGTCGAAGGCCCGTTCCATCACCGCACCCGAGGCGAAGAGCAGGTTACGGCTGTACTCGACCTGGTAGATCGAGTAGGCGTAGCCGAAGCCGCTGCGTTGCTGTTCGGCCAGGTCGAGGCCGAAGCATAGGCAGGCGGTGTAGATCCACCGGTCGATGACCTGGCTCAGGCGCCCTATCGTCCCGGGCCGGGACAAGGTGTCTGCGACCTGAGCCAGGCGTTCGGGGTCATCGACGCGGGTGAAGCAGTTGCCCTCCTTCGCAAACCGTATGCCGGCCGCCCGCGCGGAGCAGGCGACGTACTCGTGGCCGTTGCAGATGACCTGCGCCCCGAACGGCGGGTGCCCGCTCATCTTGATCGTCACATGCCCCCAGGTCGGGTCCATGATGTGAAACGAGTAGTGGTTGACGAACTGCCGCGTCTTCTGCAGGTTGCGGATCACCCCGGCGCTGCTGCGGTGGACCTTCCACACCGTCGCCGGGGCCCGGGCCACCAGGATCAGAAACACCCCGGTGCCGACGGTGTGCTCGCGCAGGTAGTCCTGGGCGATCCGATGCTTACGCTCCTCGGCCTTGCAGTCGATCACCGGGATGCCGTGCGCGGCGGCGGAGGCACGCACGCGGCGGGCGAACCGGCCGGCCAGCCGCATCAGGTGCGCGTTGTCCAGCGACGCGTCGCCGTCGTCGTGCCACCGTCGCCACCAGGTACGGAACCCGCCCGGGTTATGCCCCAGCGGGAAATAGGCGTTGAGCACGACCCTGTCCACACAGTCGTAGGCCCCGGTCAGCAGACCCACGTACCGCTCGGTGAAGTCATCGGCCATCAGCCGAACGTAGAAGGCTCCTCACCGCCGGTCAGCCGAACTGCCCGAAGGGCCACCGCTCCCGGGCGAGGTCCCGGGAGCGGCGTAGGGCCCTTGTAGTTGTCTCGGTGGTGATACTCCTGTGTCAAGAACCAAACACGGAATGGACGGGCCATGCAGTCACCGTCGCACCTGGACCGCCTCGACGCCTTGCTACGGGATGCTCGCGGCGCCCGGCATCCGGCGATTACGCGCGCAGTACCTTGCGGAGCTGCAGCGGCTGAGCGGGCACGCCCTGCGCGAGGCGGTCACCGACTGCCGTCGAACAGCGGATCCGCCGCTGACGTGGCGGGAGATCGCGCCCGCGTTACAGGTGTCCTTCGGGACACTGTACCGCCAGTACCCAGGCCGGCACGCTGAGCTCGCGCTTACGAAGCCTCGGTGCCTACGACGGGGGTGGTGATCGGCGTAGCCGGCGAGTCAGGTTCGCTGACGCTGCAGCGGGTGGATGCTGTGCCGGGACGAAGTCGCGTCGGCGGGTCACACGTGCTGTCCTCGCGCGGTCTTAGCCTGCACCCGTGACAGATGGCGCCCTCGTGGTCGAGCCCGTGGCGACGGCCGAGAAGCTGGCTTCCCTGCTCGCGGTGGGTCGCGAGCTAACGAACCTCGACTTCAAGCGGAAGGTTGACCTCGACGAACACGCAGAGCTAGTCGAGTTCGCCAAGGACATCGCGGCCCTCCGCTCGTGCGGCGGATACCTCGTGATCGGAGCCGACGACCACGGCAAGCCAACCGGCGATCTGGATGATTCGCTTGCGGCGAAGTTCGACGAGGCGAACATGCGCCAGAAGCTGGAGAAGTTCCTACCACCGACCGACGTCATCTCTGCCCGCCACAAGGTCGGCGGTCAGTGTCTCGTGCTTGTGTATGTGCCGCAGCATCCGCTCGGCTTTACCGTCGTGAAGGGCCAGGGCGAGTACACCAAGCCCGGAAATCGCCGGCAGGAGGTTGTCCTCCGGCCAGGTGACGTGTTCATCCGGCGTGGAACGTCGAGCGAGAGGTGGCTGGAGACGGACGTCGAGGGCCTGCTTGGTCCCCGCGACGCGGAGCTCCGTGAGGCGCATCGGGAGGATTTCGCGGCGATGGTCGCCGCGATCCAGTCAGGCGCCCAAGGCCAGACGATCGCTGCCGGCCCTGTGCAGTCGCTCGTGTGGCAACTGGATCAGGCATCCTTCGACGGAGCTGTCGTCGAGTGCATCCGCCGCAACGACATCGTCCCGATCCGGCTGTTCCTCCTCCGTACGCCCGGTGAGGCTCGGGCGGCGGCCGCCCAGGGTGACCGGGACGAGTTCGACACGATCCTGGACAGGCTGGTGTCGCTCGGCGCGGTCACGCTCACCCTCGACCGGGACGACCTGTCGAGCAAGGTGACCGAGTGCCTTGCTGAGATCTACCACAACCCGCCTACGGCCGATGCCGGTCAGAGGACGCCGCTACCCCAGCCCATCTTCTGGCTCGAGATCGTGGCACGCGTCGAGGCGCTCGGCGGGCTCGCGATCGTGTCGAAGAAGTGGGCGGCCGTCCGGGCGCTGGCTGCCCAGACTGCGCCAAACCACTGGCACGCCTCGTGGCTGCGGCACGGACTCACGATGGCGGCCCGAAGCGATGACCTCCCGACCACGCCCACCGGCAACCGGGAGCAGGGCGCACTCATCCCGCTCGCGCGGCGTGTCGCTCACCGCCTGCCCGCGCTACGCCCACACGTCGTGGACGACAGCGGCTACGACCCGGAGCCGGGTGCCGCCATCCAGCCAACCGACCTGATCCTCGATTCACTCTGCGCATTCGACGCTCTCGCGGCACTCGTGGTGGTGAGCGCGGTCGACCCGGCCCGGTTCGACAAGCACGACTACTACCCGTCGTTCGGTCACTACTATGCCCGCCGTTCGGTGCCGTACTGGGCTCGCCTGCTCAAAGACGACGGGATGCGGGAGGCGCTTCTCCCGGGTGTCGACAATGACACGCTGGCCCGTGCCATGGCCGCCGTCGCAGAAACCGCCCACAACAGCACGCGGAGCCCCTGGGGCCTGTGGGACACCACCGACGAGACAGTGAACTCGTTCATCCGCGGTTGGCGTGCGAGAAAGGCCGAGGGATAGGGCGGCAACACGCTGCAGCTCACCTGCGAAAACCGGCCCCACCGGCGGCGTCCAGCTATCCCCTGCGGGACAGCGGGTCGGGTGCGCGACACGATCGTAGGGCTCCCGCGTTCGGGCAGGTTATGATGGGAGTCTGGTTACGTTATCCGTAACCAGATGAGGAGTGCCCATGTCCGAGCCGTCGCTCCAGGAGCTTGAGGC
>JBOHCT010000162.1:0-10171 GCA_050699055.1 Streptosporangiaceae bacterium | reverse complement strand
CTACAAGCCCGGTTTCAACGGCCGAGGCTTCTACTGGCGCTCCGACTTCGAGACCTGGCACGCCGAGGACGGCATGCCAGGCATGCGCGCGTTCAGCGTCTCGATCGCGCTGACCGACAACTACGCGCACAACGGCTCACTGATGATCATGCCTGGGTCGCACAAGACCTTCGTGTCGTGCGTCGGTGAGACTCCGGAGGGGCACTACAGAGACTCGCTGCGCGAGCAGAAGGTCGGTACGCCCGACCCGATCAGCCTGGCGGCGCTCGCCGACCAGCACGGCATCACGCAGTTCCCTGGCAGGGCCGGCTCGGCGACGATGTTCGACGGCAACTGTATGCACGGTTCCAGCGACAACATCACGCCGTTCCCCCGCTCGAACATCTTCGTGGTGTTCAACAGCGTGGACAACGCGCTCGGCGAGCCGTACCAGGCGCCCGACCGCAGGCCAGACTTCGTCGCCAGCCGGGACTTCACGCCGATGCGCTGAGTCTCTGTTTGTGAACCGCCTACGCGGCGCCGCGGACCCTCGTCCACCCGGGCGGGGGTCCGCACGTCTGGTGGGCCAGCTGGGGGACCCTCGCCCAAAGCCACGATCTCGGGAGAAGATGCCACTATGGCGCTCCGACTCCACCACGACGACAATGTCGGGCTGAACGTCGCCCAGTCCATGGGCCGCGAGGCCGGTGATCCACCCGTGCCCAAAGGGCACAAGGTCGCGCTCACCGACATCCCCGAGGACGCGCCCGTCCGCAAGTACGGTCAGGTCATCGGGTACGCGTCGCGACCGATCCGGGAGGGCGACCACGTCCACACCCATAACCTCCGCTTCGACGCCGTCGCCCTCGACTACGCCTTCGCCAGCGAGGCACGGGAGACGGCGATGGTGCCGCCGGAGGAACGGGCGACGTTCCAAGGTATCGTGCGCGCTGACGGTCGCGTCGCCACGCGGAACTACATCGGGATCCTGACCTCGGTCAACTGCTCGGCCACCGTCGCCAAGCTGGTGGCACAGCACGTACAGCGCTCCGGGCTGCTCGACGACTACCCGAACGTCGACGGCGTCATGGCCGTCACCCACGGGACCGGCTGCGGCATGGCGGGAGAGGGCGAGGGCTTCGAGATCCTGCGGCGCACGCTCACCGGCTACGCCCATCACCCGAACTTCGCTGGGGTCCTGGTCATCGGGCTCGGCTGTGAGGTCAACCAGATCTCCGACCTCACCAAGGGCTGGGACCTCGGGCCGCAGCGCCCCACAGGGACGATGACCATCCAGGAGCAGGGCGGCACGTCGGCGACTGTGCGTGCGGCCATGGACGAGCTGCGCGCGATGCTGCCGGTCGCCGACGCCGTCCACCGCGAGCCAGTACCGGCGAGCGAGCTTGTCCTCGGCCTGGAGTGTGGCGGCTCCGACGCCTACTCCGGGATTACCGCCAACCCGGCACTCGGGGCCGCCGCGGACCAGCTCGTACACCACGGCGGCACCGCCATCCTGGCCGAGACGCCCGAGGTGTACGGCGCGGAGCACCTGCTCACCAGGCGCGCGGTCAGCCGGGAGGTCGGCGAGCGGCTCGTCGACCGCATCCACTGGTGGGAGCGCTATACAGAGATGTTCGGCGGCAGCATGGACAACAACCCCTCGCCAGGGAACAAGGAGGGAGGGCTCACCACCATCCTCGAGAAGTCGCTGGGCGCCGTCGCCAAGGGCGGCACGACCAACCTCGTCGACGTCTACCGCTACGCCGAGCCGGTGACGGCGAAGGGGTTCGTCTTCATGGACACCCCCGGCTACGACCCGGTGTCGGTGACCGGCATGGTGGCGGGCGGCGCGAACGTCGTCTGCTTCACGACCGGGCGCGGATCGGTGTTCGGTTGCACACCGACGCCCAGCCTCAAGCTGTGCACCAACTCCGACACTTACCGCCACATGGCCGACGACATGGACGTGAACTGCGGCGTCATCACTGACGGCGAGGCGGACGTGGAGAAGGTCGGGCAGCGGATCTTCGACCTGATCCTCGCCACCGCCTCCGGTCAGCCGAGCAAGAGCGAGGAGCTCGGCTTCGGGGAGGAGGAGTTCACGCCCTGGCAGCTCGGGGCGGTCATGTGATGGAACGTCTCTCGCTCGCCTCCCTGCCAGGGCTCCCCCGGCGGCTGCGACCCCGCGTCGACCCAGCCGGGTTGCGCGTCGGCATCGTCCACCTCGGCATCGGCGCGTTCCACCGTGCCCACCAGGCCGTGTACACCGACGACGCCCTCGCCGCGAGTCCCGGTGACTGGGGCATCTGCGGGGTGACCGAGCGCAGCGCCGCGGTGGTGCGCCAGCTTCGGCCGCAGGATGGGCTCTACACCGTGCTCGAACGTGGGGAGCACGGCGTCGGCCTCCGCACCATCGGCGCGGTCCGCGACGTGCTGTTCGCCGGGGAGAGCCCTCGGGAGCTACGCAACCTGTTGGCCGATCCCGCGGTACGGATCGTCACCATCACCGTGACCGAGAAGGGCTACCATCACGACCCGGCGAGCGGCCGGCTCCGGATCGACGATCCGACGGTCGGGGCCGATCTCGGCGGCGGCGAACCGCGGACCGTCGTGGGTCAGCTCGTCCGCGGCCTGGAGGCACGGCGTACCGCGGAGGCGGGCCCGCTCACCGTCGTGAGCTGCGACAACCTGCCGGGAAACGGACGACTGCTGCGCGGTCTCGTCGAGCAGTTCTGTCTGCGCCTGCCGCCCGGGGAGGGCGACCGGATCCTCGGGTGGATGGCCGACCACGTCACGTTCCCGAACACGGTGGTCGACCGGATCGTCCCCGCCACCACCTCCGACGACCTCGCCGCGGCGCGCGAGAGGCTCGGCGTCGCCGACGAGGGGGTGGTCGTGGCCGAGCCGTTCAGCCAGTGGGTGATCGAGGATCGCTTCGTGACAGACCGCCCGAGGTGGGAGGCGGGCGGCGCCGTCCTCACCGACGACCCGGGACCGTACGAGGACGCTAAGCTGCGCCTGCTCAACGGCAGCCACTCGGCGCTCGCGTACCTCGGTGCGCTCGGGGGCTTCACCCACATCGCCGACGCGGTACGCGAGCCGCTCCTTGCCGAGGTCGTCGACCGGCTGATGCGCGACGACGTCGTGCCCACCCTGCGAGAGCCTCCCGGTGTCGACCTCGGCGAGTACTGTCACACGCTGCTGACCCGCTTCGCGAACCCGGCGCTGCGCCACCGTACGACACAGGTCGCGATGGACGGGTCGCAGAAGCTGCCGCAGCGCCTGCTGGGCACCGCGCGCGATCGGCTGGCCGCCGGCGCCGAGCCGCGGTACGTCACGCTCGCGGTGGCCGCGTGGATGCGGTACGTCTCCGCCGCCGAGTCCGACGACGGGGCACCGCTGCCGGTCGACGACCCGCTGGCCGACCGCCTGCGCGTCGCCGATCCCCGCGACCCGCACGCCGTGGCCGCCGGGCTGTTCGGGCTCACCGAGGCGTTCGGCGAGGGTCTGCCGGCCTCCCCGGTGTTCCGCGACTTGGTGACAGGTTGGCTGGAGCGGCTCACCGCCAAGGGGGTGCTCGCGACGGTGCGGGACGCCCTGCGATGAGTGCGGATCATGCCCCGGAGGGCATTGACGTGGTCGTGATCGGCGAGGTGCTCGTCGAGCTGTCGTCCGAGGGCGTCTTCCGCTGCGGCGGCGATCTGCGGCTCGGCGTCTCGGGGGACGCCCTCAACGCGGCGGCGGCCGCCGCCGCCGCGGGGGCTCGGACGGCTCTCCTCACCCGTGTCGCCGACGACGAGCTGGGCGAGGTCATCGCCGCGCGGGTCGCCGAGCTTGGGGTTTCCACCGCGCTCGTGCGCCGCGTCCCCGGCCAGCAGGGCGTCTACTTCCTGTCCGTCGACCCGGGCGGCGAGCGGGAGTTCGTGTACGTCCGGCGAGGCAGCGCCGGCTCCACCCTCGAGCCTTCCGATGTCGACGCCGTGGGGCTGGACTCGGTCGGAGCCGTACTCGCGACGGGCGTGACGGCCGCGATCTCGTCGAGCGCCCGCGCCGCTGTCCTGCGGGCCGCCGGGGCGGCACGGCGATTCGTGTACGACCCCAACTTCCGTGCCCGCCTCACGACCCCGGCCGAGGCCGCGCGGGCGCTCGCCGAGCTCGTGCCCTACGCCGAGCTGGTCACTCCCGCCTGCGCGCGCGAGACCCAAGCCTTCTTCGGTACCGACGACCCCGTGGCCGCAGCCAAGGCCTGCCGTGACCTCGGGGCGCGCGCGGTAGCGGTGACCTGCGGAGCCGAGGGGGTCGTGCTCGACGGCGGGAACGGCCAGGGGCCGGTACACCTACCCGCCGTTCCTCCGTCCGCCCTCGTCGACCAGACCGGTGCGGGGGACGTGTTCGCCGGCACCGTCACCGCCCGCCGCGCGCTGGGCGACACGCTCCGCGACGCCGTCGGGTACGGCATGGCGGCGGCCTCGCTCTCGCTCGCCGGCCGAGGCGGGACGGGCCACATTCCTACCTTCGCCGACACCCGCCGAGCCGCTGGGAGCGCGCGGCGAGCGTGACGGCGACGGCGTAGTCGAGGTGGAGGGAATAGCCGCACCAGTTCGGCTGGATGGTGTCTGGTGTGCTGGCCGTCGTCTACCGCGTCCGCCGTCGTCGGAAATCCGAACTGGTCCAGCAAGGTTCCTACGGCCAGCCGAAGAGTGCCGACGTCAACCCGGGCACGGCGAGGACGACAGAGAAGCGCGCGAACCGGCCGGCGAGGCCGAGAACGGTGAAAAGCAGGGCGCGCAGGCGGAGGGTACCGGCGAGGACGCTCACCAACGCGAACGGCGGCAGGCCGATGAACGCGCTGACGGCGACCAGCACGAACGCCCACACTCGATGCTCGTTCGCGCGGGCCTGCCACGCCTCAAGGCGCGCTCGCCACCGTCCGGCGCGTTCGCCCTTGCGCGCGACCCAGGGCAGTGCGAGCGCCCCTCGCCCCACGCAGTAGAAGACCAGCTTGCCGGTCATCTGACCCAACGCGGCCATCAGCGCCAGGACCCATAGGCTCGACACGTCCGTGAAGGCCGCGACGCCGAGCAGGTACGCCTCGGCGTTGACCACCGGCACGAACGCAGAGACGAAGCACGTCCCGTAAGTGACCAGTGCTCCGATCACGGACATACGGCCTCCGCTGGGACGGGCGCGGCGGCGGCGCAGCCCGTTCGCACCGCGAGCGGCACGTAGACCACGAAAAGTACGCCACGGACAGCCGGTCCGACAAGATGTCCAGCACCGCGCCCGCGCGCGTCTTCACGCCGGCCACGCGTGCAAGCACACCGTCGGCGATGTCACCCGATCCCAGCGTGAGAAGCGGCTGCGGTCGGACCCCGACGCACCCACGGTGGCCGCACGCGCTGGTCCGCGCCACCGCGAAGACTACTGCACACAGCCGGCGGGGGGCCGGGCGGAGGCGCTAAGCGATGGTGGACGCGGCGAGCTGCCCGCAGGCGCCGTCGATCTCCCGGCCCCGGGTGTCGCGTACGGTCACGGCCACGCCGCGCCGCTCCAGACGTCGTACGAACTCCCGCTCGTCGTCCTGGCGTGACGCCGTCCATACCGAGCCCGGGGTTGGGTTCAGCGGAATCAGGTTGACGTGTACCAGGTGTCCCGCCAGAAGCTCCGCGAGCAGGTCCGCGCGCCAGGGCTGGTCGTTGACGTCCCGGATGAGCGCGTACTCGATCGAGACCCGCCGCCGCGTCCGTTCGGCGTACGCCCAGCCCGCGTCGAGCACCTCGGCGACCTTCCAGCGGGTGTTGACAGGCACGAGGGTGTCGCGCAGCTCGTCGTCGGGGGCGTGCAGAGACACCGCGAGCGTCGCGTTCAGCCCTTCGTCCGTCAGCCGCCGGATGGCGGGCACCAGCCCCACCGTCGACACCGTGACCGAGCGCTGGGATAGCCCGAGCCCGTCTGGCACGGGGTCGGTGAGGCGGCGCAGCGTCCCTAGTACCGCACGGTAGTTGGCGAGCGGCTCGCCCATGCCCATGAACACGACGTTGCTGACTCTGCCGGGTCCGCCAGGGACCTCGTCCGCGGCCAGGTCCCGCGCCCCGGCGACGACCTGCTCCACGATCTCGGCCGCGGAGAGGTTGCGGGTCAGTCCCGCCTGTCCGGTCGCGCAGAACGGGCAGCCCATACCGCAGCCGGCCTGGCTGGACACGCACATGGTCACGCGGTCCGGGTAACGCATGAGCACCGACTCGACCAGCGCGCCGTCGAACGCCCGCCACACCGTCTTGCGCGTCGTCCCGCCGTCGCAGGACTGGTGGCGTACGGCGGTGAGCAGCGGCGGCAGCATGGACTCGGCGAGGCGGTCACGAGTCTGCGCGGGGAGGTCGGTCATCGCCGCCGGGTCGCGGGTCAGCCGGCCGAAGTAGTGGCGGGAGAGCTGGCTTGCCCGATACGGCTCCTCCCCGAGCTCCGCGATCACGGCCCGCCGCTCATCCGGCGAGAGGTCGGCGAGGTGGCGCGGCGGCTTCGCGCGCCGCGGCGCGATGAACGTGAGCGGAGTGGCCATGGCGGTTCCCAAGGCTATGCGCTCGGGGCCGCCGGGTACGCTCGGCCCGTGTCGACTCTCGGCGTCGTGAGCGAGCAGATGCGCGCGGGCTACGAGCGCGGCCGTCGCCCTGAGCCGCCCAACGTCCAAGACGCGACATGCTCATGCTGCCAATAGCGCAGGATTTCCTGTGTCTTTGACAGTAGAGTACGGCGCGTGGCCGCACCACTACGCGTTCCGAGTGGAGGAGCAGACGTGCAGCGCCCCGCGCCTCCCATTCTTCCGATCTTTCGGTCACGGCTCACGACGGCGGTACTCGCACATACCTACATCGGGGGCGGCGAGTACTCCGTCGCTGAGCTCGCAACCGCGGTGGGGACCGACAGCGGCAACATGACCCGTGAGGTCGCTCGCCTGGAACGGGCCGCTGTCCTGCGCAGCCGCAGAGTCGGACGTACCAAGCTCGTCAGCGCGAATGCTGCCGCGCCCTTCTATCAAGCACTGACCGACCTCGTCACGATCACGCTGGGTCCAGCGCAAGTCCTCGCCGAAGAGCTGACCGGGCTGGACGGCATCGACTACGCCGCTGTCTTCGGCTCGTGGGCGGCGCGCATGCTCGGCGAACTAGGTCCGTCTCCGGTGGACATCGACCTGCTTATCGTCGGCCGTCCCGATCGTGATGACCTGCATGACGCAACAGGTCGTGCCAGGGACAGGCTGGGTCGCGACGTCAATACGGTCGTGGTGTCTCCGGGGCGGTGGCGGTCCGGTGATGAGGGGTTCCTTGACGAGCTACGCAAGAGGCCGCGGGTCCCCGTGATCGAGCCCTCTCGTCCTTCCACCTCGGCAGGGGTGCGATGAGCTGGGCCCGCGGCCGAGAAGAGATTCTCGGCATGATCCAACGACGGGAGCTGACGCAAGTCGTCGCCGACGCCACGCTGGCCGAGCGGAGGCGACGTCCTGCATGAAGGACGCTGGTTCGTCGCCGTGGCGGCGTGACGCATCACGGGTAGCTCAGGTAGCTCAGTCCCCTACCAGCGCGGCGTCCTCGGTTCCTTCGGCCGGCTGCCCTACCCGCCGACGCCGCCGCAGCGCCAGGCAGCAGACAGCCGCGAGGACAAGGACCGCGACCGGGAGAACGAGGGTCGGGCGCATCGCGTCGACGTACCCGTGCTGGAAGACGAGAAGGCCGAGGTGGCGCAGCTGCTCGGCCACCTGGGGTGGCAACCCCTGAGGCACGTGCAGGCCCGCGGCCTGCCCGCCGCCGACCTCGAGGCCGCTTCGCGCCGCATGGCGGAAACCGTCGACGAACTGGCCGCGGAAGGGTGCCGGCAACCCCGAGGCGTGGTCGACCGCCTCGTCGTACAGGGACGCCGCGAGCCGGTTCTGCAGCAACGCGCCGACCGCCGCGCTCCCGACGACGCCGCCGAGCTGCCGGCTGGTGTTGAGTAGCCCGGAGGCGGCACCCGCCAGCCGCGGCTCGATGCCCCGCATGGCCTCGGCGTTGAGCGGCGCGAAGATGCACCCCATGCCGAGCCCGGCGACCAGCAGGCCTGGCAGGAAGCTCCACCGCCACGTGTCGACGTGTGCGGTCCCGATGATCAACCCCATGCCGCACGCGAAGAGCGCGAGGCCCGGCATCAGCACGTACTTGCCTCCGACGCGGTCGGCGAGCCGGCCGCTGTACGGCGCGACAAGCATGGACACCAGCGGCATCGGTGCCATGGTGAGGCCGGCCGCGAGCGCGGAGAGACCCAACACGGACTGGAAGTAGATGGTGAGCGGGAAGAACAGGCCGAGCATGGCGAACTGGAGGGCCATCCCGACGACGTTCAACACCGAGAAGTTGCGGTCCCGCAGTACCGCGAACGGCAGCAGCGGTTCGCGCTTCTCGAACCGCTGCACGATGACGAAGACCACCAGCAGCACCACGCCGGCCGCGATGATCTCCGGGATGGTGACGAAGGCCCAGACCCTTCCCCAGTGGTAGCGCTGGCCCTCGACGAGGCCGAAGACGATGGCGAACAGGCCCGCCGTCGCGAGCACGACGCCGGGCGCGTCGAGCCGGTGCCTGCGCCCCGGCCGCAGGTCGGGGATGATGAGGGCCGCCAGCGTGAACGCCACTACGCCGATCGGCACGTTCACGTAGAAGATGCCACGCCAGCTCCAGTCAGTGACGATGAGCCCGCCGAGGGTCGGCCCCGCGATCGTCGCGACCCCCGCGACCGCTCCCCACACGCCCATGGCCGCGCCACGCCGGTCGGTGGGGAAGATCGCGGTGATCATCGTCAGCGTCTGCGGGGTCAGCAGGGCCGCGCCGACGCCCTGGACCGCGCGGGCGACGATCAGCTGGGACGGGTCCTGGGCCAGCCCGCACCACGCCGAGGCGAGGACGAACACCGCCATGCCCGCGAGGAACAGGTTGCGCGGGCCGACGATGTCGCCCAGGCGGCCGGCCGTGATGAGCAGAACGGCGTAGACGAGGATATAGGCGTCCAGCACCCACAGGATCTGGTCCAGCGTGGCGCCCAAACCGTCCATGATCGACGGGATCGCGATGTTCACGATCGTCACGTCGAGCAGGATCATGAAGAAGCCCAGGCAGAGCGACATCAGCACGGCCCAGGGGTTGCCGCGCAGCTTGGTCACGCGCCCGTCTCCTCTCGGCCCTCGCCGTTCTCCCGCTCCCCCTGGCCGACCAGCCACCTGAGCCGCCCGGAACGCAGGTCGTCGAGGACCGACCGCACCCAGTCGAGCTCGGCCCTGCGCAGCGCCTGCAGGTACTCGACCTCGACCACGTGCAGCCGCGACAGTCCCCCGCGCACGAGCCCCTCCAGCACGGTGTTGAAGGCCGCGATCTCGCCTTCGAGGCGGACGGCGCGGCGTGCCAGCAACTGGATGACCTCGTCACGGGGAAGCGTGTGCATGAACGCCGCCGCGGCCGCGAACACGGGGTACTCGCGGACCGGCTCGCGCAACATGTCGCTCAGCGTGCTCGCGAACGCGTCGCGGCCGTCGCCGGTGATCGCGTACACGGTGCGCTCGGGCCGGCGCCCCTCGCGGCTGGTCTCCACCGGCTCGATGAGCCCTTGCTGTTGCAACCGCTCGACCGTGTGGTAAAGGGAACCTGCCTTGATCTTGACGACCTGGTCGGTGTGGCGGTCGCGGGTGAGCTGGTGCATCTCGTAGGGATGCATCGGCCGCTCGTGCAGCAGCTCGAGCACGGCCACCCCGAGCGGCGTCAGCCGAGGCGGAGGATTAATCGACACGGGTTACTCCAGATGGAGTATACAAGCAGGCCTAGTTTGTGCCTCGCGGGCAAGCGAGTCAAATCGGGGGTGAACCTGAGGCCGTCAGGTCAGCTCGGTGAGATCACTCAGCGGCACCGGGGTGGCGATCGTCCGCTTGTGCAGGTCCCCCACGTCGGCGGGACCGCGGCCGGTCAGCTCGGCAAGCGCGCATTGCAGCGGCGAGCCGCAGACGCGTCCCTGGCAGTAGCCCATGCCGCAGCGGGTCAGGCCCTTCAGCGAGCGCATGTCGTACGCGCCGTCGGCGACCGCGGCACGCACCCTGTCCCACGTGACGTCCTCGCAGCGGCAGACCACCGTGTCGGGCCGCAGCTCGTCCACCCAGCCGGGCGGCAGCGGGTAGAGG